>NZ_JBCGDP010000006.1:0-235140 GCF_038739875.1 Flavobacterium polysaccharolyticum
ATCAGACCTCATTATTCTAATTACATGCTTACTCCAAATCAGATGCATCACCAAAACAAAATTAAAATGAGAACCTATAAAACAAAAAACAGTAGCAAACCTGAGCTTGCTACTGTCTAAAATTGTACTTTTATTTTTTATTAATCCTGTATCACTTTTTCAGGACTAGACAAATTTACTATTGCAATTGTTGTTGTAAGCCTTCATAATCCAAGACTACTTGTTCTCCTGTAACGAGATTCTTCAATGCAAAAGTACTCGATTCTAATTCTTGTGTCCCTATAATCACTGCAAACGGAATGCCTCTTTTGTCAGCATATTGCAATTGTTTCCCCATTTTGACAGCATCGGGATACAATTCTACTTTAATGCCTTCGGCTCTTAACTTCTGAATGGCTTGCATTGCTGCAAAAGCTTCGGTTTCGCCGTAATTCACAAACAACGCTTTTGACGTAGCGGCAACCGTATCTGGGAACAATCCCAATTCTTCGATTACCAAATAAATTCGGTCCAAGCCGAAAGAAATCCCCACACCACTCATATTTTTTAAGCCAAAAATACCTGTTAAGTCGTCATATCTTCCGCCACCGCCAATAGAACCCATAGCAACGGTTTTAGGTGGAGCGATTTCAAAAATAGCTCCTGTATAATAATTCAGTCCTCTTGCCAAAGTCACGTCCAAATCCAACTGTGCAGTAGCTAGTCCGAGTTGGGTCACTTTTTCGCAAATGAATTGCAATTCTTCCACACCTTTCATCCCTTCTACTGAGGCAGAAAGCAATTGTGACAATTGATTGATTTTCTCAGCAATCGTTCCTGTAAAACTAAACAACGGTTGCACTTTGGAAATCGCTTCTTCAGAAATGCCTTTTTCAATCATTTCTTTCTTAACGCCGTCTTCGCCAATCTTATCCAGTTTATCCAATGCCACGGTAAAATCAATCAACTTTTCCGAAGCGCCAATCACCTCAGCAATTCCCGATAAAATTTTACGATTATTGATTTTGATAGTTACACCTGTTAATCCCAAAGCTGTAAAAACGGTGTCATACAATTGTACCAACTCCACTTCTTGCCATAATGATTTGGAACCTACCACATCAGCATCGCATTGAAAAAATTCTCTGAAACGTCCTTTTTGTGGGTTATCGGCTCTCCAAACAGGCTGAATTTGATATCTTTTGAACGGAAACTCGATTTCACTTTGGTGCTGTACCACGTAACGCGCAAAAGGAACGGTCAAATCGTAACGCAAGGCTTTTTCGGAAATCTTGCTTGTAAATTTATTCAATTCTATACGTTGTTCTAGGGTAATTTTTTCGGCCGAATTTTGTTGTAAACTCGCTAGCGATTCGGGCAATTCTATTTTATTTCTATTATAAAAAAAGTTGCCCGAATTCAAGATTTTAAAAATCAAGCGGTCGCCTTCTTCGCCATATTTTCCCATCAAAGTATCTGAGTTCTCGAAGGATGGAGTTTCTATAGGTTGAAAGCCAAATTTCTCAAAATTGCTTTTTATCGTTTGAATAATGTATTGTCTTTTGGCCACTTCGGCTGGCGAAAAATCGCGCGTTCCTTTGGGTATACTGGGTTTTGAAGCCATTGTAAAATGAATTTTCAATTAGGTTTGCAAATATCTTACTTTTTAAAAGAAATCCTATCCAAAAAAAGTGGGTTTTATTATTCTACAACAAACCAATCTTATTTTTGAACCATATAAGGCATTTAAGGTCATATAAGTTTTTAAATATGCAAAAATTATTGTGGCAGATTTTGGCTAAAGCCCAATACAAAACTCCTTTTTCAGAATGGGTTAAAGCCCATTCCTATTCATTTAAAGAATAAAAATGAGGTTTTTGCCAAATAGGGAGCGGTAAATTCTATTCTAATCTTATATGACCTTACATTCCTTATATGGTTATTTTATTGCTTCTTTAATTACCTACAAAGTTTAAGGTACCACCCAAAATCAAAGAATGCGTTTTCTTTTGAACCAAAAATAGATTACCAAAGCAATAACCACCATCACGCCCAAGGTCATAAAATAACCCAAAGGCCATTGTAGTTCTGGCATATTTTCAAAGTTCATTCCATAGATACCTGCAATAAAAGTTAAGGGTAAAAAGAAAGCCGAAAAGATGGTCAACAATTTCATTACATCATTGCTTTTTTGTGCGTTGACAGAAAGATAGGTATTCAGTAAATTGTTCGCATTTTCAAGCACTTCGTCATAATTGAGCAGCAAGCTCAGTAGCTTGTCTTTGATGTCTTGCAAAGCGGTTTTGGAGGACTCACTCACTTCAAGTTGGTGAATGACATTTTGAAAAATCTGCAATAGTTTTTTGGTGATACGGGTTTGCGCTTTCAAAAAATACAGTTCTTCCAAGGAGATTTTAGAATAATCTTGCAGGAAAATCGTCTTTTCGATTTGAATGATTTTTTCGTCAAAGTCATTCAAAGGTACTTGATAGGTTTCTACCATTTTGTGGATGAGATAAATCAAAATCTCTTCGGGTGTTTTGTGGTCTTTTTTTACCGTTTCCAAAAACGCAAACGGACTGCGATGAATCGTGATGATTTTGTGTCCGTTGTAAAAAAAGGCAATTTTATGTGACAATTCATTGATGGTAGTCGCTTTACTAGCCATTCTCGGTGTAAAAGCCCTCAGAATTAAAAAATTATAATTGGGCTGCTTTTCAAATTTAGGCAAATGGCCTCGCTCCAAACTATCTTTAATTTGAAAATAATCCAACTGGTATTCTTGGGCAATTTTATCTAGATTTTCTTTGTTGGGTTGGCAAATGTCTATCCAAACAAAGTTGTCGAATTGTATTTTTGTAAGGGTTGATGGTGTCATTTTGTTTTGAGCTAAATTCAATCTACTTGGATTATAGAATCCCTAGATTATAAGTCACATAATTACGTTAAACGATTTTCATTCTGATACTGCGTGAAAGCTAATTCCCTATATCAATAGAAGCTTCTAGATACAATTATTTATTTCCGTTAATTAGTTTCTGTCAACACATCGAACTTCTCAATTAAAAAAGTTTTTGAAAAACAAATTGAATCTTTCTCAATGAATATATATTTATCATTAAAATATTCTACCCTAGCACGTGGATATTTTTTATGTATTTTTAATTCAATATATCTTATATTCTCGATATTTTTATATGACCTAGAAAATTCTGAACCTATTTTAAACACACTAAAAATTGAAATATAAATACCGGAAAAAATCATAAAAAACATCATAACCTTTTCAATCTTAGTAAAATTATGAACTCTATAATTGGTGGTAAAATTAAGTAGATAATATTGAAACATTGAATAGGAATAAAACATCAATACAAAAATGTTGAATTTTTTTTCATTTATATCTAAATAGGTCGATAGCATTAGTATGAAAGTAAAAAAGCCAGAAAGTATCAGTTTAACTTTCGATGAGTATTTTGCAAAAAGAGTTGATATACTTAATGCAATAATATAAGGTACTCCAACAGCAATAATAATTAATAAGGCAACAAAAATTCCATCCGAAATTAGTTGTGACAAAGAAAAGAATCGAAGAAAAATTGGCGAAATCAAAACAAGACTGATAACCTGCCACAATCCACCTAATATGGTTGGGATTGCAATGATTATTGAGGAATTTTCTCTGAAAACTTCAAGAAAATTATTAAATGTTTTTTTTAAATCCATTTTCCTTTTTTTAGTGGGTTTTAGTAATTATTCATAAGGTTTTAGCAATTGCATTAAAGTTCAAAGCAAATCCTTTATTCAAGGTTTGCTAAACCTAAACAAATACAAAACCAACTTCTCATTAAGCCAATTAGCGAAATACGTTGTAACAATTATTAGGTGTTTCTTTTGAATCCCTACAATTTAATTGATAGTTCCAAATGTCCGCCTAAACCTAGCTCAACAATTTTTTGTAGCGTTGAAAATCTAACTTCTTTAACATTGTTTTCAATCTTAGAGATATAGGATTTTGTAGTTCCAGCTTTTTCAGCAAGTTCTTCCTGTGTCAGACCTTTTTGAACCCTAGCTTCATAAATCAATGCGCCAATTTTAAAATTCTCATATCCAGCATCCAATTGGTCTCTTTCTGCAGTTCCAATTTTTCCGTAATGTTTGTCTTTAAACTGGTCAAGTGTTTTTAGATTATTATTTTTCGTTTTCATATTCGCTTATCCATAATATACAAATATAGTCAAGTTGCACTAAAGTGAAACTTTTTATTAATGAAATTTAACCGCAAGGTTCGCAAAACTGCTAAAAATATAAGTCATTGGAGTTTTTATTGAAGCTATAAAATTTAACTGCAAAAGACACAAAGATGTCAGCCAAGTTCGGAAAGAAAAACTTAAATGCTCTTATATGCATTATATGGTTTTAAAAAAAATAGAAGGCTTGTGGATTTGAAATTTAGTGATTTTTGAAAACCAAACTTGTAACAAAAATTGTATTTTCGTGACAAACTTGTATGATGCTAAAATTATTCAAAGAAAATATTAAAATTGCGTTGGGTTCAATCAAAACGCAATTGCTGCGTACCATTCTTACGGTACTGATTATTGCTATTGGAATCACGGCTTTGGTGGGAATTTTGACCGTGGTGGCGGCCTTAGAAAATCAAATTTCGTCGGATTTTGCCTCGATGGGTGCCAATACTTTCAACATCAATCAATACGAAAATACGACGCGAAACCGTGGCGGCGGCGAACGAGAAATCATCAACCCGATTATCTCTTACCCAGATGCCGTGGCGTTTAGAAACAAATACAAATATCCTTTTACCGAGACTTCTATTTCGTTTACCGCAAGCTCGGCCGCCGAAGTAAAATACCTGAACACCAAAACAGACCCCGAAAACAAAATCGTAGGCGTAGACGAAATGTATGCGGTGAATTCGGGATTGGATTTTAGTGCGGGACGAAATTTTACGAGTTTTGATATTGCCAACAATGCCTTTGTGTGTATCGTAGGTTCGGATTTTGAGAAAGGCCTTTTGAAAGACGTCAATCCTATCGACAAAGTCATTTCGATTCGCGGAGCCAAATTCAGAGTCATTGGCGTGCTCAAAGAAAAAGGTTCCACTTTTGGCAACAGTCAGGATTTGCGCGTGTTGATTCCGATTCAAGTAGCGCGTTCGCTCTTTAGTGCCCCGAACATCAATTACAGTTTGAGCGTAATGGTGGGAAAAAAAGAATTATTAGACCAAGCCGTAGACAACGCCACTAGCGTAATGCGTCGCGTGCGAAAATTAAGCCCAGTAAAAGACAACAACTTTGGCGTAGTGCGCAGCGATGATTTAATCAACCGTATTTTAGGCATCACTCAATATTTAGGTTTAGCTGCTTGGCTCATCGGGGTGATTACCATTTTTGGTTCTTCCATCGCTTTAATGAATATTATGATTGTTTCGGTAACCGAAAGAACCCGAGAAATTGGCGTTCGAAAAGCCTTAGGCGCCAAGAAATCGACCGTGGCAATTCAGTTTTTTATCGAAACCTTGCTAATTGGTCAAATCGGCGGGCTTGTCGGAATCTTTTTCGGAATCTTAATCGGTTTTGGTATCGCGAGCGCAATGGATTTTGCTTTCGTTATTCCGTGGGGCGCCATCTTAGCCGCTTTTGCTACTAGTTTTATGGTCGCCATTGTTTCTGGATTGTATCCCGCGATAAAAGCTTCCAAACTCGACCCAATTGAAGCATTGCGATATGAGTAGTTGTTTGAAAAGAGATTTTTAGAAGAGAGATTCAAGAAGGCAGAAAGAAGAAGGCAGAAAGAAGAAGGCAGAAAGAAGAAGGCAGAAAGAAGAAGGCAGAAAGAAGAAGGCAGAAAGCAGATTCAAGATAGCAGATTCAAGATAGCAGATTCAAGATAGCAGAAGGCAGATTGAAGAAATCAGTTTTTGTAAAATCAAAACTAAAACAGTTTAGAATATATCAAAATTTAAAAAGCAATCACTTTAAACATTTAAAATGAAGTTTCAAGAATTGTTAGCCTACAAAAAGTCATTTGAGTTATCTATGATGATTTTTAAAATGACAAAAACATTTCCAATCGAAGAAAAATATTCTTTAACAGATCAAATTAGACGATCTTCGAGAAGTGTATCTGCTAATATTGCCGAAGCCTCTAGAAAAATAAGATACGAAAAGCATTTTATATTAAAACTAACCGATAGTGACGCAGAGAATGCTGAAACACAATCATGGTTACAATACGCTTTAGCTTGTGAATATATTTCAGAGAATTTATTTACAGACTTAACTCAAAAAAGTTTAGAAGTAGGAAGACTAATAAACTATATGATCAACAATCCTGATAAGTTTACTTAAAAAAGCAAAAAATAGACTTTTGACAGAAGATAGAAGATAGCAGAAGGCATAGATTAGATAGATCTATGGTTAAAAATAGAATTTGAAATCTTATTTCTGAAATCAACTGTCCGCTTTCTAACTTCTGAGATCTGCCTTCTGAAATCTTTAATCTAAAAGACCTGCCGTCTATTTTCTGAAATCTGCCTTCTGCTTTCTGCGTCTAAAATCTTCAATCTAAAAGACCTGCCGTCTGAAATCTAAAATCAGCCGTCTATTTTCTAAAGTCTGCCTTCTGCTTTCTGCCGTCTGAAAACTTATTTCAATGCCAAAATCATCCTATCATTTCCATAAATGTCTTTTTTCAATTCCACGTTTTGAAAACCTAAATCTTTTAACAAATCAACCGTTTCCTTACCCAAATACTGATTGATTTCAAAAAACAATTTCCCGTTGGGACGCAAACTTTTTAATGCTAACTCCCCAATTTTTCTATAAAAAATCAAGGCATCATCATCGGCTACAAACAAAGCCAAATGAGGTTCATATTCCAACACATTGTTCTTGATTTCCTGCTTTTCTAAATTCCGAACATAGGGCGGATTCGAAACAATGACGTCATAGCTTTCCAACAAATCGGTTGTTTCCAAAATGTTTTGCAGTATAAAATGCACTTCTACTCCATTTAACTTCGCATTACCCTTAGCCACTTCCAAAGCCTTTTCCGAAACATCAATAGCCGAAACTTTGGCCACTGACAACTGCTTTTTCAAACTAATCGGAATGCAGCCACTTCCTGTTCCTATATCAAGAATTGAAAATTCTGCTATTGTATCTGTTTTGTCACAATCCTCAAGAATCCATTCTACTAACTCTTCGGTTTCGGGTCGTGGAATCAACACGTTTTCATTGACTTCAAAATCCAATCCATAAAAACTGGTTTTTCCTAAAAGGTACTGTATCGGGATTTCTTTTTTTAAATCTTCTAAAATGCTGTTCCAAACCACGAGTTCCACCTCCGAAAAAATCAAATCGGGTTGTAACGCCAAATCGATTCTTTTGAGCTGGTGCTTGGCTTCCAAAATCAAATAGAAAAAACTTTCGACCTCGCCTTCCTCATAAATAGAAGAAAGTTCCTGAATAAAATGAGTTCTGTAGGCTCTTATTGTCATAATTAACAGTAATACGTATTGAATTAATTGGAGAATTTACAAATCTTTCAGCATCCAAACCGGACAACTGCTATGACCTGTATTACCCATAGCACTACACAAGTACTCAAAACCTGTTTTCTTATACAACTTTTGAGCGGAATGCATAAAGGGCATCGTTTCGAGATAGCATTTCTCAAAACCAAAGCCTTTAGCGGCTTGCAAACAAATAGCCATCATTTCGCTTCCAATTCCTTTTCCTCGAGTGGCTGGCAAAAAGTACATTTTTTGCAATTCACAAATGGTTTCTTTTTCATTAGCCAGAGGTGCCACTCCCGCACAACCAACTACTTCGCCCTCTTGCTCCACCACAAAATAAACAGAACGTGGCTTGTTATATTCCTCAAACATCAAATCCAAATAATGGTCTTCGTAAGCGGTGCCTACTTTTGGAATTTCTAATTCATCAAAAACAGCTCGTATTAACTGGGCCACGGCAGGATTGTCTTTCTTTTCAATTTTTCTAATAGTCCAAGATGTCATATAGTATATCTCTGAAGTTAATGTGACAAAAATAGCATTGTTAATTGACAAATTAGCAAAACTAGTAAGGCATTCGCTTTTATAAAAGCAACCATGAATTCACAAATTACAGCTTGAATACAATCTAAATTGGAATAAAATCACACAAATAATTAGGGCTTAAAGAATGTGTGACTTGAAAAGGAGCAGCAAATTAAAATACTTTGAAATTTGTGTTTACTTATTGTAATTCGTGGCCATTACACATAAAAGCGAACGTCTTACTCAAAGAAAACGAAATCTAACTCCCAAAAAATAGTACTTTTGCATAGTGAACACACATGAAACTTATATAAAACGCTGTATCGAACTAGCCAAAAATGGCTTAGGCACAACGTATCCTAACCCTATGGTAGGAAGCGTAATTGTAGCCAACGGAAAAATAATTGGCGAAGGTTGGCACAAAAAAGCAGGAGAACCTCACGCAGAAGTGCACGCCATTAATTCGGTAAAAGACAAATCGCAATTAAAAGACGCTACTATTTATGTTAGTCTTGAACCTTGCAGTCATTTTGGAAAAACACCACCTTGTGCTGATTTGATTGTTCGAAATGAAATTCCTAGAGTGGTTATTGGAACGGTAGATCCTAACCATCAAGTAGCAGGTAAAGGTATAGAACGATTGAAAAATGCTGGCATTGAAGTGACCGTTGGTGTGCTTGAAAAAGAATGCCAAGAACTCAACAAACGTTTTTTTACGTTTCACAACCAAAAACGTCCCTACATTATCCTAAAATGGGCCGAGAGCCAAGATGGCTTTATCGCTCCATCACCAAAACCGAATCACGAACGAGCCCCAATTTGGATTACCAATACCTATTCGCTACAATTAGCGCACAAATGGCGTAGCGAAGAACAGGCGATTTTGGTAGGAACACAAACGGTGCTTGCAGATAATCCAAAGTTAGACACTAGAAATTGGTTTGGTCAAAATCCTACAAGAATAATTATTGACAAAGAAGGACGCATACCAGAGGACAGTTTTGTTCTGGACCAAAGTGTTCCTACACTGATTTTCACAACAAATAAACACAATGAAAACAAGGAGAATTGTACTTTTGAAATCCTAGATTTCAATCAAAACATTGTACCACAACTCCTGCAAAGGTTATATGAGCACCGTCTTCAATCTGTAATTATTGAAGGTGGCACCACTACCATTCAGCATTTTATTGATTTGAATTTGTGGGATGAAGCACGGATTTTTATTGGAGTAATTTCTTTTCATTCTGGAACAAAAGCACCAATACTCCAAAAAGAGAATCCAATTAAATTAAGAATTGCAACAGACGAACTTTTAATACTTAGAAATCATGATTAATGCCATCATTTTTGATTTTGGAGATGTATTTATCAATCTAGACAAGCAAGCCACGCAAGATCAATTACAGGATTTGGGTCTCAAAGCATGGAATGAAGAATTGGACGCTCTAAACATCGCTTTTGAAAAAGGCGATTGTACCCGAGAAGCTTTTTTAAACGGTTTTCAAAAACAAATTCCCAATGCGAGCCACGAAGAAATTCTTGCGGCTTGGAATGCAGTTTTACTTGATTTTCCCCTGTATCGTTTAGAATTCTTACAATTATTATCACAAAAATACCGCTTGTTTTTGTTGAGCAATACCGACGCGATTCATATTGACACTTTTGAGCAAAAAACGGGAAGTTCATTTTATGGGGCTTTTTACCAATGCTTTGAAAAAGTGTATTTTTCTTTTGAAGTAGGCATGCGAAAACCGGATACCGAAATTTATTTGCACGTTTTGCAACAAAATGATTTGTCACCCAAAAGAACCTTGTTTGTAGACGATAAAAAAGAAAACACTGATGCAGCTCAAGCTCTCGGACTTCAAGTTTGGAATCTGCAAGTTGGTAAAGAAGATGTTGTGGATCTATTTGAAAAGAACAGCTTGGAATAAAAGGTTAAAAAATGTATCCAAAAAAGCCAACTGCTCCTCCTTTAGCCCCGATAGCAGCGGCATCCTTTTTTTATACCCTTGACCAGTTAGTAAGAAATCCGACAAGGGTATAAAAAAAGATATAGCAGATAGCGGGAACCCATGCCTACTAAAAATGCCTTGGGTTGGGCTCCAAAAAAAGCTATTTTTGCATCAAAATATCCTTTTGGAAGGAATACACCTAATGAAAGATACGTATCAAACTATTGCTGCACCCAACGAACCCATACTATTTAAGGAGAAAAACAGTAAGTTTTTTGGCTACACTTTTCCGATTAGTAGCGAGGAGGAAGTAAAACCCATTATTGAAATACTTAAAAAAGAACATCCGCATGCGGTGCATTATTGCTATGCGTATCAAATCGGGACTGAATCGGTGGTTTTTAGAGCCAATGACGATGGAGAACCGAGTAATACGGCGGGCACGCCAATCTATGGGCAAATTCAATCATTTGGTTTAACGAATACATTAATTGTAGTGGTTCGCATCTTTGGCGGCACCAAATTGGGAGTGGGCGGATTGATTGCAGCCTACAAAACAACCGCTCAATTAGCGATAGAATCGAGTGAAATTGTGGAGAAAACTATTGATGTTTTTTTCGAAATCACTTTCGATTATAAGAACATGAACAAAGTCATGCGCGTTATTAAAGAAAAGCAACTTCAAATTGTGAATCAAGAAATGGAAATTGATGCCGAAACGAATTTACCAATTGGCAAAATTGAGTGTTGTATTCGAAAAAAAAATGCCGAAATGGTATTCGGCATTTTTGAAAACATGTTTGAGATTCAAATCGAAAAAAAAATGTAGAATACCGCTTTTCGTCGATGATTTCTGTCGTTAATCTATGGTTTTCAACAAATCCAAAATATAATCTGGAGGAGCGACTGGACGACCCGTTTTTAAGGACACAAAAACTAACACAAATTCGGCAGTTGTTAATAACTCTTGTGCTTCATTATAAATTGCGCAATCAAAATCTATCTTCACAGACGTCTGACTTTTGAAACGCGTGTGGACGGTCAGCAAATCATCATAGCGTGCCGATTTTTTGTAATTAATATTCATAGAAACAATAGGGAGCGCAATTCCGTTTTCTTCCATAACTTTATAGGAAACCCCTTTATTTCTGAGCCATTCCACTCTTCCAATTTCAAAATAAGGAATATAATTTCCATGATAAACGACTCCCATTTGATCGGTTTCGGAATACCGAACACGTACTTGAACTTGATGATCTTTCATTAATAATGCTTTAAAAAAATTAAATTTTGAAATGCCATTTACGACATTTTTTTCTAAAATAATTGTTCAATATATTTTTTTATACAAAAAATTATTCACACTTTTGTTAACCCAAAAAACACACAAAAAAACACGTTTTTTTATTCAAAAAAAACAACTAAAGTTAAAATAATTTCGCCAAATCTATGAATAAAACTGCACAATCGGTATGGGAAAACTGTTTATCTTTTATAAAGGACAACATCCAAGAGCAAGCTTACAAAACTTGGTTTGAGCCTATTAAATCAGTTGAACTAACCGACAATGCTTTATATATTCAAGTACCTAGTAAATTTTTCTACGAATGGCTAGAAGAACACTATGTGAAATTATTAAAAGTAGCCCTTACCAAAGAACTAGGTAAGAACGCTAAATTGCTTTACAAAATTAAAATGGAGAACACATATGGTAACAAACAACCGTTTACAGAACAGTTACCAAGTGCCAATCGTGTAGTTATGAAACCACAAGAAGTGGACGCTCCTATTAAAAATTTGAATCCAGAATTAAAAAATCCTTTTGTTATTCCTGGTATTCGTAATTTAAAAATCGAATCTCAATTAAATCCTAATTACAGTTTTGACAATTTCCTTGAGGGAGATTCAAATAGACTGGCTCGTTCTGCGGGTATGGCTGTAGCGAACAAACCGGGGGGAACTTCTTTCAATCCGCTACTAATATTTGGTGGCGTTGGATTAGGAAAAACACACTTAGCACACGCTATTGGTGTTGAAATCAAAGACAAATATCCTGAAAAAACGGTTTTATACATTTCAGCCGAAATTTTCACACAACAATATATCGACTCGGTTAAGAAAAACAACCGTAACGACTTCATTCATTTCTATCAATTAATCGATGTGTTAATCATAGATGATGTTCAGTTTTTATCTGGAAAATCAGGAACTCAGGATGTCTTTTTTCATATCTTCAACTATTTGCACCAAAACGGCAAGCAAGTTATTTTGACTTCAGACAAAGCTCCTGTTGATATGCAAGATATTGAACAGCGTTTATTGTCGCGTTTCAAATGGGGATTATCCGCTGAGTTACACCAACCAGATTACGAAACTAGAATTTCGATCCTTAAAAACATTTTGTATCGTGACGGTGTTGACATTCCTGATGACATCATTGAGTATGTTGCTAGAAATATCAAGTCAAACGTTCGTGAATTAGAAGGTGCTATCATTTCGTTAATCGCCCAATCTTCTTTCAACAAAAAAGAAGTAACCATTGAGTTGGCCAAAAATGTGGTAGAGAAATTTGTCAAAAACGTTAAAAGAGAAATTTCCATCGATTACATACAAAAAATTGTTTCCGATTATTTCCAATTGGATCTAGAAACCCTACAATCTAAAACCAGAAAAAGACACGTGGTTCAAGCCCGGCAATTAGCCATGTTTTTTGCTAAAAAATTCACTAAAGCCTCACTAGCGAATATTGGTTCACAAATAGGAGATCGCGATCACGCTACAGTTTTACATGCTTGTAAAACGGTAGACAACTTAGTAGCCACAGACAAACAATTCAAGAAATTTGTGGACGATATCAATTCTAAATTAACGCTATAAACGCGGATTATGCCTGTAAAGATTTTAATGGTATGTTTAGGCAATATTTGCCGTTCTCCCTTGGCAGAAGGAATATTAGCCTCAAAACTACCAGGGGATCAATTTTTTGTTGATTCTGCAGGAACAGGCTCTTGGCACATTGGCCATTCACCAGACAAACGTTCCATCGCAGTAGCAGAGCACCATAACCTCTCGATTGCTCACCAAAAAGGAAGACAATTTAACACAAAAGATTTCGATACCTTCGATTATATCTATGTAATGGATGCCTCCAATTATGACACTGTGATTGAAATGGCAAAAAACGACACCCAGAAAAACAAAGTTCAAATGATTTTGAACGAATTATTTCCAGGAGAAAATGTCGATGTACCCGATCCATACTACGGTTTAGCCAATGGTTTTGAAAATGTATATCAAATGCTAGACGAAGTTTGCGATGTGATTGCCAAAAAAATCATTGAGAAACACTCCTAAATACAACAAGAATTCCTGCTTATTGGATAAACATACTACTCACATCTTTATTGAAAATAAAAGGGTAAAAAACACAGCTGTTATTATTACTCAATTACAAAAATTTATAAACAAGTTCAGATAGTTTTATAACTTTGTGAAAAACGCAGAACATGCCAGTAGTAAAAAAATTTTCTGACTTAGATTTGACAAAAACTTACACCTATTCCGATTATTTGCTATGGCAATTTTCAGAGCGAGTTGAGCTGATCAGAGGATTTATATGTAAAATGAGTCCTGCTCCAAGTAGAAAGCATCAAACAATCTCACAGAACTTGAATTGGAAAATTTATAGCTTTTTCGAAAATCGTCCTTGCAGTGTTTTTGTTGCCCCTTTTGACGTAAGACTTCCGATTAAATCTTCAAAAAAAGACACTACTGTAGTGCAACCCGATTTGTGCATTATTTGTGACGAAAACAAATTAGACGACAAAGGATGCAACGGCGCACCAGACCTGATTGTAGAGATTTTATCTCCCAACAACAGCAAGCACGATGTAGATACCAAATTTAATTTATACCAAGAAAGTGGCGTAAAAGAATATTGGATGGTAGAACCCGAAGAACGTTTTGTTTTAGTGTACACCTTACAAAACGAAGAATACATCGGATTAAAACCCTTTTCTGAAGGGCAAATAATTAAAAGTCCACTGTTTTCAGAAATGCAAATTACAGTTAACGAGGTATTCAAAAGAATAAACAAAGAAAACCACTAAATGAAACCAAATCTTTCACTAGGCAAACTCTACTTAATTCCAACCACTATGGGTGATTGCGACCCTATGGATGTCTTGCCACAAACCATCAAAAGAAGTATCGATTTTATTGACCATTACATCGTAGAAAACGAAAAAACAGCCCGAAAATCAATTAAAATAGTACAGCCTGAAAAAAAGCAATCCGAGTTGGTGCTTTTTACCCTAAACAAGCATACCGAAAACAAAGAACATTTGGCTATGATTCAACCCCTGCTTGAAGGAAAAAACATGGGATTAATGAGCGAAGCTGGTTGCCCTGGCGTAGCCGATCCCGGAGCTGTCATTGTAAAAATCGCACACGACAAAGGCATACAAGTCATTCCATTGGTAGGTCCTTCCTCTATCCTACTAGCCCTTATGGCTTCTGGGATGAACGGACAAAGCTTCACCTTCAACGGCTATCTACCTATCGAAAAAGAAGAGAAAAAATCTGCCTTGAAGTTTTTAGAAAAATTATCTTTCGACAAAAACCAATCGCAAATTTTCATCGAAACACCTTATCGCAACAACAAACTACTCGAAGATTTAATTCAAATCCTACATCCCGAAACCCATCTTTGCGTAGCGACCGATATCACCCTACCTACCGAATACATCAAAACCAAAAAAATAGCGGCTTGGAAAAAAGAAAAAGTAGACCTACACAAGCGTCCTACTATTTTTATTTTGCATAAAATGTAAATACAACAACACACCTATTGTTATTGTTTCAAATAGGAGCAGGAAAAATAGGCTTATCAGGAAACATCGTCCCGTGATCCGCTCTATCTTTACTGCCGAACCCCGGCAGCAAAGGATGCCACTCCTCCCGGGGCTAAAAACAGACAAAGAACATCTTAGCTTTCAAAAACCAAACCTAATCTACTCAATCGCAGGCCGATTAAAAATAGTCCACAAAAACAAATAGGTATCTCTTTTAATTCTTATTTTTGTAACAAAATTTAAAATTAAAGTTAGTATGCTCATCATAGGAATTGCGGGAGGAACCGGAAGTGGAAAAACAACAGTAGTACATCAAATCATGAACGAACTACCTGATGCTGAAGTAGGTATCATCTCTCAAGATTCTTATTACAAAGAGAACAAAAACATGAGTTATGAGGAACGTTCTAACATTAACTTTGATCATCCTAGAGCCATCGACTTTGAACTTTTAGTAGCCCATCTAAAAGAACTAAAACAAGGCAATATCATTAATCAACCTGTTTACTCGTTCATCAAACACAACAGAACCGACGACACCATAGTGACTCACCCACGAAAAGTGATGATTGTAGAAGGTATTTTAATATTTACCAATCCTGAATTGCGTGATTTATTTGACATCAAAGTTTATGTTCATGCAGATTCTGATGAGCGATTAATTCGTAGATTACGCCGTGATATATCAGAAAGAGGTCGTGATATGGAAGAAGTATTGAGTCGTTACCAACACACGCTCAAACCTATGCACGAACAATTCATAGAACCAACCAAAGCCTACGCCGACATCATTATCCCTAATGACAAGTTCAACACCGTAGCCATTGATGTAGTTCGAGCGGTTATCAACCAACGCATATTGTAAACCAACAACTTATATCCCAAACACTAGCAATGAACAATCCCTATAAAGATAAAAAATGGTTCAAATTACTCAGCAACAAATACATCTGGGTTTCCTTATCGTTTATAGTTTGGATGACTTTCCTAGACAATTACTCCTATTTTGATCACAGAATTCTAGACGAAGACATTCAGCAATTAGAAGAAAATAAAAAATACTACCAAGAAGAAATAAAAAAGGATAAACAAAATATCCAACAATTGCATAATTCTGAACAAATAGAAAAATATGCTCGCGAGAAATACTATATGAAAAAAGATAGCGAGGACATCTATATCATAGAATTTGAAGGCGATAGCATTACTAAAAACGACACCAACTAATACAACTACAATGGCGCAAAATCTATTTGAAGATTTCAATCCAGTTTCGGCTAAACAGTGGAAACAAAAAATCCAATTTGAACTCAAAGGTGCCGATTACAACGAAACGGTGATTTGGAATTCCTCAGAGGAAATAAAAGTAAAACCATTTTACGACAAAGAAGATTTAAAAGGTAGCACTAACGTTAGCACCCAAGCAACAGCGTTTACCATTTGCCAAAACATCTTTGTACACGATTTAGACAAATCGATAGAAAGAGCTTTAGATACGATACAACGTGGCGCTACGAGTCTCCGATTTACAATTCCAAATGAAAACATCGCTATAGAAAAATTACTTGTAGCACTTCCTTTAGCTACAACAACCCTATATTTTCATTTCCAATTTCTTTCAATCGATTTCGTTAAAAAAATCGACCAAATTGCCAAAGAAAAAGAAGCTAAGATTTTCTGCTTATTAGATCCTATCGGACAATTAGCGCAAGACGGTAATTGGTTCTCAACGCCTGAAAAAGACAATTTCGAAACCCTCAAATTGCTTTTTAACAGCACCCAAAATTGCTCATTATTGAGTGTCAATATGGGCTTGTATCAAAATGCAGGAGCCAATATGGTTCAGGAAATAGCCTATGGTTTAGCACAAGCCAATGAATACTTCAACCATATTCCAAACTGTAAAAAAAGCGTAGTGTTTCAAGTCGCTGTAGGAAGCAACTACTTTTTTGAAATTGCAAAGTTAAGAGCCATTCGTCAACTTTTTGAAATTGTATCCAATGCCTATGAATTGGATATCGATTGTCATATTCTAGCCACTCCAACTAAAAGAAACAAAACAATTTACGACTACAATGTCAATATGCTACGAACCACAACAGAATGCATGAGCGCCATTTTGGGAGGAGCAGATGCAGTGGCTAATTTACCTTATGACGCCTTGTACCACAAAGACAACGAATTTGGAGATCGTATTGCAAGAAATCAATTGTTGATTTTGAAAAACGAATCGTATTTCGACAAAGTAAACAATCCTGCCGACGGAAGTTATTACATAGAAAGCATTACACAACAATTGGCAGAAAAAGGACTTCAATTGTTTAAAGACATCGAAAAAAATGGTGGTTTCTTAAAGCAGTTGAAAGAAGGCATCATCAAAAGAAAAATCCAAGAAAGCGCAGACAAGGAACAAGCTTTATTTGATACTGGTAAAAAAATATTATTGGGAACCAATAAGCACCCTAACCCAGCGGATCGGATGAAACACGATTTGGAATTGTTTCCTTTTGTAAAAATCAATCCACGAAAAACACTGATTACCCCGATAATCGAAAAACGTTTGGCCGAAAAAATCGAACAAGAACGACTCGCCACAGAGTAAGCTTATTCTAACCAAAACGTTTCACCATTACTATTCAGCCATGAAAAGAAAAGACCTTCAACATATTACCTTAAACCATTCCGCAAAAAGTGCTAGTATTCCTAGTCCCGAACCTTTCCTAACAGCGGAAGGCATTACGATTCCGCCTACCTATTCTGAAAAAGATATTGAAACCTTAGAGCATTTGGACTTTGGGGCTGGCTTTGCTCCTAACTTACGCGGCCCTTATGCTACAATGTATGTGCGTAGACCGTGGACCATTCGCCAATATGCGGGCTTTTCTACTGCCGAAGAGAGCAATGCTTTTTACCGACGCAATTTAGCCGCGGGTCAAAAAGGACTTTCCATTGCTTTTGATCTCCCTACGCACAGAGGCTATGATTCCGATCACGAACGTGTGGTTGGAGACGTTGGAAAAGCGGGTGTAGCCATCGACACAGTGGAGGACATGAAAGTGTTGTTTGATCAAATTCCACTACAAGAAATGTCGGTATCGATGACTATGAATGGTGCTGTTTTGCCTATCATGGCTTTTTATATTGTGGCAGCAGAAGAACAAGGCGTAGCTCCAGAACAACTCTCGGGAACGATACAAAATGACATTTTAAAGGAGTTCATGGTGCGAAATACCTACATCTATCCTCCTACTCCTTCTATGAAAATTATTGCTGATATTTTTGAATTTACCAGCAAGAAAATGCCAAAGTTTAACTCTATATCCATCTCTGGCTACCATATGCAAGAAGCGGGAGCTACCGCAGATATTGAGTTGGCCTACACCCTAGCCGATGGGCTAGAGTACATTCGAACCGGTTTAGCCACTGGAATGAAAATCGATGAATTTGCGCCAAGATTATCCTTTTTCTGGGCCATTGGAATGAATCATTTTATGGAAATCGCAAAAATGCGTGCGGGTAGAATGTTGTGGGCCAAATTGCTCAAAGAATTCAACCCCGCGGATGAAAAATCATTGGCCTTGAGAACGCATTGTCAAACTTCTGGCTGGAGTTTAACCGAGCAAGACCCTTTTAATAACGTGGCACGAACCGTAGTCGAAGCGGCTGCAGCTGCTTTTGGCGGAACTCAATCACTACATACTAACGCACTAGACGAAGCCATTGCGTTACCTACCGATTTCTCAGCGAGAATTGCAAGAAATACCCAAATATATTTACAAGAAGAAACCCAAATTACCAAAACTGTAGACCCTTGGGGAGGCAGCTATTATATAGAAAGTCTTACGAATGAAATTGCCGAAAAAGCTTGGCAATTGATTCAAGAAGTAGAAGCCTTGGGCGGAATGACCAAAGCCATTGAAGCCGGTATTCCAAAGTTAAGAATAGAAGAAGCTGCCGCTAGAAAACAAGCGCGAATCGACAGCGGACAAGACATTATTGTAGGTGTCAATCAATACCGATTGGAAAAAGAAGATCCTTTGCAAATTTTGGATGTAGACAACCAAATGGTTCGCAAACAACAATTGGCGCAATTGGAAAAAATCAAAGCCAACAGAGACTCTGAAAAAGTAAAAAGTAGTCTCGAAAAATTGATTCATTGTGCCAAAACCAATGAAGGCAATTTGTTAGAAATAGCCGTAGAAGCCGCGAGAAACCGAGCAACCCTTGGCGAAATAAGCGATGCGTTAGAAACGGTTTTTGGACGTTACAAAGCACAAATTAAATCCTTTAGTGGCGTGTATAGCAAAGAAATTAAAGACGACAAAAGTTTTGAGAAAGCCAAGCAACTTGCCGATGCTTTTGCCAAACAAGACGGAAGAAGACCCCGAATCATGATTGCTAAAATGGGGCAAGATGGACACGACCGTGGAGCCAAAGTTGTAGCCACAGGTTATGCCGATGTAGGTTTTGACGTAGACATTGGCCCATTGTTTCAAACACCAGAAGAAGCAGCCAAACAAGCCGTAGAAAACGATGTACATGTTCTTGGTGTCTCTTCTTTGGCGGCAGGTCACAAAACCTTAGTTCCTCAAGTCATCGAAGAACTCAAAAAATACGGCCGCGAAGATATTATGGTCGTAGTAGGTGGCGTCATCCCAGTGCAAGACTACCAATTCCTTTTTGATGCTGGAGCCGTTGCCGTTTTTGGTCCTGGCACCAAAATTAGTGAGGCTGCCATTAGTATTTTGGAGATATTGATGGAGGAATAATTGTATTTTCAAGCCTGACAGGTTTTAAAAACCTGTCAGGTATAGACAATTTTAAATCCACTCTTTAGCTTCTACATGCGATTCACTAATATAACTTAGATATTGCACCATACGTGGCGAAGTACCGTAATTTGGAGTTGCGCAATGTGGCAGGGCTTGATGCCAAATCACCATATCGCCTGCAGAGGCGGTAATGGCTTGGGGTGTGAGTGTTGCTAAAGCGTGCGCTCTCGGGTGAACACCTTCGGGAATCTGCTCCATCCAAGAAGCAATCTGATGATGAAAACCAGGCACACAATGAAAAGCGCCATCTTGTGGTCCACAATCAGATAAATAAATCAAGCCTTGCAATCGGAACGGAATGGGCAATTGCAAACTCACATCCCAATGCAAACCATCTCCTTTGAAAACATAATTTGGCGTAACGGGTGGATTAAAACTTATTTTATCTATCGTTTTATAAATAGCTTCAGACTGATATAGCTGTTCGAAAGCTTTCTTGATTCTGGCCGAAGCTCTGTTTTTTTCTAACAAAGGGTGATCAAAAATATTAACCATCATTCCGCGTTGTTGGGGATGGCTTTGGTACCAAGTTTCGGGTTGTTCTGGATGCATTCCCAAAAACTCCCAAATGACCTGTTGAGTCGCAGCACAATCCGCTTTTGAAATCGCATTAGGTAAAATAATATACCCGTTGGTTTCAAAAAACTGTAATTCGTCATCACTTAAAACGTTACCAACCTCTGCAACTGATGAAACTAGTTTAGTTTCTTTTTCATTGACCCAATCCTCAAATTCTTCAATAGAAGGTTTTTCAAAGTACAAATAATGCAAAGCTTCATCAATTCCAACCCCTCTTTTATATAAATATTCTATTTCATGTGTCCAGTTTTCGGTCGTTTCTTTGACTCCTAAGGCTCTATTTCTGAAAGCAACAAGTAAGTGATTGGTGTTCATGGGTAATGTATTAAACCTGTATCAAATATAAAAAACGAATAAAGCATCATAATATAAGATGTTCTAAAGTCCTACTTTTTAGTCATGAAACCCGATTTTACTGTGTAAGATCACAAAAAAACCAGCTCTAAAGCTGGTTCTCTCATTTCTTCTTGCCTATTTTATCCGATTTCTTCTTCTTCGATTTTTTCTTTGGCTTTAGTAAATCCTTTTTGGCTTTTAACCTATTGGCTACTTCATCAATTTCAAAAGAATCGTTTGCAAAAGAGGCTAATTTTACTTCTTTCATTACTTTTATCGCCTCTTTTATCTTCTGTTGGCGTTCTAACAATTGTACTTTTTTTAATAAAATCGCCATTTTGTTAATCCCTTTAATCGTTAAGGCAAAATCAATTAACTTAGAAGCTTCTTCATAATCTTCATTCAAAAGCAAGGTTTCTAAATAATACGGATATACAGCTACAGCATCTATATTAATCGCCAGTGCTTCTTGAAAATAGTTTTTTGCTGCTTCATAGTTTTGCAATTGCTCTGCTTCTATTCTCGCATACAAACACAAAGCAGTTGTATTTTTCTCATCGTAAGACAAGGCATAATCCAAAGCTTCCGAAGTTCCTTCCAACCAATATGGATAATTATCCAAGGCTTGAAATAAGTATTTATCAGTATTTTTCATTTTTTAATTCGTTTTTTAATTGCTGTCGTACAGCTTTAAACTTCTTTTCTACTTTGAGTTTCTTAAAATCAGAACCTTCAAAAGTTCGTATCGGATTTCCACGTTCTACAGCTAATTGATTCGTCCATTGACTTTGAAATTGTTGCTTCAAAAGATTCAATTGGGCTTCATTTAGTTTCAGTAATAAACGCTCAGTTGCTAATTTCTTGTTCTGATGTTGCGAACGTGAATCCATACTCACTACACTAATTCCTGTTGGTACATGTGTCGCTCGAATGGCCGAACTTACTTTATTCACGTGTTGTCCACCAGCTCCCGAGCTTCGCATTGCTTGATACTGAATGTCTTTTTCAGAAAAAGCACGAGATGGAATCGCGTCTACTTCGAAAATTCCAACAAACCAATTGCTGCGTTTGTGAAATTTTCTAAACGTACTTTTTCCAATCCATTGAATGGTGCCTACCCATGAATCCAAAAATTCAGTCGCATTTTTTCCAATAATTTGAACCATTGCCGAAGCTACTGTTCCATTTTCGGAACCTGCTTCATGTTGCAAGACAGTCGCTTTTAATTGTAAAGTTTCTGCTTCTTGCAACACTTTTTTCAACACTTGCGCCACAACCCAAGTGCATTCCGCAGGTCCTCTTCCTGATGTTATTTGTATAATCTTTTCCAATATTTTTAAAATTTTTAGTTTTTCACTTTTTGAAAATCCTTTGGAATTTCAGAAAGCTCAATTCGTCCTACTGGATTTATCCCCTTATCTATGAATTCTTTTGCTCTCATAACTGCCCAGCATTTATCACTAGAATGAATATTTCTATAAAAAGTCAACAACTGACTAGGCAAAACCACGAAAAAACCATTCGTTTCAATTGCATTTATATCGTCTCTTTCAAAAAAATCGATAGTAACTCTAAAAGACTTTTCATCTTTCTTATAAATTACCTTTTCATATCTTCTAAAATTCTCTTGACTTGGCAAATGGTCGTAACGTGTCCAAACTTTTTCAAATCCATTTTCTTGCAAAAGTGCCATTACTACAGCAACATTTTTAGGATTTACAAAAACATCTATATCCTTATGATCGTGTGCATGTTTATATTCTGTATGGTTAGTGACACTCATAAAGTGCCAAGCCCAACCTCCAGAAATAACAATATATTCTTTTATAATAGAGAGGATTTTTAATCCTTCATCAATACGCGATTGATCCCACAATTCTCCGTATCTTTTTATGTTATGTGGTGCTCCCATGATTTTAAATTTATTTATCCATTCTAACAATTTTTGGTGTAAACGTACCTAACACATCCACCAATTCAGTTTGTAAATTCATCACCGTATGAATGTTTTTATACGCCATTGGTGCTTCGTCAATATTACCTCCGATTAAAGTAACATCGTTATCAGCCAAAACTTTTTTAATCTGACTTTGCGTAAAAGTAGCTTTGCATTTCGCTCTCGAAAACAAACGTCCCGCTCCGTGAGAAGCCGATTGTAAACTGTCTTCGTTTCCTTTGCCCATTACGATGAATCCTGGCGCCGTCATCGAACCTGGAATAATTCCCAATTGTCCTTTAGCGGCTGGCGTAGCACCTTTTCGGTGCACAATACATTCTTTCCCATCCACCATTTCTTTCCACGCAAAATTGTGATGATTTTCGATGGTTACCACAATACGCTTTCCTAGCGCTTTAGCCAATCTTCTGTGAATATCTTCATGACAAGCTTTGGCATAATCGCCTGCTAAATTCATAGCCATCCAATATTCTTGTCCGTCATGTGTATTCAAATCCAACCAAGCCAAATGCTGTACATTTTTGGGTAACGGACATTGTTTACTTGCCAAATACGTGTAATGTTTAGCGATATTGGCACCCAAGCCGCGTGAACCGCTATGCGATAAAACTGCCACGTATTCTTTGGCTTCCAACTTCCATTCAGGTAAGGGATTGTCTAATTTCACAATTCCGAATTCTACAAAGTGATTTCCTCCACCAGATGAGCCTAATTGCTTGTAGGCTTTGTCTAACAACTGTTTCACAACTGGAATGGTTTTGAATTCGTCTCGGTAAAAAACTTCATGATCGGCTTTAATTTTATGCGTTTCACTCATTCCAAATTTGGTATTGTCTTTCAAAATAGCTTGTAATTGATGGTCTTTCCCTTTAAAAAAAGACGCAGGTAAATCGAAAATCGATAAGCTCATTCTACAACCAATATCTACTCCTACACCATATGGAATTACCGCATTATCTGTGGCTAATACACCGCCTATTGGCAATCCGTAACCAGAATGTGCATCAGGCATCAAAGCCCCTCTTACTGAAATAGGTAATTTTAAAGCATCATACAATTGAAACTTGGCTTGTTCATCTATTTCGTTTTCTCCAAAGATGGAAAAAGGAGCTCGAGTCGTTTTCAATTGGTTGAATTTTACTTGAACTGGGTTGACTAAACCTTCTGCTACTTTTCCCCAAGTACCATCACCTTTGAATTTTTCTGGATGTAACAGTACTTGCTTAGCTTCGGTCAAAATACTTTCCTTTTTTTCTCTTTTTCGATATCTATTGATTTGCCCTAAGGCAATATTTATGGCATTATTTTTTGGGAAGCCTAATTTAATTAGGTCTTTCCCGGATAGTTTATTTCCCATGATTATTTTAAAAATGATTCATAACAAGGCGTAGAGGTTTACCAAGAAGGCAAATCAATTACACATTGCAATATTGTTGAACACGTTTCGGGAAAATTTTTGAAGGTTCTAGAATAAACAAAAAAAAGCCCGAAACTAAATGTCTTCGGGCTTTTTCATATATGTTGTTTTATCTATGATTGTGAGAAGCCACGAAGAAAAGCCACACCAGTTCCAACTGATGCATCACTTTGAGGTAATGATTTAAATACAAACATTTTCTTCGCTATTAAAAGGTTACTAATTTTCTGGTACAAAGATTTATTTTTATTTTTCAATTTTCCTAATAAATTTTATTCTTTTAGCAATAAAAAAAAATAAACAATTAATAAACAGATGTTTACAATTAAAAAAATATTATCTGATTGTGGCTTAAAACAAAAAAGCTATGAATTACATCATAGCTTTCTTCAAAATAATCGTAAAAAAATTTAAATTGAATGCACCGTTGCGTTATTGTTGGCAACAATAAATGAAGTGTCGTATCCTCCAAAAGCTTTTAAATAACTTCGTAAAGAAGTTCCATAAGCATCACGGAAATACCTTTTGCCCTTGTGCCTAAAAAATTTTTTTACTGTACCGGCTCCTGCCAAATGCGCAGCAGCCAAAATACCAGACTCGGTAATCAAAATTCCATCAATTACACTTCCTTCGTGTTTCTCGATAACCGATTGCAACAAGGATTTGTTTTTTGATAAAAGCGCAATAAAGGCTTTTTCTTGTAATGCTGGATTGTTTAAAAAATGATGTTGATTTTGTACACCAATTGCTCGAAGTGTTTGTACACCAAATTGATATTTCCCTAAATAACCAAAAGAATTTACTTTTTGATATTTACCTCTAGATTCTTTGTGAGCAATGGCCTCTTTGAAGCCTACAAATAAATTTTTGGTAAAGGGAATGTCTGAAATAGACGTTTCGTTAAAAGGAAAATCTGAAATTGTTGCTTCCTTTTCTACAGTTTGAGCCATCGGAGTGAGGCTCTTTTTTTCGTTTTTAAAACCTAAGCTTAAAAAGGTAACGATACCGATTAAACTCAAGAAAAAATACCATTTCTTTATCATAAATTGTTTTTCTTCACTCGCTGTCACCTTGTGAAATTTCTACACGCAAAGATACCACTTAAAAAAATGAGACTGAAATACAGTAAGTTAAAAAATGTTAAAAGTACAAGGAGTATGCCTTAAAACCAGTGTGGGCGCTATATGACAAAGTTGGAGCAGGCACTTTTATGGTGTTAAAAACCGAAAAAAGAGTCTTTAAGAAAGAATTTTTAGTAGTAATTTTCGTTAGATCGACATCAAAACTGACATAAAACTGTCTGTATCGTTGATCTGTTGGATCAATTCCAGCGAGCATACCGTTAGCTCCATATCCAAATGCTAAATTAAGCCATTTTGGAATTTTAGACCCTTTAAAAAAAGAATGCATATTGACCGATAACCAATAGGTTTGTCCATTGTAATCTTTCAGTAGTTGTTCCGAAAAAGTACTACCTAATTTATTGGGATTTTGTGTGGCATATGAAGTAGTGTGAAAAGAAAACTTTGGGGTAATTCGTTGTTCTTTCCAAAGCAACTCTTGCGAAACGTAAAGTCCTGTTCCAAGCGCATTGGCCAAAATATCACTAGATGACGCTCCCCATTCTGCAGAATAGCCATCCATCACTTCGACAATAGACAAAAAGGCAAAACCTAAAGTAGCGCCATAAATCAACTGATCTTGTTTTCGAACGCCACTCCATTGTAAAGCTTCGGCACCAAAACGTCCCAAATGATAAGCAGAATACAAATGTCCTATTTTGTCCATCTGCAACCACTCGGCATTGTCATTAATAAAATGAAAATTTGATTTGGGATAATCTGCGTACCAGAGTTGATTCAGTCCCACCAAAGTAGCTCCTCCCAACACCGTTTCAGTAATAATAACAGTATTTCGTCTTTGGATATTCAAAGAATCGGATGGGGTAAAAAAAGAGTTTGGAGCCTCTTGAGCAAAAAGCCCAAAAGTGCTCCAAAAAAAAAGTAGCAATCGAAACCTACTATTTCGAAAGGAAATAATTATCGTTTTACACCTTGGTTGTTGATCCAATCTGAATACTTTTTGGCATTAATATTATGTTCTGGCAAAGTGGCTGCAAACTCATGGTAACCAAAACGATCTACACTAGCACAAAAATAAATGTAATTGTGTTTTTCAGGTGCCAAAACAGCTTCCAATGCTGTGATATCAGGCATGGCAATTGGACCTGGAGGTAAACCTATATTTTTATAAGTATTGTAAGGCGAATTCAAAAACAAATCGTTATAAAACACGCGCTTAATTACTTGATTAAAATCATTGCTTTTCTTTTTTAAGGCATAAATCACTGTTGGATCCGCTTGCAAAGGCATTTCTTGTTTCAAACGGTTCAAATATACTCCCGCAATTCGAGGTCTTTCATCTTTCTTTACCGATTCTTTGTGCACAATAGAAGCTAAAATCGTTGCTGTAACAGGCGTCAAACCTTGTTGAGTTGCTTGTTGCGTTCTTTTTTCATTCCAAAAAGTACGGTATTCTTTGATCATTTTATCACGAAATTTTTCGGCTGTAATGTTCCAATATACTTCATAAGTATTGGCAATAAACATCACAAAAACATTATCCTCTGTAAAACCATTTTCTTTAAGAAACACAGAATCCTTGAACGTTGTCAATAACGCTAAACTGTCTGGTTCTATTTGAGAACCCACACGACCTGCTAAATTTTCTAAACGCTCTTGATTGTTGAAAGCTAATTTTACAGGATCATTGCTACGCATACTTTTCACCAAATCATAACTACTCATGCCATTTTTTAGCAAAAAACGACCTGACTTCACATTTTCCGGATAACTTGTTTTTCCTGCAACCAATTCAAATCGTTGCATGTCTTCAACATAAGGCGAAATGAGTTTTTTGACTGCTTCATAATCAGAACCTGTAGGAACATAAACATATACTTTTTCCTCACTGAATTTAGTATTAGCACTAAAGATTTGACGAATCAATACAAAACCGTACACTAATAATACAGCGGCAACTACTACAGCTCCGATTGAAATGATTTTTTTTACGTTCAAAATATAAAATTTAAAATTTATGATTAATTAACTGAAAGATAGCCTCGTCTTTGTAAATTCCATTTACTAAAATCCAATCTTTTTTTATTCCAATTTTTTCGAAGCCAAATTTAGTAAAAAGAGCAATACTAGCGGTGTTTTCAACACTGATATTTGCATAGAGCTGATGTAAATTCAAGTCATAAAAAGAATATCGAATCAAAAGTTCCAAAGCTTCAGAACCAATCTGTTGGTTGCGATTTGAACTACTTTGAATAACAATCCCTACTCCTGCTTTATTGTTTTTAGGATCAAATTCAAACAAATCAATGAGTCCAACAGCTGGAAAATCTTGGTCCTTGCATATCGCCAACCGCAATTGTTTGGCTTCGTAAATATCCTGATGGGCATTTTCTAAATACTGCTTAACCAAAAAGCGACTGTAGGGCGTTTGCGTGTTGCTCACTTCCCAAATACTTTGGTCGTTTTCCATAGCATATACAAACTCCAAGTCATTGGGTTCTAAAGCTCGTAAATAAATTGTATTCCCTTTTAATGTATTCATCAAGATGTTAGAATAATTAGATTTCGATTTGACCTTTGAAGACGAATTGCGCAGGTCCTTTTAAGAATACATTGGTATACTGACTTCCTAATTGATCAAAGGAAACTTCTAACTTCCCTCCTTCTACATTTAGATGAATGGCGTTTGAAGAAGTAACTCCAGTTGCATTCATCGCGATTGCAACTGCTGTAACACCTGTACCACAAGCCAATGTTTCATCTTCTACCCCACGCTCGTATGTGCGAACTGCAAACGTATCTTCGTTTATTTGAGAAACAAAATTAACATTACTACCAGCCTTGCCATACAATTCACTATAACGAATAGCTGCTCCATTTTTTTTTACATTATAATGTTCAAGGTCATCTACAATTTGCACATGATGTGGCGATCCTGTATTCAAAAAAGAAAATTCAGGAGTAATTTTGAGTTCCTTTACATCTATCATTTGTAACGAAACCAAACCATCAGAAGCAACAGTAGCATGGTGTAGTCCATCTGTTGCTATAAAAGTTGTTGCATCATCAATAACGTTCAGTTCTTTGGCAAAAGCCACCAAACAACGTCCTCCATTACCACACATCGAACTTTCGTTTCCATCAGAATTATAATAGACCATTTTAAAATCGGTTGCGGCGTCATTTTCTAACAAAATCAAACCATCGGCACCAATTCCAAATCGTCTATCACATAAACGCTCGATAAGCGAGACATCCTCTTTTGGAAAAAAAAGAGAGCGATTATCAATCATTACAAAATCGTTCCCCGTTCCTTGGTATTTATAAAAATCTATTAGCATTTTTCTTAATTTTAATGCACAAAAGTACGATTAATAATGAAAAGTTAAACACTGTTAAAGTGCGTTAAACTACTTTTTGGTAAATCTAATATCTATTAAATTTGTGACCAAATAACTAATAAAACTAAATTGTATTATGAAAAAATTTTCATCCTTATTTTTGGTATCGTTACTTAGTGGTGCTACCACTCTGGGAGCTTACAAGCTTTTGTTTGAGGGCAATGGGTATTTTTCTAATGACAAAAAAGGCATTGTAACAGTCGCATCAGAAAATTACGGAAGAAATGTAGGTCTCTCGGCAGAAGCAGTGGATTTTACTGAAGCAGCTGACAAAGCCGTTCACTCAGTAGTCCACGTAAAAAATGTATCTCGTAGAACCGTAAGTAATCCTATTATGGAATTCTTTTATGGTTATGGAGGCGGACAATTACAAGAACAAGTAGGAACAGGTTCTGGAGTAATTATCTCTGAAGATGGTTATATTGTAACGAATAATCACGTAATAAAAGACGCTTCAGAAATCGAAATCACACTGAACAACAAAAAAACCTATCCAGCCAAATTAATCGGAACCGATTCTAAAATGGATATCGCTCTATTGAAAATCAATGCCGATGAAAAATTGCCTTATACTGTTTTTGCTAACTCAGATAATGTAAAAGTAGGCGAATGGGTTTTGGCTGTTGGTAATCCTTACAATTTAAATTCAACGGTAACTGCAGGGATCGTTTCAGCCAAAGCCAGAAATTTAGATACTAGAGGCATACAATCGTTTATTCAAACCGATGCCGCTGTAAACCCAGGAAACTCTGGTGGAGCGTTGGTAAATGCTAGAGGAGAATTAATCGGAATCAACACGATGATTTCTTCTCCAACGGGAAGTTATACAGGATATTCTTTTGCTGTACCTTCTAATAATGCTAGAAAAATCATTGAAGATTTAATGGAATTCGGTAACGTACAACGAGGCATTCTTGGTGTAGAAGGTGGCGAATTGAACAGCAAAACTTCAAAAGATTTGGGTGTAAATGAAACTCAAGGTTTTTACATTAATAAAGTGAGTAAAAACTCTGGAGCTGAAAAAGCTGGTTTGCAAAAAGGTGATATCATTGTAAAAATTGACAACCAAAACATAGCAACTTTTGCGGATTTGTCAGGATACATTAATACTAAACGCCCGAATGACAAAGTAGCTGTAAACTATATTCGTGAGGGTAAAAACAAATCGACTACAGTAACCTTGAGCAAAAACGAATATTTTAGTTCAGAGTTCAAAGGAATCGAGGTAGAGAATATTGATGCTGCCGACAAAAAGAAATTCAAGATTGATTATGGTGTGAAAATCAAAGCTATAACGAATGAACGCTACTTACAATATGCAGATGAATTACAAGGCAATATCATTTTGAGTATTGACAATGTAAAAGCAACGAATGTAGAAACTGTTTCAAAAATCATGAAAAACAAGGAAGAACAACAAAGTATCCGAATTGAAATGATCAACCGAAATGGAGAAATTTTCAGAATAATTATTTAACACTACATAACATAAATCCAATAGCCATCACGCATCAAAGCATGATGGCTTTTTTTTATGAAAAAAAATTGCAAAACAGTTTACGAAATCGATTGAAATAGGGTACTTTTGCAAAAAATTTAAAAAACACAACTTTATTTTTTTACAAAAACCCATATGAGTACAACACAATTATACGAAAAAGAAGTTACGTTACAAGCCGACAGAAGACGGTCTGGAGTAGAATTAATCAAAATTATTAGCGACTTATGGTATGACAAATCCATCGAATTGGTTTTATTCAGAAACCATTTGATTGACAGAAATGTGAGCGAAATTCTAAACTTGCATGAGTATGCAGGTGAATTTGTTGGAAAACCCATTTCAATTTCAGATTCTGTAGAAATCGCTAGTGTAATTCTTTCTTTAGACTTACCACCTTCTAAATTAGATATCGGAAAATTGACTTACGAATACGGTCTTTTGGACGAAAAGTATCCAGATGCTAGACATTTTGTCATTGACAAATTAAAAGAAGCCAAAACAAGTGATGAAATTCAACCAAAAGATGTGGTATTATATGGTTTTGGAAGAATTGGACGTTTATTAGCTCGTGAGTTGATGTCCAAAACAGGTAAAGGAGACCAAATGCGTTTAAGAGCTATTGTAACTCGAGATAAAAACGATGCTACTAGCTTAGAAAAAAGAGCTTCTTTATTGCGTTACGATTCCATTCATGGCGATTTTAATGGTTCTGTTATTGCCGATCCAGCCAACAATGCGTTAATCATCAACGGGACTACCGTTCACATGATTACAGCCAACACTCCAGAAGAAATTGATTATACTGCTTACAATATTGACAATGCCTTAGTAATCGACAATACTGGAGCATTCACTACTCAAGAAGCTTTGAGTCGTCACTTAACTTCAAAAGGAACCGATAAAGTATTGCTTACTGCTCCAGGAAAAGGCGTTCCAAACATCGTACACGGGGTAAACCAAAACGAATACAATCCAGACGAAGTATCTATTTTCTCAGCGGCTTCTTGTACAACTAATGCCATCACTCCAATTTTGAAAGCTATCGAAGATACTTTGGGTGTTGTAAAAGGACATTTAGAAACCATCCACGCTTACACCAACGATCAGAATTTGGTTGACAACATGCATAAAAAATACCGTCGTGGTAGAGCTGCTGCTCTAAATATGGTAATTACCGAAACAGGTGCTGGAAGTGCGGTTGCCAAAGCCTTACCGTCATTAGAAGGAAAACTAACTTCAAACGCGATTCGTGTTCCTGTTCCAAATGGCTCCTTAGTGGTTTTGAATCTTGAAGTTAAAAAAGCAACTTCTGTCGAAGGCATTAACAACATTATGAAAAAATACGCTTTAGAAGGCGAGTTGGTGGAGCAAATCAAATATTCTTTGAACAATGAATTGGTTTCTTCGGATATAGTGGGAACTACAGCTCCTTCAATCTATGATAGCAATGCTACTATTGTTTCTAAAGACGGAAAAAGCATCGTGCTTTACATTTGGTACGATAACGAATACGGCTACAGCCATCAAGTAATTCGTTTGGCCAAATACATTTCAAAAGTAAGACGTTATACTTACTATTAGTAGATAAAACCAACGTTAATTATAATTCAACAAACCATCAAGAGGCAACTTTTGATGGTTCTTTTTTTAAATCGGTAATACCGTCGTACTTTTCACTTCAGAAATAATAAAGAAACTATTAATCAAACTAACCTCAGGCAAGACCGATAATTTCTTTTGATGAAAATGGTGGTAACTTTCCATATCAGGCAACACCACTTTGAGCAAATAATCAAAACTACCCGAAACAAAATCACATTCCACTACTTCAGGCAAATTCAGAATCGCTTCATTAAAAGCCTCAGAGATGTCAAACGTTTGTTTTACAAGAGTAACTTGGCAAAAAACGGTTAAGTTCTTACCCAACTTTTTCTTATTGAGCACCGTAACATATTTATCAATAACTCCCTCTTTTTCAAGACGTTTCACACGGTCGTGAACAGGTGTCAAGGATAAATTAATTTGATTTGCAATGTCTTTTAACGTCAAATGCGCGTTCACTTGCAAAAGCCGTAAGATTTTTTTGTCGGTTTCATCTATATTCATAATCAAGGTATTTTTTCTAGACGGGATTCTTTAGATAATTTTTCTTTTTAAATCCAAAAAAACGATTTCGTAAAGAAATATTTAAGGCTAAATTACACAAATAAATTAATTTTTTCCTATTTAATGGTAGTATGTAAAAACTTTTTCTTTTTAAATTACTTTTATACTTTCAAACAAGTAGTAACTTAAAACTCTCTCATATGATTATTGGTGTTCCAAAAGAAATCAAAAATAACGAAAACCGAGTAGCTCTTACACCTGCTGGTGTAGCCGAATTCAAAAAACAAGGGCATACCGTATATGTACAAACCAATGCTGGAATCAACAGCGGTTTTGGGGATCAATCTTATATAGATGCAGGAGCATCCATTCTTCCAACTATAGAAGCAGTGTATGACATTGCTGAAATGATTATAAAAGTAAAAGAGCCTATCGCTTCTGAATATCCTTTGATTAAAAAAGACCAATTATTATTCACCTATTTCCACTTTGCTTCTTCTGAGCCTTTAACACACGCAATGTTAGAGCGTGGAGCAGTTTGTTTGGCATACGAAACGGTAGAAAAAGCAGATCGTAGTTTGCCTTTATTGGTGCCAATGTCTGAAGTAGCGGGACGTATGTCTATCCAAGAAGGAGCTAAATATTTAGAAAAACCAATGAAAGGAAAAGGAATCCTTTTAGGTGGTGTACCAGGTGTTCCTCCAGCAAACGTAGTAGTTTTAGGTGGTGGAATCGTAGGAACTCAAGCAGCTAGAATGGCCGCTGGATTTGGAGCTAGAGTAACCATTATGGACGTAAGCTTACCACGTTTGAGATATTTATCTGATGTAATGCCAGCTAACGTAGTAACTCAAATGTCAAATCATTACAACATTTGCGAAGCAATCAAAACTGCCGATTTAGTAATTGGTGGTGTATTGATTCCAGGAGCCAAAGCGCCTCACTTAATCACTCGCGATATGCTAAAATTAATGAGTCCTGGAACCGTAGTAGTAGACGTAGCCGTTGACCAAGGAGGTTGTATCGAAACTTGTAAACCAACCACTCACGAAGACCCGACTTTCATCATCGATGATATTGTTCACTATTGTGTGGCTAATATGCCAGGTGCAGTGCCTTACACTTCAACTTTGGCGTTGACCAATGCGACTTTGCCTTACGCAATTCAATTGGCCAACAAAGGATGGAGAAAAGCCTGCGAAGAAAACAAAGAATTAAAATTAGGATTGAACGTAGCGAACGGAAAAGTAGTATACCGTGGCGTTGCCGAAGCTTGGGATTTACCTTTACACGAAGTAGAAAGCGTGCTAGCCGAAGAAGCTGTTTGCTAATTCCTTACAGTTAAAATACAAAATCCGTCTCGTTGCAAAACCAGACGGATTTTTTTATGCTTTTTTTGGAGCGGAAAGAATAGGCTTTTTTGTGGTCATCGTCCTGCTCTCCACTATATCTTTGCTTTTTAACCCAAAAAGCAAAGGATGCCGCTGCGATCAGGGCTAAAAGCTGAGAAATGGCTTTCTTGGAGGTATTGATAAGCAAAAGATTAGTAAAAACTTCATTGCTTTACTCAGATTCTGACAAAAACTTTATGGATAAAAGTGAGATGCTAATACTATTAGATATCGGGGTTTATCTTTTCATTACATCGTAATTTCAAAAAAAATTGGCATATGGTCACTTAATGTAAGCCATTTGTCTACTTCTCCTATTTCAAATTTATTTGCCTTTTCAATTATTTTTTTAGGACCAAAAAAGTAGTCGATATGATAAGGTCTTGTGATTTTTTTTTGAAAATACAAAGTAGGTATAGTTTCTTTCCCGTGTTCTTCTCCTGTTATTTTGTGATAAAGGCTTTCGATTTCAAATTCTTTCAATTCACTAACAACATCTGAATGATTCCACCATCTATCCCATTGGTCCCATATTGCGTTACTATTAAAATCTCCAGCTATTAAGGTTTGGTTTAGTTTGTGTTTATTTAATTGTAAATATTTCCATAGTTGTCCTATATAACCAAAATTTGGTGAATTATTTCTATGCGTCCAAACAGCCAGCAAATCAAAATCATTATTTACTTTACACGGTAAAAAATGTTTTACAGGATGCTCATTAAAAATATTTGTCCAATCTAATTTTTCAAGAATAATTTCTGATTTAGCAAAAATACCAAGTCCTTTATTTTTAGTGTCACCAATCCAAAGATAATTCTTAGCCCAATTCTGGTATTCGTAATGCTTAGATTCAATCGGGTTTTCACATTCTTGAATAATATGAATATCAGCCTGATAATCTAATAAACTATCAAATTTTTTTCTAAAGGCACCGTTACAATTCCAAGTTACTATTTTCAATACTATTTCGTTTATATTAATTCTGAAAGCTTATTTATATTCACTACATACATTGGTAATTTTCGTTTGCTTAAGTCTGCAAGCAAAGAACTTAATACTTTTTACAATTAATTCACTTTCAATATTCATCTTTAAAAATAAAACCTTTCTTTACACTTCCTATTTCTACATCTAATAGGTTTTGAAACCTGTCAGGTGTAAAAATAAACAGAACAATTAAAAAAAATAATTCTGCTATGCAACGAATTACAATCCGTTGCTTTTAAAAACATTATCTCTTTGAACCTTGTCCATTCTGTGCAGAACACTACTCTTTCAACACCTTACGTTGTGTAACATAATACACTGGAATACCCGTAAGCATAATCAGTACGCCCCAACCACAAGTAGAGAATTTGGTAAACAATAACGAAATACAAATTGCCGAAGCAATTACAATATACAAACCTGGCAAAAACGGATAGCCAAACGCTTTGTAAGGACGCTCGGCATCGGGCATTTTTTTACGCAAAATAAAAATACCATAGATGGTCAAAATGTAAAAAATCAATACAATGATGATTACAAAATCCAATAAATCGCCATACTTACCTGTCAAACACAAAGCCGAAGCCCAAAAACACTGTGCCCAAAGCGCCCATCCTGGTACACTTTTCTCATTCAGTTGTGCGGCTTGTTTGAAGAATAAACCATCTTTTGCCATCGTATAATACACTCTGGAGCCCGCCATAATCAATCCGTTGTTGCAGGCAAAAGTCGAAATCATAATCATTACTGCAATAATCACCGTACCGTAATCACCAAAGGTATATTGAGAAGCAACCACCGCTACCCTATCGGATTTGGCTGTAGCAATTTCTTCTATCGGAATAACCGCCAAATACATCAAATTGGTCAAAACATAAATAATCGTCACAATGAAAGTCCCTAGAAACAAACTCAAGCCCACATTGCGTTTTGGATTTTTCAGTTCGGCTGCAATAAAAGTAACTCCGTTCCAAGCATCACTAGAGAACAACGACCCCACCATAGCAGCAGAAATACCTGCCAAAAGTGCTGTTCCAGCAATTGGTGTCCATTGTTTCGTGTCTAAATTATAGGATTTGGTTTCCCATACGTCCGTCCAGTTCACGTCCCAAACCTCTGCTTTTGCCGCAAGGATAAATCCAAAAACAATCAATCCAAAAAGAGACAAAATTTTGATAATGGTAAGTACGGTTTGCAGCGTTTTGCTGTCTTTTACCCCGCGACTGTTGAGATAGGTTAAGAAAACAATGGTAATGATAGACACAATTTGAGCCGCGTTGAGTTGAAAAGCGCCCAAATCGAGCAAAATATTTTCATCACTCAATGATGGAATCAAATAGGCGGCAAACTTAGAAAAACCTACACCCACCGCAGCAATAGTTCCGGTTTGAATCACTGCAAAAAAACTCCATCCGTACAGAAACGCAATCAATTTGTTGTAGGCTTCTTTTAGATACACATATTGTCCGCCAGCATTGGGCATCATAGCGCTCAATTCGCCGTAACTCACCGCTGCAATCATCGTAATTAGGCCAGAGATTAACCAAATCAAAGTAAGCCAAGCAGCAGAACCTACTTGACGCGCAATATCGGCACTTACAATAAAAATTCCTGAGCCAATCATCGAACCTACTACGAGCATCGTACCATCTAAAAGTCCGAGTTCACGTTTAAAATCTTCGGGTTTGTTTTCTTTGTTCATAGTTGAAGTTAAAATTCATTAAATAAAATTGGTTTTCGCCAGTTGTTAATCGCATAAAAAATGTGAGTTCACTCTTTAAAAGTAAAGGCGTTATCGCAATGCTTTTTCTAAGGCTTCCTCATCGAGTTGATTTTCCCAACGAGCAATGACAATTGTAGCAACGGTATTGCCAATAAAATTAGTCAATGCTCTACATTCTGACATAAATTTATCAATACCAAGAATCAGCGTCATTCCAACTACTGGCACATCAGGAACGACAGCTAATGTAGCGGCCAAAGTAATAAATCCAGCTCCCGAAACTCCCGCAGCTCCTTTTGAACTTAGCATAGCAACAAGTAACAACAAAATTTGTTTGTCAAGAGATAAATCAACATCACAGGCTTGGGCAATAAAAAGTGCTGCCAAAGTCATATAAATATTCGTCCCATCCAAATTAAAAGAATAGCCGGTTGGGATTACCAATCCAACGACTTGTTTGGCACAGCCTGCTTTTTCTAACTTCTTCATCACATTTGGCAAAGCCGATTCAGAAGAGCTAGTACCTAATACCAAAACCAACTCTTCCTTAATGTATCGTAGCAATTTGAAAATATTGAACTTATTGTACCAAGCAACAGCCCCTAAAATGATAAAAATAAAAAAGGCGGAAGTCAGGTAAAAGGTAATTACCAATCCTCCTAATTTCAATAAAACAGACAAACCAAATTTACCCACTGTAAAGCCCATCGCTCCAAACGCACCAATTGGAGCCAGCTTCATCAATATTTCGACGATTTTAAAAATGGGATGCGACAATGCGTGTAAAAAATCAAGTACTGGTTTACTTTTATCGATAGTCAACGTAATCCCAATACCGAACATAATCGAAACGAAAAGTACTTGCAAAATGCTGTCACCAGTGAGGGAACTCATCAGTGATTTTGGAATAATATCTAGTACAAAGTTGGATAAATTATGCTCCTTTGTGGCATCAATATAATCTTGTATAGATTTGGGGTCTAGGGATTTTGCATCAATGTGCAGGCCGGCTCCAGGTTGAATAATGTTACTTACTAACATTCCTATAATCAAAGCCAAAGTTGAAAAGATAAAAAAGTAAATAAATGCTTTACTGGTAATCCTTCCCATTGCTTTTAGGTCGCCCATAGAGGCAATTCCTGTAGTAACTGTTACAAAGATTACTGGGGCAATAATCATTTTTATTAAAGCAATAAATCCGTCTCCTAAGACTTTTAAATTCATCGCTTTTTCGGGTACAAAATGACCCAATAAAATACCCGCTAGAATAGCAAGGAGCACCTGAAAATAAAGAGCTTTATACCAAGGTTTGGGCAAAGTTGGAGCGGTATGCACTTGAAATGACATAAGAAATCGGTTAGTTATAGTTGGCTAAAGATATACTTTTTTGCTAAAAATTGAATGTTATGAAAAAAGAATCCTAACAAAGGCTAAAAAAGCAGGCCACAAATTCACAAATTCTTTTTTAAATCTTTTACTGACTAAAAAATAAAAAAAAGATTTTACTATTTTTGAGAATGTTTACATAAGGGTACTTTGTTTCCTTTTAGCCCCGGGAGGAGCGGCATCCTTTGTCTTTTTTCTTTAAAAAGGCAAAGATATAGCGTATCACGGGACTTTGATGGCCAAAAAGCCGATTGTTACTGCTCCTAAAATTCACCATCTTAAAATGAACTATGTCAGAACGCATCGACATCATCAATAATTTTAATCCCTTAAAAGGAGATTCAGACGCTGACACTTTTGTGAGGTACAGAAAGTGTAAATGGCTCTTACTCGTCAATGGAATTTTGGCAGGAATTTCTTTTTTGTTTGTTTTCTTGGCAATTATAAATGAATACTTAGTGCTTGAAAATCTGCCAAAATGGAGCAAAAGCGGAGGAATGTTTCTGGTTTCATTTTCGTTTTTTATTAATTTACAAAGTGAAATTTATAAAACGCTTTTACTACAACATTTAATTAGAATCGAAAACAAGAACGGTAACCAAATTGAAGAAATAAACTCGAAATTGAAGATTATTCTTAGTAATATCACCAATACCAAAAAAGGATTACCTATCTTCTACTTGCAATTTTACTGATTATCGGAAGTGTAATCCAAATGCTTTCTGAGGGAGGCTTTCAATATTGGAATTATTTCATACTCCCTTTAATCCTCTTATTGCTTTTAGGTATTTATAGAACGTTTTCCAATTACAAAGCCTTAAAAGAAAACATTACTGCATTTGAAAATCAAACACTTTACGCCTAATTCTCCAATGAAAAAACTTCTACTGTCCCTATTATTTTTGGTATTTACCTTTTCGGCTGTCACGGCACAAACTCAGTTAGAGATGAACGAAAAAGCTTCGCTAGATTACAAGAAAGCCGATGGAGAACTCAACAAAACCTACAAAAAATTGGTTTCGCTTTTAGACAAAAATGAAAAAGCGTTGCTCATTCAAGCGCAAAAAGATTGGATAAAATTCAGAGACTCGCATTGTAAATTTGAGGCTGACCCTTATACGGGTGGAAGCATAAAACCTTTAATTTGGTTGACTTGTTTGGAGGAAATAACCAAAGAAAGAACCAAGCATTTGAAAGAAAGTCTCAAAAATCTAAACCAATAAGATATGGAAACCGTAGCCTCTTATTTCGCTAAATTCCCCGAAACCAGTCAGAAAAGAATGCAGCAAATTAGAGCGCTCATTTTGGAAAAAGCGCCCGAGGTTCAAGAAAGTATTAGCTACGGAATGCCCGCCTACAAAACAAATGGAAAACCGTTGATTTACTATGCGGCTTTCAAAAATCACATTGGTTTGTATGCTACACCTTCTGGCCATACGCATTTTGCGGATGCGCTTTCGTCTTACAAACAAGGCAAAGGCTCCGTGCAGTTTCCGAATGAACAGCCGCTTCCGCTTGATTTAATCGCTGAAATTATAGTGTTTAGAGTGGAAGAAAACAAGAAATAGCCTTTTCAAAGCAACAAGTATAGTATGAAATATTCCTTTTTAGTCCTTTTTTGTATCCTTCATTTTTCTGTTCAAGGGCAATCCGTTTTAAAACAAAGCACGCCTTTGACGATTGGTGAAGTGAAAACCATAGCGTCTTCAATACTAAAAGAAGATAGAACGTTAAATATCTATTTACCTCAAAATTACGATGCGACCAAAGCGTATCCCGTAATCTATCTTCTTGATGGAAGTAGGAATGAAGATTTTCTGCATATTGTAGGTTTGGTTCAGTTTTTTAACCTTCAATTCAAAATGCCAGATTGTATTTTGGTAGGCATTGCCAACATTGACCGTAAAAAAGATTTTACTTTTTATACCGATAAAAAAGACTTTCAAAAAGAATTTCCCACTACGGGACATTCGGCGGAATTTATCAATTTTATTGAAAAAGAGTTACAGCCCTTTATCCAATCGCAATACAAAACCAACGGAACCAACTACTTAATTGGTCAAAGTTTGGGCGGACTTTTAGCTATTGAAATCGTCCTAAAACGCCCCAATTTATTCTCTCATTACTTAATTGTGAGTCCAAGTTTGTGGTGGGATGACGAAAGTTTACTAACACAAGCGCCAGAATTACTATCAAAATTAAGCCTTCAGCCAAAATACATTTACATAGCAGTTGGAAAAAAAGAGCATCCTGTGATGCAAAAAGATGCCGAAACATTAGTTACTATTTTGCAAAAAGCACAATTGAAAGACACCAAGATAGATTTCAAGAGTATGCCTAATGACAATCACGCTACTATTTTGCACCAAAGTATCTACGAAGCTTTTCTTTTGTTGTTTCCATTTAAAGAATAAAAAAACCTCATTTCGCTATGGCAGCAGCAAAATGAGGTTATTACAACAAACTACAAGTAACAAATTAAACTATTAAAACAAATTCTTCTATTTTTTTAAGCAATCTCGCAAAGCGAAATCGAGATTTTTAAATTGAAAGCGGAAGCCCAAATCGAGTAATTTATCATTAGAAACCCGACGCCCCGTGAGCAACAAAAGTGCCATTTCGCCTAAGGCTAATTGCAATACAAAGGCTGGAACCTTGGGCAACCAAACCGAATAACCATAAATATAAGCTAAGGTTTTGGAGAAAAGCGTATTAGTAGTACTGTCTTCTATTGCGGCATTGTAGGCGCCAACCATTTCTTCATTCTCCAACGCTTCTAGATAAATGGCACACAAATCATGAATATGAATCCAAGGCATATATTGTTTACCGGAACCCAATGCCGAACCAAATCCATATCGAAAAACAGGAACCATTTTTTGTAGAAAACCTTCATTTTTACCAAGAACTAATCCAGTTCTTATTTTCACAGTTCGGATACCAAGTGCTGCTATAGCATCAGCGGCTTTTTCCCACTCTTGGCAAACTTTACCCAAAAAATCATGAGCAACTGGTGATTTTTCGGTGCAAATTCCTTCTCCATTCAGAGCGCCATACACTCCAACACCAGATGCCGAAATAAAGGCTTTAACTTTTTTATTATTGGATTGTAAAACTGAAACCAGCAAACCCGCAGATTGCACTCTACTGTCTAAAATTGCTTTTTTACGTGCTACGGTCCAACGCTTATCACCAATAGATTCTCCAGCCAAATGAATGATATAGTCGGCGTCCATAACAGCTTTCTCTTCTATACTACCCGTAGAAACATCCCAAGTATAATAAGAAATCCCTTCTACATTTTTCATTGGTGTTCGCGTCAATACATTTACAGCATATCCCTTGTTGAGTAACATTTGAGTCAAATATTTTCCAACAAAACCAGTACCTCCAGTTAACAATACTCTCTTTTTCATCTTATTGTTTTTTTGTGTTATCAAAATAACTTATACAAACATAGGTTAAAATTTTGTTTAACATTATTAATAATAAGTTAAACAATAGTATCTTTATACTCTAATTTAAATGGAACAACAATGGCAACTAAAAAAACAGCAATATCCAAAGACAAAATCGTATCCTATTATATGGATTATGTAGTAGAGCACAATGAAAAACCAAAATCAATTTTCCAATTTGCTAAGCTAAACGGATTTAGCGAAGCAGAGTTTTATACTTTCTTTGGAACACTTGAAGCTATAGAGAAAGAAATCTTCATCCAATTCTTTGATAAAACCATTGAATTGCTAGAAAAAAACCCTGCCTATCCAAGTTATGAAATGCGATCCAAACTGTTGAGCTTCTATTTTACGTTCTTCGAATTACTTACAGCGAATCGAAGTTATGTTTTATATGCATTGCAACAACATAAAAATCAGTTAAAAAACGTAATGCTTTTAGCTGATGTTCGTAAAAAATTCAAAAACTATATAGGTGAAATTACCACCGATGATTTCCGCATTCAAATAGAGCGTTTTCAGGAATACCAAGAAAAAGCGACAAAAGAATCGCTGTGGATTCAGTTTTTACTCACCTTAAAGTTTTGGATGGACGACAGTTCGGCTGGATTTGAAAAGACAGACATCTATATAGAAAAATCGGTAAAAGCAGCTTTCGAATTAATGAACATCACTCCTATCGAAAGTTTAATCGATTTTGGCAAATTTATTTTCAAAGAAAAAATACAAAAACAAAACTAATGAAAACCATAGACTATATTCCTACTTCAAAGATTGAACGAGCGACAAAATTGGTGCAAACAGGTGCAAAAGTAGGTGTGAATTACCTAAAATATTATGGCGAAAAAATTGTTAACTCAGACTTAACTAGAGACAAACTCAACGAAGACAATGCCGAAGATATTTATGACGGCCTAAAAAGCTTAAAAGGAAGTGCGCTAAAAGTAGCACAAATGCTGAGTATGGACAAAAATTTTCTGCCACAAGCCTATGTAGAAAAATTTTCATTATCGCAGTTTTCTGTACCGCCGCTTTCGGCTCCTTTGGTACTCAAAACCTTCAAATCGAATTTTGGCAAAACACCTTATGAGATTTTTGATGAATTCAATGCCGAATCGGTAAATGCAGCAAGTATTGGTCAAGTACATTTGGCCAAGAAAAACGGAAAAAAATTGGCTGTAAAAATTCAATATCCAGGTGTTGCCAATAGTATTTCTTCGGATTTGGCTTTGGTAAAACCAATGGCGATTCGAATGTTTAATCTACAGGGCAAAGATTCTGATAAATACTTTAAAGAAGTAGAAGACAAATTGATTGAAGAAACCAATTATACTCTTGAACTAAAACAAAGTCAAGAAGTAGTTGCTGCTTGCCAAAAGATAGACAACTTGGTTTTCCCTGCTTACTATCCTGAATTTTCATCCGAAAAAATCCTAACGATGGATTGGATGACAGGCAAACATTTATCTGAGTTCACTGCCGAAAATCCCAATCAAGAAACTGCCAACAAAGTAGGACAAGCACTTTGGGATTTTTATATGTATCAAATTCACGTCTTACGAAAAGTACACGCCGACCCACATCCTGGGAACTTTTTGGTAGATAGCAACCAGCAATTGGTCGCATTGGATTTTGGCTGTATGAAAAGCATTCCGAATGACTTTTATGTTCCGTACTTTGAATTAATCAACAAAGAAATCATTGACAACAAACAACTCTTTAATGCCAAATTGTTTGAGCTTGAGATTTTAAGAAAAGAAGATACTCCAGAGGAAATTGCGTATTTCACCAGTATGTTTTATGATTTGCTATCGCTCTTCACTTTGCCGTTTCAAAACACGCATTTTGATTTTTCAGATGAAGTCTTCTTTAACAATATTGCGCAATTGGGCGAACGATTTGCCAAAGACACCAACCTGCGTAAGATGAATGGTAATCGAGGTTCCAAGCATTTTATTTATATGAATAGAACCTTCTTTGGTTTGTATAATTTGATGTTTGACCTAAAAGCTTCCATCGCCGTAAATCAATACCAAAACTATTTATAAAATTGAAAAAAACGCACTTGCCTTCCAAAATATGCGTGGTCTGTAATCGCCCTTTTGATTGGAGAAAAAAATGGGAAAAAGTTTGGGACGAAGTAAAATATTGTAGCGAAAAATGCAGAAGAAACAAAAAGGAATCGTTTGGTTCAGAAATGACTTAAGAATCGCGGATCATCCAGCGCTACAAAAGGCTATTGCCGAAAACGAAAGCGTCGTCGGTGTGTATTGTTTTGACCCAAAACAGTATGCAACCACGTTTTACGGGTTCAAAAAAACGGCCCATTTTCGAGCTCAGTTTACCATAGAATCGGTTCAGGAATTAAGAGCAAATTTGGCAACACTTGGCATTACGCTTTTGGTGTATCAAGACGCTGCGTCAGCTATAATTCCAAGTTTAATTGAAAGCACATCTTCTACAACGATTTACTTTCAAAACGAATGGACGAGCGAGGAAAAAGAGGAAATCGAAAGAGTGAAAAAAAATTGCAGCCCAACTGTAGAATTTGTCGCGACCTATCATCAATTTTTATTTCCACCAGAAGTAATTCCGTTTTCAATAGCTGAAATACCTGCTGTCTTCACACAATTCAGAAATGCATGCGAAAAAAAAGCAATCGTTCCAAAAATTGGAAAGCTAACCGTTCTACCCAAATCCAATTCAATTGACATGCAAACCGCTATTCCTACTTTAGAAGACTTAGGATTTACAACATTTCAAGAAGATCGAAGAACCGCTTTTCCTTTTCGTGGTGGCGAAAATCAGGCTTTGACAAGAGTGCGAGAATATCTCTGGAACACCAAAAAAATCAGTCAGTACAAACAAACCCGTAACGGATTGATTGGAACAGATTACAGCTCAAAATTTTCGCCTTGGTTGGCCAATGGATGCATTTCACCCAAAACCATTTATTGGGAAATCAAGCGCTACGAAAAAGAAGTAGAAGCCAATGAGTCTACGTATTGGTTGGTTTTCGAATTGATTTGGAGGGATTATTTCAAATACATTTCGCTGCAAAATGGTAATGCGATTTTTAAAATTGGAGGCATTCAAAACCGAGATTATCAATGGTCGCAAGACAAAAAAGCCATCCAACAATGGATTAACGGCACTACGGCTGCACCTTTTGTGAATGCAAATATGCTGGAATTGCAACAAACAGGTTGGATGAGCAATCGTGGACGACAAAACGTAGCTTCTTACTTTGCCAAAACTTTACTCTTAGATTGGAGAATTGGAGCGGCCTATTTTGAATCGATGCTTTTGGATTATGACGTACACAGCAATTATGGCAATTGGATGTATGTTTCAGGTGTAGGCAACGACCCTCGTGATAGAAAATTCAATGTCGCCTTGCAAGCTCAAAACTATGATAAACAGTCCAAATTCCAACAACGCTGGCTTCAACAACAACTTTTTTAAAAGATGAATTCAAATAAAAAACATATCAATATCGTTTGGTTCAAAAGAGACCTTCGTTTGCAGGACAACGAGGCTATCCATAATGCAATCCAATCTGGTCAGCCTACACTTTTACTATATGTTTTTGAAAAATCACTGCAAAACGATACGCACTACAGCGCAAGACATTGGAATTTTATCAAGCAATCTATCGTAGCCCTCAACGCAGAACTGCAACCGTATCAAACAAAAGTATTAGCTGTAAATGGAGAAGTCATTAGCACCATTAATAGCATACTCGAACTATACACCATCAAAAATGTCTACTCGCATCAAGAAACCGGAATAAGAATTACGTACGATAGAGACAAAGCTTTTAAAAGATTTTGCAAAAACAACCAAATTAATTGGGTCGAAAACATCAATAATGGCATTTTTAGAGGGCTAAAAAACCGAAGCAATTGGGTGGTGCAATGGGAGAAATATATGAATGAACCGCAATTTGCATTCTTACCAAATGACAATAGCTTTTTAGAATTGCCCCAAATTGAACAGCTAGAACGCTTGTTAGAAAAGACAAATTTAGTAACCATTCCCGATGCTATTTTTCAAAAAGGTGGGACAGAAATGGGACAGAAATATTTAGACTCCTTCTTCAAAAACCGTTATTTCAATTACAGCAATCATATTTCGAAACCTTTACTAGCGAGAAAAAGTTGCAGCAGAATCTCACCTTATATTGCTTGGGGGAATTTATCTACCCGAGAAGTACTGCAGCGAGCCGCTACTTTTCGATTGATTTGTACCAATAAAAAACAAATCGATTCATTTGTGTCGCGACTCACTTGGCAAGCCCATTTCATTCAAAAATTTGAAATGGAAGAAATTATGGAGTTTGAAAGCATCAACAAAGGCTATCACGATTTAAAAAAGAAAATCAATTCCACTTATGTCGAAGCTTGGAAAAAAGGACAAACTGGTGTACCTCTCGTTGATGCAGCCATGAGATGTTTGAACGAAACGGGCTACCTCAACTTTAGAATGCGAGCACTTTTGGTGTCGTTTTTTACTCATAACCTTTGGCAACCTTGGCAAGAAGCTACACAACATTTATCGCAAATGTTTTTGGATTTTGAGCCGGGCATTCACTACCCGCAATTGCAAATGCAAGCAGGTGAAACGGGTGTCAACTTATTGCGCATTTACAATCCGATAAAAAATAGTTTGGAACACGACCCACAAGGAGAATTTATCAAACAATGGGTACCCGAGTTACGAAATTTGCCATTGCCTTTCGTTCATCAACCTAGTAAAATGACTTTTTTGGACCAAAAATTCAACAATTTTGAATTGGGAAAAGACTATCCAAAACCGATTGTAAATATTGACAGAACTCGAAAATTTGCTTCGGATTTTTTATGGAAAATGAAGAAAAATCCATTGGTTAAAGAAGAAAGCAATCGGATTTTAAAATTACATACCCTAGCCGATATTGGCGATAGCGATTAAAAAAACAACCTAGAACATCTATCAAAAAAGCTTTAGCTATGCCCAACAAAATAGCCCTTACCGAATTAGAAATCGACCGAATTATAGAAATGGCTTGGGAAGACCGAACCACTTTCGAAGCCATCCAATTGCAATTTGGATTAAAAGAACAAGAAGTCATCGACTTGATGCGTACCGAAATGAAACCTTCAAGTTTCAGACTTTGGCGTGCCCGTGTGCAAGGTCGAAAAACAAAACACGAAAAACTTCGAAATTTTACCGAAGGAAGATTCAAATGTACTTTACAGCGACAAATCACCCACAACAAAATATCAAAACGATAAACCAAACTCAACACATTACATTATGAAAAACATCGTAATTATTGGCGGTAGCAAAGGAATTGGTAGCGCGATACTAATGCAACAATTGCAATCGAATCAAGTAATCAACATCAGTAGAACAGCGCCAGATGTATCGCATCCCAATTTAACGCACTATGCCGTTGATGTTTTACAAGACCCACTTCCTGACATTGAAAACGTGGATACTTTGATTTATTGTCCGGGCTCGATTAACTTAAAACCAATCGGAAACCTCAGCATATCGGATTTCAAAAACGATTTTGAAATCAATGTCATCGGTGCTGTAAAAGCCATTCAAAAATATTTGCCAGCCTTGCGAAAAGGACAACAGCCTTCGATTCTTTTGTTTAGTACAGTTGCTGCCAAATTAGGAATGCCATTTCACGCGAGTATTGCTACTGCCAAAGCAGGTGTTGAAGGATTGGTAAAATCATTAGGAGCGGAACTGGCTTCAGTTGTACGCGTAAATGCCATTGCGCCTACAATTACAGAAACTTCATTAGCAGCGGGTATTTTAAGAAATGACAGAATGAAAGAAAACATGATTGAACGCCATCCGATGAAAGGGTATCTAAAACCTGATGAAGTAGCGCACATGGCGAATTTCTTAATTTCAGAAGAAGCCAAATCCATTTCGGGACAAGTTTTTGCCATGGATTATGGTATGGTTAGTTTTAAAATATAAAACCATTTGATTCAAATTAAAGAAAAACAAAAAAAATAATCAAATAGAATTCTAGATTACCAACAATAATTGACCAGAAAAAATATAAGAATTAGTAACCAAAAAACATGATTCAGACAGTTTTATCGATAATTTTAGCAATTCTATCGGTTATTTCTAAGATTATACAATTTTTTCAACTATATTGTTATCAATCAATTAACAAACCAAATGAATATTCTTTTAACAGGAGCCACAGGATATATTGGAAAGCGACTACTGCCTTTGCTAGTGGCCAAAGGGCATCATGTGATTTGTTGTGTAAGAGACAAAGACCGTTTTACGCTTCCCGAGGAATATGTTAATCAAGTTCGTGTAATAGAAGTAGATTTTTTGAATCAAGAAAGTTTAAGTAGCATTCCCAATGATATTGATGCCGCTTATTATTTGATTCATTCCATGTCAGGTTCGGCCAAGAATTATGATGAGCTGGAGTATGCCTCTGCTTTGAATTTTGTAGACCGAATGAACCTCACCAGAGTAAAACAAGTAATTTATTTGAGTGGTATCGTTAATGATGTTATTTTATCGAAGCATTTGGCCTCACGAAAAGCAGTTGAAGATGTTCTTAAAACAGGCCTTTTTGCCATCACAACTTTAAGAGCTGGCATCATTGTAGGCTCAGGAAGTGCTTCTTTTGAAATTATCCGTGATTTGGTCAACAAACTTCCTGTTATGATTACTCCAAAATGGCTCAATACCAAATGTCAACCGATAGCCATTACGGATGTTTTAGCCTTTTTGATAAAAAGTTTACATCAACCTGAAACTTACGATCAAAACTTTGACATAGGTGGACCTGATATTTTAAGCTATAAAGAAATGCTCTTAGGATTTGCACAAGCGGCAGGATTGAAACGCTACATCTATACAGTTCCAGTAATGACACCCAAATTGTCATCGTATTGGTTGTATTTTGTTACTTCAACAACTTACAAACTCGCTGCGGCTTTAGTCAGCAGTATGAAAGTAGAAGTAGTTTGCAAAGACAATCGAATTAACGCATTACTAGGAGTTGTGCCTATGACTTACAACGAAGCGGTTGCAAGAGCGCTTGTGAAAATAGACAAAGACGACATTGTGTCAAGTTGGAAAGACGCTATGATTAGTGGTCAATTCACTGGGAGTGTTGCCGATTACCTCAAAGTACCTAAAAAAAATTGCTTTATCGATCGTCGCAAAAAAGAAATCCTCAACCGCTCCTATACCACAGAACGCATTTGGTCTATTGGTGGCGAAACGGGTTGGTATTATGGCGACTGGCTGTGGGAAATACGCGGTTTTCTTGACAAATTAGTTGGAGGTGTGGGTCTTCGTAGGGGACGTACCAACAAACACGACATTCATTCAGGTGACGTTTTGGATTTTTGGCGGGTATTGTATGCCAACAAAAAAGAAGGCAAACTCGTTTTGTATGCCGAAATGAAACTCCCCGGAGAAGCTTGGCTAGAATTCAAAATCATACACAATACGTTATACCAAGCCGCCACTTTCAAACCCCATGGTTTTTGGGGCAAATTGTATTGGTACTCCGTTCTCCCTTTTCATGGCTTCATCTTTGAAGGCATGATTAATAAATTGATTAAAAAATAAATTCCAAATTCCAAGGCTACTGCGACAACTTGGAATTTGGAATTTGCTTTTTTAAAAGTTTACTTCCCTATAACTTTTTCAATTTCAATCGTAAACTGTTGCTTACCACACTCACGCTACTCAGTGCCATAGCTGCACCCGCTAGCATTGGGTTGAGTAAAAATCCATTAAACGGAAATAGAATACCTGCCGCGACAGGAATGCCAATCACATTATAGATAAAAGCCCAAAATAAGTTTTGGTGAATCGTAGCAACAGTAGCTTTAGACAAACGAATCGCTTGTGGAATCTTATGCAAATCGGAGGTCATTAGCGTCATATTGGCGACTTCCATCGCAATGGCGCTTCCTTTTCCCATAGCAATACTGACATCGGCTTGGGCCAATGCGGTGCTGTCGTTAATTCCATCACCCACCATAGCTACTGTTTTGCCTTGAGCTTGCAATTCTTTGATAAAATCAGCTTTTTGTTGAGGCAACACTCCGCCTTTGTAGTGAGTAATTCCCGTTTGTGTAGCCATCGCTTGCGCGGCTTTTTCAGCATCGCCCGTTAGCATATAGACGGAAATCCCCATCTGTTCTAACTCACGAATAGCAGCCACTGAAGTGGGTTTTACCGCATCCGAAATGGCCAAGAGGGCTAAAACGCTAGTTGCATTAGCAAAGCCAATTACGGTTTTGGCTTCGGCTTCCCAAACGGTACTCTTTTGAAGAAAGTCTTCGTTTATTTCGATTTGGTTGGCTTTTAAAAAAGAGGGATTCCCTACAAAATAATCCTCACCGTCCACTTTAGCTCGAACGCCTTTCCCTGTTATACTCTCGAAATTCATTATAGAAACCATTGGAACTCCTTGCAAATAATGAACTACGGCTTCCGCCAAAGGATGCTCTGATTGCGATTCAATACTCAACAAAATAGAACGCAAATAAGAATCGACAGTACTCCACAGTTCATCAGTTACTTTGGGTTTTCCTTCGGTGATGGTTCCTGTTTTATCTAGAACGATGGTGTCTATCTTTTGTGCCAATTCTAAACTCAGTGCATCTTTAATAAGAATACCATTTTCGGCACACTTACCTACTCCAACCATAATGGCTGTTGGAGTTGCCAATCCCAAGGCACAAGGACAAGCAATCACTAAAACAGTGACCAAAGCCATAATACCTTGCGTAAAGCCATTTTCTCCCCCTAAAGTCCACCACAAAACGAAGGCTAAAACAGCAATTGCCATAACCACAGGTACAAAAATACTAGCAATAAAATCGACCTTTTTCTGTACAGGGGCTTTACTTCCTTGAGCTTCTTGTACCGTTTTGATAATATGAGCTAAAAGCGTTTCGGAACCAATTTGGACCGCTTTGAACACCAAACTACCTTTTTGATTCAACGTACCTGCCCAAACTTTTTCGTTTACCTTTTTGAGTACAGGAATGGGTTCACCACTCAACATACTTTCATCCACATAAGAATCGCCACTTATCACAACCCCATCGACTGCAATACGCTCGCCAGGTTTTACCAGCAATCGATCCCCAACTTTGACTTGTTCGATGGAAATTACTTTTTGTTGCTCGTTGTCTAGCCACAAAGTGACCTCATTAGGTTGCAACGCCATCAACTTTTTTATGGCCGTGGAAGTATTGGATTTGGCGTTTTCTTCCAACCATTTGCCCAATAAAATAAAAGCAATCACTACTGCTGCTGCTTCAAAATAGACGTGTCCGTGTAGTCCTTTTTGATGCCAATACTCAGGAAACAACGTATTGAATACACTAAACACATAAGCGACACCCGTACTCAGCGCTACGAGTGTGTCCATATTGGCTGTACGATGTTGGGCTTGCTTCCAAGCATTTATAAAAAAACTACTTCCAAATCCGAAAACAACAGGAGTTGCTAACACCCACATAATTTCGTTAGCATAAGGCATTTCCATAAAAAACATTCCAATAATTACAATGGGCAAAGCCAATAGCAGAGCCCAAATGGTTTTGTTTTTTAAAGTGGTCATTTTTTCTTCTTGTATCGAAGACAAGGTTTTATTTTCATTGGCTTCTTCTTCAATAAACAAATCATAGCCTGCGTCTTGCACCGCTTTTTGGACTTCGGATAGGGTAATGATTTTTGGCAGAAACTCAAGAGAAAGCATCGCCGAAGCATAGTTAACTTCGGCTGAAACAATCCCATTTAAGGCTTGAACCGTAGAAGCGATTCTATTGGCGCAAGACGCACATCCCATTTGTAAAACAGGAATTTGTCTCTTTATAGTAGTTTTCATAGTATACTGTTTTAAATTACAGTACAAAATTAGACGTATTCTAAATGAGAAGTATTACACAATTATCCAAAAGAATTACAACAATTTCGGAAGATAAACAGTGAATACTTTTTCAAGCATCCGTCATCTAAAAAAGAGCCACGAATGCACCAATTGCAGCTAGAATACTATAATAATTGTGGTGCAATTTGCTTTGGTTCTTCAATTCACAAATAACATGAATTTTAGAATTTGAACCATTAAAAACACCTTATAATCAACACATTATCTTCTAAAATTTCCACTACAAAAAACAAGAATAAACACTAATTTATAACCGTTTTTTATTCCACGAATTCTTAAGGATCTATAAAATTAGTGCAATTCAATTTTAATATTTATAAAAATTAGTGTCAATTTGTGCATTCGTGGCTAACTTTTTTAAGGGAAACGAACTACTTTGCTTGGACTTGATCTAAAGGAATGCGTCGTTCAGAACGAAGATTTTTGAAATAACTTGGTGTTAATCCCGTTACACTTTTGAATTGATTGCTCAAATGTGCTACGCTGGAATACTGCAACTGGAATGCAATTTCACTCAAAGTCAATTCGTTGTACACCAACAATTCTTTGACTTTTTCGATTTTTTGAGCGATGAAATATTTCTCAATCGTAGTGCCTTCGAGTTCAGTAAATAAAGTAGTAATGTATTTATAATCACAATCCAATTGGGTGCTCAAATAATCGGAAAGGGTGTTTTTGAGTGCCGAATTTTGATTTTGAACCAAATCAATAATCAAGTTTTTCACTTTTTCAACACCTTGTTTTTTTTGGTCTTCGATGATTTCAAAACCAACATTTTGAAGTGTTTTAGCAATAATTTGCTGGTCACTTACAGCAAGGTCCTTTTCAAAAACTACTTCACCAAGAGATACGGAAAGTGGCGCAAATCCGCTCTTTTCCAACTCAGATTGTACCACCATAATACAACGCTGGCACACCATATTTTTGATATAGATTTTCATTTTTGGAGTTTTTTGTAAAAATACAAAATATGTGATTGCTTATTTCAAAATCCCTGCTTTGTACGTAGCGATTGCGCGGTCTCTTGCCATAGCGTGTTCCACCATAGGTACTCCGTAACCTAAATCAAATTCAGGAATCCATTTTCGGATGTAGTGTCCTTTGGCATCAAATTTTTGCAATTGAATATCGGGATTGAACACTCTAAAATAAGGAGCGGCATCACAGCCAGTGCCTGCAGCCCACTGCCAATTACCCACATTGGCAGACAAATCATAATCTAAGAGTTTTTGAGCGAAATAGGCTTCGCCCCATTGCCACGGTAATAACAAATGTTTGCACAAGAAACTAGCCACCACCATACGCACTCTATTGTGCATATAACCCGTAGCATTGAGTTCGCGAATACCTGCGTCAACCATTGGATAACCTGTATTTCCTGAACACCAGCGTTGAAAGTCGGCTTGGTCATTGCGCCATTGTATGCCGTCGTAAGCTGATTTAAAATTGTGTTGGACTACTTTGGGGAAATGATACAAGATTTGCATAAAAAATTCTCTCCAAATGAGTTCGCTCAAGAAAACGTCATTTTTACGCGCTGCCCAATTCACTAATTTTCGAACACTAACAGTACCAAATCGCAAATGTGGTGACAAATAAGAGGTTGTATCTAATGCTGGAAAATCACGGGTTTCGTGATAATTTGCAATTTTAGTCAAATTGTGGGGTTTGACTTTGATGGTACTCGTTTCAAAACCAATAGCAGACAAGGAAGGAAATACGAAGGAACTAGCCAACCAATTTTTAGAAAAAACTGTCGTATCGTGTTCCGCAACAGGTGCTATCATTTTGTATTTTTCTAGCCATTTGTTTTTATAGGGCGTGTAAACCGTGTAAGGCAAACCGTCGGCCTTGGTGATTTCGGCTTCTTCAAAAATGACTTGGTCTTTGAATGCCTGAACTTTTACGCCATTTTGAGCTAACAATTCAGTAATCTGTTGGTCTCTGTTTATGGCATAGGGTTCGTAATCTTTATTGAAAAAAACTTCTTTGACCTCAAATTCGGTTATTAATTGATGCCAAACATCTTGGGTTTTTCCTTTTTTTACTAAAAGAGAACTTCCAAATTCGGCTAATTTTTCGTTGATTTTCGAAAGTGATTCGTAGATAAAAGTAACTCTAGCATCGTCTTTGGGCAAATGTTCCAAAATGGCCTCATCAAAAATGAAAAGAGGAAGTACTGGATAGCCACTTTGTAACGCCTGATACAAGCCTACATTATCTTCTAACCGCAAATCGCGACGAAACCAAAAAACAGTAATAGGCTGGGCAGTCATTATTTGGTATTAAAAAGTTCATCTACGGCTTTTTCTCGATAAGAGAATATTTCTTTTAACTTGCTTTTGACCACAAGTGTGTTCATAATGCGACCCAAAAAACCAAGAGGAAGGGCGTAATGAACAACATCCGTCATTTTTACTCCGTTTTCGGTGGCTTCAAAGAAATGTTTGTGATGCCACAAAGTATAAGGTCCAAATCGCTGCTCGTCTATGAAATAGCTTTTGTCTTTTACGGCTGTAATGATGGTCATCCAACCGAGTTTTATTCCTGCCAAAGGCGACACTTTATATTGAATCACTTGACCAGGATAGGCGGTTCTTCCGTCGAAATCTACGATTTGAAACCCCATATCCAAAGGCGTAATTTTTTGCAGATTTTGTGGACTAGAGAAAAAAGCCCAACATTCGTCAAGTGTAGCGTTGACGTGTTGCACGGTTTCTAATTTATATACTTTCATAATATGTACGATAAATGATATTGATTTCCCTGCGTGAGGGGTAGTAATGGAGCTCTTGTTGTAGTGGCGATAAAGGCCACTACAACAAAGCGGGAATGGATGACCCGACCCCCGATTGGAGAATCGTGTCGTTAGTATATTCGTGTTTCGGGGGGCACGCCCAAAAACTACATTTTATAATATTTGAACGGAACGAATAGCATTCCGAAACATTCGCCGTGTTCTTTACCTAAATGTTTGTGGTGTACTTTGTGGGCTTTTCGTAGGCCTATAAGATACTTGTTGTTGGTGTTTTTGAACCATTTGAAGCGTTGATGAATCAATACATCGTGGATTAGAAAGTAACATAATCCATAAAAAAAGATACCCAATCCTATAAAAAACAAATAATTAAGACCACCTTCTACACCAAAATAAAAAAGGAGAATACTCGGAATGGCAAAGATGACAAAGAAAATATCGTTCCGCTCAAAGATATGTGCATATTTTGGCTGATGGTGGTCGGCGTGAAAATACCACATAAAACCGTGCATCACGAACTTATGTGTACACCAAGTGACGCACTCCATAAAAAGAAAAACTCCTAGAAATATGAAAAAATTAAGCATTTTGAATGAATTTGAAATGAAATATTAAACTAATCGCAACTTGTACGTTACGAAAGATTGCGCCAACAATCCCGCTTTGGAATAATTGGAAACGCGTATTCTTGATGTGCCGATTTTGTGTGAAGGAGTGCGCTCTAACTTATTCAATAGTTTTTTGTAATAGACATAGGCTGTAAAAACACCAAATTTAGCTTCAAGCGGTAATTTCTTAATGCCTTCTCTTGCTGCTTTAAAATCTTCATCAATTTCAGCAATAATGGCTTTTTTTGCTTCATCATCAAAAGAACGAAGGTCTACCCCTGGAAAATAATTGCGATTCAAAACCAGATTGTCGTCTTTTAAATCTCTCAAGAAATTCACTTTTTGAAAAGCAGAACCTAAGCGCATCGCTTCGTCTTTAAGGGCATCATATTTTTCTTGATCTCCTTGAACAAAAACTTTAAGACACATTAAGCCCACCACATCAGCTGAACCGTAAATATAATCATCGTATTCCGCCTTGGTGTTATACTCTGATTTTACCAGGTCCATTTTCATACTTTTTAGAAAAGCTTGCACTAAATCATCAGAAATATTATTCTTTTTTACAGTGATTTGAAAGGCATTCAGGATAGGATTCAAACTAATTCCTGAAGCCAATGCCTTGTAATAATCGGTTTCAAAATCTTGAATCAATTGTTCCTTTTGATATCCGTGAAAAGAGTCTACGATTTCGTCAGCAAAGCGGACAAAACCATATATATTATAGATATCTTCTCGAATACTTGGCGCTAGCATTTTTACGGCCAAAGAGAAAGAAGTACTATAGCTCCTGGTAACTAACTTACTACACTTAAAAGATACATCATCAAATAATTGCTTCATAATTTACGCTTCTGAAAATTTTTTATTAATTAACTCTGATACTAACTTTCCTGAAATTAATGCAGGTGGAACGCCTGGTCCTGGCACTGTTAATTGTCCAGTGAAATATAAATTGTTTACTTTTTTACTTTTCAATTTTGGTCTCAAAAAAGCCGTTTGGAGTAGCGTATTGGCCATACCATAGGCATTTCCTTTGTATGAATTATATTCAGAAACAAAATCATTTTTACAAAATGATTGTTTAAATATAATATTATTTTTTACAGTTTGTTGCGTAAGTTGCTCAAAACGAGTAATTATTTTATCAAAATACTGTTCTCTCAACGCTTCGCTATCATTAATTCCTGGAGCTAAAGGCACCAAAAAGAAAGCAGACTCCATGCCTTCTGGTGCTGCTGTTGGGTCCGTAAGAGAGGGAAAATTAGCGTAAAACAAAGGTTCTTTTGGCCATTGTGGTTCATCGTAAATATCTTTGGCATGTTGGTAAAAATCAACATCAAAGAATAAAGCGTGATGAGAAATATTTTCTATTTTTTTATCAAAACCAACATAAAAAAGTAATGAGGAAGGTGCAAAAACGCGACTTTCCCAATACGCTTCTGAGTAAGCTCGATGCTCTTTATCCAATAAAGTTTCTGTATGATGATAATCGGCACCACTTAACACTACATCAGAGGTGATGGTTTGTCCGTTGATAACCACTGATTTTGCAGTTTTGTTTTCGACTACAATTTTTTCGATGGCTGCATTGGTTACAAACTTAACGCCTAACTCCCTAGCCAAACTTTCCATAGCTAAAACTACATCAAACATTCCTGTTTTGGGATGCCAAGTTCCTAAACCAAAATCGGCGTAATTCATAAAGCTATAAAACGAAGGCGTGTCAGAAGGTTTAGCCCCTAGAAAAAGAACAGGAAATTCAAGAATCTGAATCAATCTTGGATTGGTAAACTTTTTGCGAACATCTCTACTGATATTGCTAAAAAATTGTCCTACTTTTTTGGCCGTTTTAGTAGTTACTAACTCTAGTGGAGATACTCCTGGGCGGTACACCAAATCCTTTATGGCAATATCATAATTGCTTTGGGCTTCGGCCATAAAAGCTCTGAGGATTTTACCACTTCCTTTTTCTATTGCTTCGAAAGTTTGGGCTATTTCGTCTAAATTATCAGCAATAGCTATAAAATCATTGATTCCAAAATATACTCTGTAAGCTGGAGACAGTTTGATTAGCTCATAATAATCTGTAGTTTTCTTTCCAAAATCAGCAAAAAAACGTTCAAAAATATCGGGCATCCAATACCAGCTGGGTCCCATATCAAAAGTAAAACCGTCAGCTTTTAACTGTCTTGCTCTTCCGCCAATTGTTGCATTTTTCTCAAAAACAGTAACATCGTGGCCACTTTGGGCCAAATAACAAGAGGCTGATAAAGCAGAAAAACCAGATCCAATAATTGTGATTTTTTTCATTATGTATGAAGGGGCGTTAATTAAAAAGGCTAAATGGCGTCAACCAATTCTGTCATTGATCCGAAAACTCTAGTATCATCAGCAATTTTTTCTTTATTGATGTTTTCGACTAAACGACCAATAAACCACAATTGCGTTCCATCTCCCAACAACTCAGACTCCATAGTCGACACATAATTATTAATCGCTTCACGATCAGGCTGAACTGTCATATAAGTAACATAGACAATGGGGCCAAAATTATTTTTCAAGACTTTTAAGTTATCAATCGGCATGCTTTCCCCCAAATAAATCGTTTTGAAGCCTTGTAACAAAATTTCGTAATGCAAATACATCAAGCCTAATTCATGAATTTCATTCATTGGCAAAGACAACACAAATACTTTGTCGTGATGTTGTACAGGCTGCGTTTGTAATTGCTCAATATTAATTAATAATTTTTGTTTGATTAAATAGCTCACAAAATGTTCATGTGCTGGAGTAATCGTATCGGTTTGCCATAACAATCCTAATTCATTCATCAATGGGACAAAGACCTGCATAAAAACCTCTTTGAATGTTTTCTTAGCAATCAGCCAATCATAGGTTTTAAAAAACAAGTCTTGGTCAAAATTCATCATTGCCATTTTAAAATCACTAATTGCGTGATTATTGGCATTTTTGGAGGTGATAATTTCACGCACCAATGAAGGAATTTTTTCTTCAGAATAGGTAGCAATTTTCGAAATCTTGTATCCATAGTCGTGAAGTAACGTAATGTTTAACAATTTTTGCAGACTATGAAGATCATATAAACGAATATTTGTATCCGTTCGCATGGGTTGCAAAACATTGTATCGTTTTTCCCATATACGAATCGTATGTGCTTTAATCCCTGAGAGGTTTTCTAGGTCTTTGATGCTAAATACATTTTTAATATTGTTCATTGTTTTTGAAAATTTATTAAACAAAAGTAAAATATTTTTTTTGATAAACAATGGAAAATAAAAATTATAACGTCACTTTTTCAAAATCATTGAGCTGATCTAAATGTATTAAAGTATGCGAGTGTTTTGTACTACTTTCAAACATCGACCTAAACTTAGCACCATAAACGACTTCTGGAAAAATATAAGACGTTCTTGTTGCAACCGTTGTGCTGTACATATCATCAAAAGTTTTAATAAAAACTAATATTTCACCTTGTAAGGTTTCGAAATCTTGGGCAGTAAATTGATAAAATGGGCTTTTTTCGGTAATGGGATGTACAATTGTCCAACTAAGCATTAGGGTATTCACTTTACTGATTTCTAAATCTAACGTATAAAACTTGTTCGTCAACACGCCATTTTCTTCTATACTCAAACCAAATGTTGCATTGACTTCTGTATCCAAATAATTAGTGTTTTTGTAGGGTGCCATTCTAAACATTAATGCTGTTCCTCCATGATATGGTGCGATAATCGCATTCTCAGAAAACCTTAGATAAACTCTAGGCTTACTAAAACGCCCGAAAAACAAACCTGTTGCAATAGCAAAACTCAGAAGTCCCGTTAACGCTTCGGCTGCAGAGAGCGAACTGGTTAAAAAACCAACGGGACTTATATGACCATATCCAACAGTGGTAAAAGTTTGTGCACTAAAAAAATAAGCTTGTCCAAACTGCTCCCATTGACTTTGAGTAGTCGCTATACCATTTAAGTGTTCTATTCCGATGGCGAAATACAAACAAGCAAAAACAAAATTAATTCCTATGTAAAACAACAACAATAGCAGAAGGAACTTCCAAGTAGGCAAATCCAAAAGTGTATGGTACCAACTATTTCTTTCAAAAAAAGTTAAGCCTAAACGTTTCACTCTAGCACTACCTTCCTTGTCCAAAAAGCGTTTTCCGTTCACAGTAGCATTGGTCCCAAATCCAGTATTGATAATGGGCGTTAATTTGGAATTCAATCGTTGAAAAAGAGCCATAAAACTTGAAGATTATATACCAAAAACAGTATTTTAGTTATTTTTAATGCAATAAAAATAACTAAATAACGCTAGAATTTATAATCACTCATTAAGTAAGCGAAAAAAAAGTTATTTTTATATGCAAAAACCTTCTATCTATGAGAACACTATTTTTCATAATTGTATTTGCTACTTCTCAAATGAATGCTCAGCAGCTCAAAATGCACATTCCTGTAGCATCTTTTCAACCTAAATTGGTGTTTTCAAATTACAACAGCATCCAATTTACTTATCCTAATTTCAGTTTCAAAACGCATACTACACCCTATTTGTTGAATATTTATAATCCCACTAGTGGTTTGAACGATACATTTTATTTAAAAAACCAAGAATCAAAATACAGTAAATCGTTTTATATTCCACAAAACGCTCTGTATGCGAGTGGAACAAAAATAGATTCTTTTAACCCTTACGGAACTAATAATATTGGAGCCGCCTTAGCTCTTGGGGTAATAGATTTATTACTCAACAAATAAAACCTACATAACCAAAAAACAACCCACCATGAAAGAGATTACCAAAGCTGATATTAGCCAAGAAGTTTTTGATTTATATGATGATTATGCCCATAACAAAATTGAAAGAAGGCAATTTATTGAAAAATTATCGCTTTTTGCTGTGGGTAGTTTGACTGTTCCTACACTACTCAATTTCATAACGCCAAATTATAAAGACACTCAAACTATCGCAGCCGATGATCCAAGATTAGAATCAGCCATGATTAGCTACCCTTCCACAAAAGGAGGCGGAACAATCAAAGGATTACTTTCTAAACCAACAGACAAAAAGAAAAAACTTCCAAGTATTATTGTAGTTCATGAAAACAGAGGTTTAAATCCCTACATTGAAGATGTTGGAAGAAGAGGAGCTATAGATGGCTTTATCACATTAGCACCCGATGCTTTGAGTCCGCTTGGTGGATATCCCGGAAATGATGATGCTGGTCGTGAATTACAAAAAAAACGCACCCGTGAAGAAATGCTCGAAGATTTTATTGCCGCTTACGAATTTTTAAAAGATCATAAAGATTGTAATGGCCATGTGGGTGTAGTAGGATTTTGTTTTGGCGGTTGGATTGCCAATATGATGGCCGTTCGAATACCAAAATTAGGAGCAGCAGTACCGTTTTATGGTGGTCAACCTAGCGCAGAAGATGCTGCTAAAATAAAAGCACCGCTTTTGATACAATATGCAGGCTTAGATACTCGAGTAAATGAAGGCTGGCCGGCCTATGAAACCATTTTAAAACAAAATAAAGTCGATTATACTGTTCACATCTATCCCGATGTAAATCATGGTTTTCACAACAATACTACGCCTAGATATGATGAAAAAGCAGCCACTTTAGCTTGGACAAGAACCATTGATTTTTTCAAAAAAAATCTAAAATAAATAGCAATCAGAAAAAGACACCAAAAGAGTAATATGCAATACCCAAATAAAGATCAAAAATTTCCACTCGAAAACTACACAAGATTATGTTTCTTAAAAAACACAATCACCAATCCCAACATTATAGTTGGAGACTATACCTATTATGATGATTTTGAAGATGTGTCAAATTTTGAAAAAAATGTAAAATATCATTTTGATTTCATAGGAGATCAATTGATTATTGGTAAGTTTTGCATGATTGCTTCTAACGTGACGTTTATTATGAACGGAGCGAACCATTTAACCCAAAGCATTAGTTCGTATCCCTTTGCGATCTTTGGCCACGATTGGCAAAATGCTATGAAACACAAAACATATCCGAACAAAGGAAACACAATAGTAGGCAATGATGTTTGGATAGGTTACAATGTGACAATTTTACCAGGAATAACAATAGGTGACGGAGCAATAATTGCTGCCAATACAACAGTAACCAAAAATGTTCCACCATACTCGATAGTGGGAGGCAACCCATCAAAAGTGATTAAAAAAAGATTCACTGATGAAAAAATCGAAACACTTTTAGAACTTAAGTGGTGGGATTGGGATATAGAAAAAATCACCAAACATGTCGCTGATCTTACAGGCGATGCTATTACTAATTTGAAAGCTATTGCAAATGAAGAATAGCCTCCTTCTATTATTTTTTCTCTGTTTTACTCCCTTTTTTTACGCACAAGAAAAGGTAATAAATATTGACCCAGAAGAAATAATTATAGAAGAAGTCACTAATGGAAAAATAGAGAACAACATATTCATCTGTAATCTATTTGATTGGAAAATTGCTATACCAAAAGGATTTAAAGTAACCGAACTCAAAACATCTGAAGAACTTCAAAACAAAGGATATACTTTTATCAAAAACAATGTTCAAGAAGCTACCTCTATCCATTCCAAACCTCCACTTTTGATTGGTTTTGAAAGGAACAAATACAACTATTTCAGTTCAAGCTACGAATCTCTTAAAGGTGATAAAAAAGTAACTTTGGAAGAGCATAAGAATTTTTCGGTTCAATTATTAACCAATACCTATACTAAAATAAAAGAACTCAAATCCGAAATAAAAGCTTCAAATCTAAAGTTAGGACCTCGCCAATTCTACAAAATAACGATTAGACTCTACAATGCTAAAAATGACAGACTTGTATTAACACAAGAAATCTATAACACTTTCATCAATAATCATTTGTTTAGTGCCTCCATAAACTACACCAATGAAATTACAGGAATGTTATTATATTATAGTTTGAAAAAATCTTTTGAAACCAACTAAAAATTGAATATGTCAATATCCCCAATTATAAATGCCACAGAGCTACTAACTATTTACAAAACCGAAAACATCCTTTTGATTGATGCCAGCAACGGGCCAAACACTAGACTTAATTATGATAGCAAGCATTTGGAAGGAGCCATTTTTGCAGATGCTAATACACAATTGGCTACTATCGAAACTAATGTTGCTGTTGGAGGAAGACATCCCTTGCCAAGCATTGAAGATTTTTCAAAAACTTTGGGCGATTTAGGAGTTACTCCTCAAACTTGGGTAGTAGTTTATGACGATAAAAATGGAGCAAATGCCGCCGCTCGCTTTTGGTGGATGCTACGCGCTATTGGTCACGAAAAAGTACAAGTACTTAATGGTGGCATTCAAGCAGCAGAGAAAATAGGTTTCCCTGTAAATTCAGAACCAGTTTCTATAGCCAAAAAAGAAAACTATCCTTGTACAACTTGGCAATGGCCTATAGCTTCAATTGATGAAGTAGAAAAAGTAGCTGAACTTCCTTCACATACCGTAATTGATGTTCGAGAAGCTTTTCGCTATAACGGAGAAAGCGAACCCATTGATTTAATTGCAGGGCATATTTCTGGCGCCATCAACATTCCTTTTACTCACAACCTAGATGAAAACGGTTTATTTTTGCCACCAGAAGTTTTAAAAGAAAAATACAGCCCTATCCTTGCCGAATCTTCTACAGAAAATACCATTGTTCATTGTGGTTCGGGTATTACCGCTTGCCATACTTTATTAGCCATACATCATGCAGGTTTTGCTATACCTAAATTGTATGTAGGCTCTTGGAGCGAATGGAGCCGAAACGACAAACCAATAGCTACGAACAAATAACAAAACCGTTAGTTTTTTTTTAAGACACGAAAAAAGCCCCTAAAGAAGGGGCTTTTTCTATAAATTGATTTGAGTTTATTTACTCAAGTACATTTTTCTTCTAGAATACAACTCATAGAATTGATCATCTTTCAAGTCATCAATAAACAAAATACTTTCTCCAGTAGATTTCATTTCTGGCCCTAAAGCTTTGTTTACATTTTTGAACTTACTAAATGAGAAAACCGGTTGTTTAATAGCATAACCTTTTAACTGTGGATTGAAATCAAAATCAGTTACTTTATTTACTCCAAGCATCACCTTTGTAGCATAATTCACGTAAGGTTCACCGTAAGCTTTTGCAATAAACGGTACCGTTCTAGAAGCTCTAGGATTAGCTTCTATGATGTAAACCATATCATCTTTTATCGCAAACTGAATATTGATTAATCCTACCGTTTTCAATGCCAAGGCAATTTTCTTAGTATGATCTTTAATTTGTTGCATTACGAATTCCCCTAAATTAAAAGGAGGCAAAGTAGCATTACTGTCACCAGAGTGTACTCCACATGGCTCAATATGTTCCATAATTCCTATGATGTACACGTTTTCACCATCGCAAATCGCATCCGCTTCAGCTTCAATAGCTCCCGCTAAGTAATGATCTAAAAGTAGTTTGTTACCTGGAATAGACTTCAACAAGTTGATAACGTGTTCTTCTAATTCTTGTTTGTTGATCACGATTTTCATTCCTTGACCACCCAATACATAAGATGGACGAATCAACAATGGGAAATCTAATTTATCTGCTAAAGCCGAAGCTTCATCAGCAGTCTCTGCAATTCCAAACTGAGGGAAAGGAATTTCTAATTCAGTCAAAAGATCAGAGAAACGTCCTCTATCTTCTGCTAAATCTAAAGCTTCAAAACTTGTTCCGATGATTTTTATACCATATTTAGATAGCTTTTCAGCTAATTTCAAAGCGGTTTGTCCACCTAACTGCACGATAACACCTTCTGGTCTTTCGTGTTTGATGATGTCATAAATATGCTCCCAGAAAACTGGTTCAAAATACAATTTATCCGCAGTATCAAAATCAGTAGAAACCGTTTCAGGGTTACAATTGATCATAATGGTTTCGTAACCACACTCTTTTGCCGCTAAAACGCCATGCACACAAGAGTAATCAAATTCAATTCCTTGGCCAATTCTGTTTGGTCCTGATCCAAGAACGACAATTTTCTTTTTATCTGTTACTATACTTTCGTTATCAACATAACGCTCTCCATTGGCTTTTTCAATTTCAGCCTCAAAAGTTGAGTAGTAATATGGTGTTTGCGCTTTAAACTCAGCCGCACAAGTATCAACCAATTTGAACACACGATTGATGTTCATCTTTTCTCTCAACTCGTGTACTTGACTTTCCAAACAACCCATCATATGAGCAATTTGTCTGTCGGCAAATCCTTTTTGCTTGGCTTCAAGTAGCAATTCTCTCGATAAAGTATCTACTTTATAGTTAGAAATTTCTTTTTCCAAGATATAAAGTTCTTCGTATTGTTTTAAGAACCACATATCGATTTTGGTAATTTCGTGAATACGACTCAACGGAATTCCCATTGCAATAGCATCATAAATTACGAAAACACGATCCCAACTAGCAAACGTTAGTTTTTCAATAATTTGCTCGTAATTGGTATACCCTTTTCCGTCAGCACCTAATCCATTACGTTTGATTTCTAATGATTGAGTGGCTTTGTGTAATGCTTCTTGAAACGAACGTCCAATTCCCATTACCTCACCTACAGATTTCATTTGAAGTCCTAACGTTCTATCAGAACCTTCGAATTTATCAAAATTCCAACGAGGAATTTTTACAATTACATAATCTAAAGTTGGCTCAAATAAAGCTGATGTAGATTTTGTAATTTGATTTTGTAGTTCATCTAAGTTGTAGCCCAAAGCCAATTTCGAAGCAATTTTAGCAATTGGATATCCTGTAGCTTTAGAAGCCAAAGCAGAAGAACGAGATACACGAGGGTTGATTTCGATAGCAACGATATCTTCTTTTTCATCAGGAGAAACCGCAAACTGTACGTTACAACCTCCAGCAAAATTTCCGATAGAACGCATCATCAAGATGGCCATATCACGCATTTTTTGGAAAGTCGTATCCGATAAAGTCATTGCTGGAGCTACTGTAATCGAGTCTCCAGTGTGGATTCCCATAGGATCCATGTTCTCGATAGAACAAATGATCACTACGTTGTCATTTTTATCTCTTAAAAGCTCTAACTCATATTCTTTCCAACCTAGTAGCGCTTTATCGATCAATACTTCGTGAATTGGTGACATTTCCAAACCATAGGTTAGTTTTTCATCAAATTCTTCTTTGGTATGAACAAAAGCAGCTCCAGTTCCTCCTAAAGTAAACGATGGACGAATTACTAACGGAAAACCAAATTCTTGAGCAATTTCTTTACCTTCAAGGAAAGAAGTTGCTGTTTTAGCAGGAGCTGTTGGAACATTAATTTTTTGAAGTAGTTGTTTGAACTGCTCTCTATCTTCGGTGATGTTGATTGCATTTACATCAACACCAATCATTTTTATCCCAAAATCGTCCCATATTCCTTTTTCATCCGCCTCCAAACATAAATTCAAAGCTGTTTGACCTCCCATTGTAGGCAAAACAGCATCAATCTGTGGATGTGCTTTAAGAATTTCAATAATAGATTTTGTAGTTAAAGGTTTTAGATAAACGTGATCCGCCATAGAAGGATCCGTCATAATTGTAGCTGGATTCGAATTTATAAGAATAACTTCTATTCCTTCTTCACGAATAGAGCGTGCAGATTGAGAACCTGCATAATCAAATTCGCAAGCTTGACCAATTACAATAGGTCCTGAACCTATTATTAAAACGGATTTTATCGATGTATCTTTTGGCATTTTGTATGGGATTGTGTTGTTATTGTACTTATTCCGAGGAAACTAATCTACGCCTGTCGCGTTTGGGTATAAAAAAAGGCGATACTAACAATAAGTAACGCCTTTATTATGTTTATGAAAACATTATTTTTTGTGTCTAGGTTCGCTAGAAACAGTCAATTTGTGTCTTCCTTTAGCTCTTCTACGCGCTAGAACTTTTCTTCCATTCGCAGACGCCATTCTGTCCATAAATCCGTGTTTATTTCTTCTTTTTCTTTTCGATGGTTGAAATGTTCTTTTGCTCATTGCTTTGTATCTTTAAAATAGTAATTTATATATCTAATTTTCTTTGGACTAACCCTTATTCCAAAACCGAGTGCAAATATACAAAGACTTTTTTTTCTAGCAAGTAGTTTTATAAAAATATTTTTAATTCCTTTTACTATCTTTGCAATCTAAATTTAACACCTATTATGTTTCACAGAAATATCAAACTTATCCTCGCTGCATTAATCATCATTGCAGGAATTTGGCAATTTACAGAGTCTAATATTGGAAACGGAATTTTCCTTTTATTTTTGAGTGCCTTTCCTATTTTTCTTTACTACAAAAATGAATTCATTTTATTAGCCTTTTTAAAATTAAGAAAACAAGATTTCCCTGGCGCTCAAAAATGGTTAGCGTATATCAAAAATCCTGAAACAGCTTTAGTTAAAAAACAACAAGGATACTTTAATTACCTTCACGGAATTATGGTTTCGCAAACAAATATCAATCAAGCTGAAAAATTCTTCAAAAAAGCTATTGAACTTGGACTTTCTATGGATATGGATTTGGCCGTAGCAAAACTTAACTTAGCAGGAATCGCCCTTTCTAGAAGAAGAAAATTAGAAGCAACTAACTTATTGAATGAGGCAAAAAAGTTAGACAAACAAAATATGTTGAAAGAACAAATTACTTTGATGAAAGAGCAAATGAAAAAAATCTAATTGCTACATCCTAATAGTTTACAAAAGGCGATTGACTAATTAAAGTTAATCGCCTTTTTTAGTTCCAGTAAGAATTAATTCTGGTAAATGATCGTTCAACCAACGGAATCTAAACAAAATCATCGCGTGATTTCCGCCTGGTACTACAATTGCATTTGAGATATATTTTATTGGAAAAACATCATCTTGATCCCCATGAACATGAATCACTTTGGTATCAACCTCGGTTCGTTCCCAAAGAATCACTTGTTCAATAGCCCAATCTAAATAATTGATATCTCGAACCGAAAGAAACTTTTCATACAATTGTAATCGGCTTTTAATTTTTTCTCCAAAAGAAAATTTAGCTAAATTCTCTACATTCAGAATCAAACTCGTAGGAATCAATTTGTATGCTTTGGTGGTCTTGGCAACTTTCATTCGTCTAGGAAATTCCAAATTTGTTTTGACGCTCGAAATGATTATAACCCGAAAAGGACGTAAAAATGAAGCCATTTCTTGAACCAATATCCCACCAAACGACACTCCAATCAACACAGGGTTTTCATGAGTTACCTTTACAGCCATTCTTTCAGCATACTGAAAGAGCGTTTCGGAAGGAATCGGAATCTCCCATTCTAATAAGATTATTTCGAACTGTTCTTTGGGTAAATCAATTCGTTCAAAAATAGCGGAACTAGCCGCCAAACCGGGCATAAAGTAAACTGGAATTTTATTCATTTAAGTGTATTCTAAAACAAGCTAAATTTAGCTTTAAAAAACAAAATATGAATCAAATTATTGTAATTTTAATTACTTCTCCTTTAACAACCTTTTGTTAAGTACAAAAAAAATAAACACAGCGTTCTACTAGAAATAACACAATAAATCCTATTGATTGATTATCAATTTATTACCTTTGTAAAAAATTATTCTTTACCCACAAAAGAGTAAGTTTAAAAAAACTAAACTTAATTTTTCAAAAACAATCATTACAATGGAAATTAAAGATAATATTTTTGCACGACAATTTGAAACCATTGTAGCTGAAGGACTTTTAATCGTTGAATATTCCTTTCAAGAGAAAAAGATTTTTCTAACGAAATTCAGTGCACCTGATTCATTTTCTGATGAAGAAATAATCCAACAATTTTTCAAAGCTATTTTAGACAACATCAGTGAACGCAACATGAAAGCCGTCCCAATTTTACCAAAAATCGTACATTTCTTCAAAAAAAATCCTTCGTATAAAGAACTTCTTCCTCCTGGGATTCGTTTATAAAAAAACTACCTTTTTATAGGTAGCTTTCATTTTAATTATTTCGCCCAGCTCGATTGCCTCCCCTATTTACAGCAGTGGGTTTTACTACTGGTCTTGAAGTAGATCGTGCTGATGGAGTACTTGGACGAACATTTGGAGTTGAAGGTCTAGATGTTGAAGGTGATCTATCAGAAGGCCTAGTAGATGGACGATTCACTCCATTACTATTAGAGACATTCGGTTTAACAGAAGGTCTTGTTGCTGGTCTGTTTACCGATGGTCTATTCACATTACTTGGACGAACCACTGAAGAAGCTGGCTGTCTATATGTTCTTCCATCATAAGTAGCCCTATAATTTCCATTTACTCTATTATTTCTCACCACAACCGAAGTAGTTCTTCGATTAGAATAATACACTCGGTGACCTGGATTTCGAATGATTACTGTTCGATGATAGTAACGGTTACCATAATAATGCCTGTGATAACCCCAATAATTATGATAAAAAACAGGACGCCAAGGTCTCCAGTATGGCGGATAATACCCCCAATACCATGGAGAATGCCAAGGTATAAACAATGGAGAAAACATATAAATCACTACAGGCCAAGCACTAACCGTTGTTCCACTACTAGTACTATAATTGTTGGTCGTATTATTGTTAATAACAACCGTTCCTTCGCCCTTATAGCCTGGATTTGGTGTACCTGAAACTCTGTCAACTTCTGCAGGTTCAACAATATAATCTTTACCGTATAATTCTTCATCACCAATGATTTGAACCAACACCTGTCCTTTTTTATCTTTGGTTACCTCAACAACTGCAACATCTTGTTTTTCAGATGAACTAACTGCCACTTGTAAAACCACAAAAAATAAATCTCCTTTCTTCTCACTAACTACTTGAATATAATCAATAGCATCATCATTGTTCAAATCAAGATTATTGATTTTCCCTTCTTCATCATTTATCGCTTTCTCAAAATCCTCTAATGTTTTTGATTTTTGAAAAACATCTAAAACTGCATACAAATTCAAATTATCTCCAGGTATCCCCAATGCTTCAGGTTCATCATTGGATTGAGCATTGATCGAAAGACTAAAACAACTCATTAAGAAAAGTGTCAAATAAGGCAATACATTTTTCATGCTTTTTATTTTTTACCGTTAATACACCTCTAAGATAGACAAAATTGCAAAAGGTTTAATAGTAAATAAAAAAGGCAAGTGAATTGAATCACTTGCCTTTTTTATTATTTCAGAAAAAGTAAATTATTTCTTTTCAATTTCTCGCATACTATCCATTTTCTTATGAGCAAGGAAACCTTTGATATCTTCAAAATGTTCTACCACACGTTTGTTTCCAAATTCAAAAACTTTTGTTGCCAATCCGTCAAGAAAATCACGGTCGTGTGAAACTAGAATTAAAGTTCCGTCAAAATCACGTAAAGCATCTTTAATAATATCCTTAGTTTTCATATCCAAGTGATTGGACGGCTCATCCAGAATCAAAAGATTTACAGGTTCTAACAATAACTTAATCATTGCCAAACGCGTTTTTTCTCCACCCGAAAGCACTTTTACTTTCTTTTGAATATCATCTCCTTGAAACATGAACGCTCCAAGAATATTTTTTATTTGCGTGCGAACATCACCAACAGCAATTCTGTCAATGGTTTCAAATATGGTTGCGTTCTCATCCAACATTGCCGCTTGATTTTGAGCAAAATAACCAATTTGAGCATTGTGCCCAACTTCAACAGAACCTCCGTTAATTTCAATTTCCTTCATGATGGCTTTAATCATAGTTGATTTACCTTCACCATTTTTACCCACGAAAGCCACTTTTTGACCGCGCTCAATTACTAAATTGGCATCTTTAAAAATCAATTTATCGCCATACGATTTTTCCAAATCTTTCACAATAACAGGGTATTGTCCCGAACGAACCGATGGAGGAAATTTCAATCGTAAAGCCGATGTATCAATTTCATCCACTTCAATAGGAACAATTTTTTCTAACATTCTCACACGAGATTGTACGGCATCGGTTTTAGAAAAAGTACCGCGAAAACGCTCAATAAATGCTTGATTATCTGCTATAAATTTTTGTTGCTCATCATATGCTTTTTGCTGATGAACGCGTCTGTCTTTTCTCAATTCTAAATAGTGAGAATATTTAGCTTTGTAGTCATAAATTCTTCCCATTGTTACTTCGATGGTACGATTCGTAATATTATCTACAAAAGCTCTATCGTGAGAAATTACCATAACGGCTTTGGCTTGATTGATTAGAAAGTCCTCTAACCATTCGATACTATCCATATCCAAGTGATTGGTTGGCTCATCGAGTAGAATCAAATCAGGTTTTGTCAAAAGGATTTTCGCCAATTCAATTCGCATTCTCCAACCTCCAGAAAATTCTTTGGTTGGACGATTAAAATCTTCTCTTTCAAAACCTAAACCTTTTAATATTTTTTCAACTTCAGCTTCATAATTGACCTCTTCAATGGAGTAATATTTTTCAGATAGTTCTGAAACTCTTTCAATCAATTTCATGTATTCATCACTCTCATAATCCGTGCGAATAGTTAACTGTTCATTGATATCATCAATTTCTTTTTTCATATTCAAAACACCCGCAAAAGCTTTGGATGTTTCTTCCATAACGGTACAATTATCTTCCGTCAATAAATGCTGTGGCAAATAAGCTACCACCGCATCACTTGGAGCCGAAATAACACCACGAGTGGGTTTGTTCGCACCTGCAACGATTTTTAACAAAGTAGATTTTCCAGCTCCATTTTTACCCATAAGGGCAATTTTATCAGTTTCATTGATAGCAAATGTAACTTCGCTAAACAGCGTTGTGCCACCAAATTCAACGGCAATATCGTTTACTGTAATCATTAATTTAAAAATAAAAGGTTAAAGGTTAAAAATCAGATGATTTCGAACGCCAAAATTTTGAAGGTGCAAAGATAGTTTAAATAAAGAATTGCGCAATTGGTAACCAGATTAAGTGCAATAAAAAATGCCCCTCCAAAACGAAGAGGCATTTTCTATAAACAGTTGAAGCACCAACTATTCTTTGCGATATTTTTTAGTAACTTCAAAAACGTGCTCTAAAATTGCTGCTTCTTTCTCATCAAAAGCAACATTTCTTCGAGACATCACCAATTTAGCGGTTTCAAAAGCTTTTTTAGTTAGATAGGTAGTAAATCCAGAAGCTCCTCCCCACGAGAAACTTGGAACGAAATTTCTAGGAAACCCACTTCCAAAGATATTAGCACTCACTCCTACTACAGTTCCTGTATTAAACATTGTATTGATTCCACATTTGCTATGATCCCCCATCATTAAACCACAAAACTGAAGCCCTGTTTTAGCAAAACCCTCAGTTTGATAGCTCCACAAACGTACTTCTTCATAGTTATTCTTAAGGTTTGAATTGTTGCTATCCGCTCCAATATTACACCATTCTCCTAATACTGAGTCTCCTAAAAAACCATCATGTCCTTTATTGGAATATGCAAAAATCACTACATTTTTCACCTCTCCGCCTACTCTAGAATACGGACCAACAGTGGTTGCCCCATAAATTTTGGAAGCCATTTTAACTTGAGCATTATCGCAAAGCGCAAAAGGACCACGAATCACAGAACCTTCCATAATCTCGGTATCTTTACCAATATAAATAGGACCTGAAGAAGCATTTAAGGTTACATATTCCAACTTAGCCCCTTCCTCAATAAATACATTTTCGGAAGCAATTACATTCACACTTTTAGGAATCGGTTGAGAACGTCTGTCTTGTGTTAAAAGCTCAAAATCTTCTCTTATAGCGACATCGTTCTTAGAAAAAATGTCCCAGGTATTTTCAATAGTGATACAATCGTCGTTGTATTCTATAATATCATAAGTCTCAAAATCAACCTCTTCTTGATTTTCTGAAGTATAAAAAGCAATGATTTCGTCTTTCTTGAAAATGGCTTGATTGGGCTCTAAGTTACTTACCAATTCTGCCAAAATTGCATTCGGCAAAAAAGAAGCATTGATCATAACATTGCCTTCTAATTCTACCATTGGATATTTATCTGATAAATACTCTTCGGTTAAAGTAGTGGTAGTCGACCCAAGGTGGAGTTCCCATTTTTGACGAATAGTCATAATCCCTACGAGAATATCTGCAACGGGTCGGGTAAAGGTAAACGGCAGCAAAGCATTTCGAGCGGGACCGTCAAAAAGAATGTAATTCATAAAAAATTGATTTGGCTTTTGTTTCTTTTTCGATTTGGTTATCAAAGACAAAGTTAAATCATTTTATGGTATAAATTCTATCCAAACAAAGCCAAACAAAAAAAGCCTTTCTAAAAAGAAAGGCTTCATTGTATTTAAAAACGAGTTAAAATTATTTAACGTGTTTTGCGTATTTAGTTTTGAATTTATCAATACGTCCTGCAGTATCGATAAGTTTAGATTTACCTGTGTAAAAAGGGTGAGAAGTTCTAGAGATCTCCATTTTCACTACTGGATATTCAACACCTTCGTGAATAATTGTTTCTTTTGTTTCAGCTGTAGATTTAGTAATAAAAACATCTTCATTTGACATGTCTTTAAAAGCAACTAATCTGTAATTTTCTGGGTGAATACCTTTTTTCATCTTAAATCTTTTTTTTATTGGTTCAATTATAATTTGTTTTGCAGCTTTTCTTCTGAATGAAAAGGTATAAACATCTTATAACTTTTTATTTACACTATTATTTTTGAGTGTGCAAATTTACACTTATTTTTAGATATACAAACCATTGTTGCTTTTTTTTTGTATTTGGCTAAAAAACATTTTTTACCCCACTTTAAATTGGAGAATTCTTATATTTGTGGATTAATTAAAAATCGAACCAATTATGATCAATGAAATTATAAAAAAGAATGGAATTACTTTTGGAGTAATTAATGGAATTGTTTCGTGTATGATTGTTTCAATCATATATGCCATAGATTTAAATTTATTCCTTAAATGGTGGATTACACTTATCATTATTGCAATTTCACTAACGTTATCCATTATACTATTATCAAAAACAAAAAAAGAAATACAGTCCGATTTTTCGTTTAAGGATGCATTTACAACTTATTTCATTTATGCAGCAATTGGTCTTTTGATTTCTACACTATTTAATATTGTATTATGGAATTTTATTGATCCTTCCGCAAAAGAAACTCTGAACGAACTTACTATAAAATATACTGTTTCGATGATGCAAAAATTCAACACTCCTGCGTCTGCAATTAACGAAGCAATAAAAGGAATGAAAGAAAACAGTCAATTTGATATAGATTCACAATTGAAAGGTTATTTCTTCAATCTACTTATCAGTTGCATCTTTGGTCTTATTATGGCAGCTTTTTTCAAAACTAGAAGATCTTATCAAGAATAAAACAATTAAATGAATTTAACTATCCTAATACCACTTCTTAACGAAGAGGAATCCTTACAAGAATTGTACACTTGGATTCTAAAAGTGATGCAATCCAATAACTACTCCTATGAAATCCTTTTTTTGGATGACGGAAGTACCGACAATTCTTGGACCATTATTGAAAATTTTGCTACTACAAATCCCAACGTAAAAGGGATTCGTTTTATGAAAAACTTTGGTAAATCACAAGCGTTACATGCTGGATTTGCTCAAGCCAAAGGTGACGTAATCATCACTATGGATGCCGATTTACAAGATAGTCCTGACGAAATTCCAGGATTATACAACATGATTACCCAACAAAAATATGATTTGGTTTCGGGATGGAAAAAGAAACGCTATGACTCGGTTGTGGCTAAAAATCTGCCTTCAAAATTATTCAATTGGGCTGCTAGAAAAACATCAGGTGTTGAACTGAATGATTTTAACTGCGGATTAAAAGCTTATAAAAATGTTGTAGTCAAAAACATTGAGGTTTCTGGCGAAATGCACCGATACATTCCTGTTCTGGCTAAAAATGCTGGTTTTGGAAAAATTGGAGAAAAAGTTGTACAACATCAAGCAAGAAAATACGGAGAAACCAAATTTGGAATGGATCGTTTCATTAATGGTTTTTTAGATTTAATTACCATTTGGTTTTTATCCCGTTTTGGAAAAAGACCTATGCATCTTTTTGGAGCAATTGGCTCTTTAATGTTTGTTATCGGTTTTGTAGCTGCAGCTTACATCGGGATCTCCAAATTGTATCATATGTATAACGACATGAAATACACTTTGGTCACCAATAATCCTTGGTTTTATATTGCTTTAACAACAATGATTTTAGGTACACAATTGTTTCTTGCTGGATTTCTTGGCGAGATTATTCTCAGAACTAAAAACAATGAAGCGCGATACAAAATTGCCAATCAAATCAATTTATAATCATAATCTCATATAAAAATAAAAAAAATAAACACAATTTATTGTTTCATATAAAATCAATATAAAATGCACATTCCTCAAAATATCCTAGACGCACTTAATATTTGGCTTACCCCAACATTTGATACAGCTACTCAAGATGCTGTAAAAGAATTAATGACTTCCGCTCCAAAAGATTTAGAAGAAAGTTTTTATAAGAACTTAGAGTTTGGAACTGGAGGAATGCGAGGAGTTATGGGAGTTGGAGACAACCGCATCAATAAATATACTTTAGGAAAAAGTACTCAAGGTTTATCCAATTACTTGAAAAGCGTTTTTCCTGGAGAACAAATAAAAGCAGCCATCGCTTTTGACTGTCGTCACAACAGTAAAACCTTAGCAAAAGTTGTAGCTGATGTATTTTCTGCTAACGGAATTGAAGTGTTCCTTTTTTCAGATTTACGTCCTACACCAGAATTGTCTTTTGCCTTAAAACATTTGAACTGCCATTGTGGAATTGTGCTAACTGCGTCTCACAATCCACCAGAATACAATGGTTACAAAGTATATTGGCAAGACGGCGGACAAATTGTACCTCCACAAGATGGTGCAATTATTGAAGTTATTGAGAATCTAAAGTATGACGAAATTAATTTCACGGCTAACGAAGACTTAATTCATTTTATCGATACAGAAATTGATCAAGCATTCATTCAATCCTCTATAGAAAATGCAAGTTTTAATACTCCAGCAACTGCCAAAGAGAATTTAAACATTGTTTTCACCTCTTTACACGGAACTTCAATTACAGTTATTCCTGAAACGCTTTCTAAAGCAGGATATCCAAATGTACATATTGTAGAGGAACAAGCTGTACCAAATGGCGATTTCCCAACCGTAAAATCACCTAATCCAGAAGAACCAGAAGCACTTACTGTGGCATTGGCACTAGCCGACAAAACCAATGCTGACATTGTGGTAGGAACTGACCCAGATTGCGATCGTCTTGGTGTTGCCGTGCGAAATAACGAAGGAAAAATGGTCTTGTTAAACGGAAATCAAACCATGATTTTGATGACCGCCTTTTTGTTAGAAAAATGGAAACAAGCCGAAAAAATCAATGGTAAACAATTTGTAGGTTCTACCATAGTTTCTACACCAATGATGATGGAACTTGCTACAGCCTACGGCGTAGAATGTAAAGTAGGTTTGACTGGATTCAAATGGATTGCCAAAATGATTAAAGACTTCCCAGAATTACAATTCATTGGCGGTGGAGAAGAAAGTTTTGGTTTTATGGTAGGCGATGCCGTAAGAGACAAAGATGCTGTTGCTGCTACATTATTAATTTGTGAAGTTGCAGCTCAGGCTAAAGCCAAAGGAAGCTCTGTTTACAATGAATTAATTCAACTATATGTAGATCATGGATTCTACAAAGAACATTTGGTTTCGTTAACCAAAAAAGGAATGGATGGTTTACAAGCCATTAACCAAATGATGATTGACTTGCGCGAAAATCCTTTAAAAGAAATCAACGATCAACGCGTAATTATGGTAGAAGATTACCAATCTTCAATTGCCAAAAATTTATTGTCTGGCGAAGAATTGACCATGGATATTCCAAAATCAAATGTGCTAATTTATTACACTGAAGATGGTTCTAAAATTTGTGCAAGACCAAGTGGAACCGAACCAAAAATTAAATTTTACATCAGCGTAAATGCCGACTTAAAAACAGCTACTGACTTTGATACCGTAGAAAATATTTTAAATCAAAAAATAAAAAACATCATTGCTGCAATGCAATTGAACTAATATAAAAACCATCTATTTTTCTGACAGACCCGATAAGTCCAAGAACTCATCGGGTCTTGACGATAAAAAACAATTCAAATGGATCAAAATATAAAAAAATTAATACCCTATACAAAACCTTATCAATCCCATATTATTTGGAATGTGATTTATAATGTATTATATGCTTTGTTTAGCACGATTTCGATGTTGACATTGTTTCCTGTTTTACAGGTCCTTTTCGGAAAAACTGAAGATAAAAAAAAATACACTCAACCCGTATACACAGGAATAGGACATCTTAAGGATTATGTAACAGAATATATAAACTTCAAAATATCATCATTATCAGAGAACCAAAGTACTGAGGTAGTACTTTTGTTTGTTGTAGCAATGGTAATTACAACATTTTTCATTAAGAATTTATTCAACTATCTGGCTTCATACCATATCATGCATCTTAAGAACGGTGTTTTAAAGGATTTGAGAAGATCAATGTATGCTAAAATTATTGAGTTACCAATCTCTTATTATTCTGAAAAAAGAAAAGGTGATATGATGGCACGCATGCTAGGTGATGTAAACGAAGTTCAAAATTCTTTTTTTTCTATCCTAGAATTAGTAGTTAAAGAACCTCTAACCATCGTTTTTGCCTTAGGAATGATGTTTGCTATCAGTACAAAATTAACTTTATTTGTTCTGATTTTTATGCCTATTTCGGGTTGGATCATCTCGAAATTAGCAAAAAACCTAAGAAGCAAATCAGCCGAAGCTCAAAAAGAAAGTGGATCGTTAATTTCTGTGGTTGAAGAAACATTAGGTGGGTTAAAAGTTATTAAAAGTTATAATGCTGAACCTACTTTTAAAGGCACTTTCAATAATTCTGTAACACGATTGTTAAATTTAAACAATAGCATAGGAAGTCGAAACAACCTCGCAACACCTTTGAGCGAATTTCTTGGAGTAACCACCATTGCTATTTTACTTTTTTATGGCGGCCTTTTAGTCCTAAATGACAAAACTCTTGACGGAGCTTCTTTTATTGTTTATTTAACACTAGCATTTAACATTCTTACGCCAGCAAAAGCCATTTCAAAAGCATCCTATTCCGTAAAAAATGGTTTGGCCGCGGCGGAACGTGTTTTTGAAGTTCTAGATGTAGAAAACGAAATCACTTCCAAAGAAAATGCCATTCAAAAAAAGGCATTTGAATCGGACATTACCATTTCTAACATCAACTTTAAGTACGAAGACGAGAACGTTTTGAAAAATTTCTCTCTACAAGTAAAAAAAGGACAATCTGTGGCGCTTGTGGGACAATCTGGTAGCGGAAAAAGTACCATTGCAAACTTGCTCACTCGTTTTTATGATGTAAACGAAGGAAACATATCTATTGATGGAATTGACATTAAAGACATCGATTTACAATCACTTCGTGGCTTAATGGGATTAGTAACTCAAGACAGTATATTATTTAATGATACTATTAAAGCCAATATTTCACTTGGCAAACCCAACGCCACAGACGAAGAAATCATCGAAGCTTTAAAAGTTGCCAATGCCTATGAATTCGTATCTACGCTACCTAAGGGTATTTACACCAACATTGGTGATAGCGGAAACAAACTTTCTGGCGGCCAAAAACAACGTTTATCTATTGCCAGAGCGGTGCTTAAAAACCCACCAATTATGATTCTAGATGAAGCCACATCAGCGTTAGACACCGAAAGCGAAAAATTTGTTCAAGTTGCTTTGGAAAACATGATGCAAAACAGAACATCTATTGTTATTGCACATCGCCTTTCTACTATTCAAAAAGCAGATGTCATTGTAGTAATGAAAAAAGGAAAAATTGTTGAACAAGGCACACACGAAGAATTGATTGCTCTTGAAGGCACTTATAACAAATTAGTAACCATGCAATCCCTTGAATAGTCTGAAATGATTTGTATCTTTAAACTAGATTTTAGTCTTTTTTAAATTTTACTAATGTACTTAGACAACCCCAATATAAAATTACCTGAAGACCCTGAAACTATTGTCTGGAAATACCTAGACTTGTCTAAATTTTTAGATTTATTATTATCTAAAAAGTTGTTCATGTCTAGGTCCGACAAATTTGAAGATCAATATGAAGGCACCTTTAGCGAACCCACTTTTGAGGAAATCAGAAAACTTTCAATTGACAATCCTGACTTTTTAAATTACTATAAAACGCATCGCGAAAAAGTAGCTATCAGTAGTTGGCACATCAATGAATATGAATCTTTTGCTATGTGGCAAATTTTTACACAAAATAGCGAGGGTCTTGCGATACAATCCACCATAGGAAGATTGCAAAAAGCATTACAGCCTGAAGACCATTTTCAACAATACATTGGAGAGGTAAATTATATTGACTACAAAAAAGAATACATTCCTTTTGATGACTTATTTTTTCCTTTTTTGTACAAAAGAAAAAGTTTTCAATACGAACGAGAAGTCCGTATAATAAGCGATGTGACCAAAAACAACTTAAAATTGAATGATGGGCTAAAAATTAATGTCGATGTAAACCAACTAATAGAAAAAATATACATTCACCCAAAGTCTGAAAATTGGTATAAAAATCTCGTCATTCAACTAGTAGCTCAATTAGGATTTGATATTGCTATAGAAAAATCAGACCTAGAAAGTGATATTTTGATATAATTATATTGGAGAATAACGAATAACTTTCCAATCGTTTTTATTCAAATCAATATAATTATAATGTACCACATCTTTTTGATCAAACTGACCATTTTTGTTAGTATCTTCAATAGTTCTAAAATACAATCTATTAGAAGACTCTATTAAACTCCAATCTATAAGTTCTTCTAAATCTGTAGAAACTTTAGTAAAACCATCACCGCTAATAGCACTCAAGTACAATGTATTTATATCATTAGTATCTAACTTACCATCTTTATTCGTATCGGCATCAACCATAGTGTACACCATAATTTGTTTTTTGATACGATTGAAAACCGGCTTCAAGTAAGTTGCTGTTTCAATTAAAATAGGCTGAGTGGTTAAAGGGCGAATTGAATCTGAACCAATTTTTTGAAATTTTAAGTTCTGCAAAAATCCTGTTATTTCATATTGCGCTACATTGCTAATCGTAAAACTTACGTCATTTACAGCTGAAGAACCATATTTAGACTTAGTTCCTCTTTCATAAATACGCAAATCTCCTATAGGATGAATCAAATAATCAGTTCCTTCCATTTGAACTGGCAAATCGGCAATTTCTATTTTTGTAGAATCTAGTTTTGGTGCCACAGTATTTTTTGACGAATTGTCATATATCACTTTAGGCTTTTCAACTTCTTTCTGACAACTCACCATAAAAAAGACTAAAAACAAACCACTGATTATTGATTGAATCTTCATGCTAAACATAATTTATTTTCAAAAGTAAACAATTCTAACAAAAACCTACACTTATTATGTATTGAAATCACGGTAAATAATCAACACTTAGCCAATTAAAAACGTGCATTCAACTTGATATTAAAAACTCTAGTCGTCATATAATTAGGAATCCCATATTGATTTTTGGTATATACATCACGCACCCAAGTGTTGGTAATAGCATTTTGATTGTTAAATATATTAAACACTTCAACACCAATAGCCAATTCTTGAAAACTACTGGCCCATTTTCCATATTGCCTAGAAGCACTTCTATCGACTAAAAGTTTAGAAAACCCAACATCGGCACGACGGTAATCTCTAAGTCTATTTTGATACAAAAAAGGATCCGCATACGATGGAGAACCGCCAGGCAAGCCTGTATTGTAGACCAAATTGAGGTACAATTTAACACTAGGAATATTCGGCATATAATCTTGAAACAGCATCGCAAACTTTAATCGTTGATCTGTAGGTCGAGCAATGAATCCTTTTCCGTTACTATTTTCTTCGGTTTTTAAATACCCAAAACTTATCCAAGATTCTGTACCAGGCACAAACTCGCCATTCCATCTCACATCAATTCCTTGCGCATATGCTTTTGCATCATTATTGGCTTGATAACGAATTCTAACATTGTCGATGGTATATGTATTGACATCGGACAATGATTTATAATATAGCTCTGTGACTAATTTAAAAGGACGATTCCATAAGCTAAAACTATAATCGTTTCCAAGCACCACATGTATCGATTGTTGCGCATTTACATTGGGCTGAACTACTCCATCACTATCACGAAGTTCTCTATAAGAAGGCGGTTGATGGTACATTCCTCCGGACAATCGAAACAAAAGATTGGCCTTTGTATTGGGTTTAATAGTAAACTGAGCTCTTGGACTAAAAGTGAATTGCTGCTCTCCTGAAACATATCCTCCTAAAACTTGCCAACTGTGCATTCTAACCCCCAAAGTATACCAAACCAAACTAGTCCCTAAATTAGCCTTACGGCTCCATTGCAAATAACCCGAAAAACGATTGATAGTATTAAAATTTATTGCTCTCACATCTTGGTAAGGAGCCAAAGGGCCATTGTAAATTGTATAAGGCTCATCTTTTTTAGGTAAAAAACGCGGTGGATTTAGAGCAAAACCTGCAGAATCAATCACTTCCCATTCACTAATTCTGTCTCGTATAGATTCACGAGTGTATTTTACTCCCCATTCGACAAGATTGCTTTTCCAATCATGTATCCCTTTAAACTCTGCATTAGCAATTAAGGCATCCAAATCATTTCGAGCATGATTCAATTGTGAACCAATTCCCCTTGAAAACGAAACATCTCCCAAGGTTTCAGAGCCAATATTGGTATCTACTTCTGCTAAACGATATTCAGCCAATATATCAAAATGCTCTTTTTCTAAAGTATGAAAAACAGCTCCTATAAATTTATAGGTTGACACATCCGAAGCTTTAAAAGTAGATTTTACGGCCCCAAAAAAAGTTTGGTATTGATCACGTTCTTGTCCTTCATAAAAAATCAATAACGCTTGAGGATTATCAATTGTCCCAAAATTAGTTTGACGCGTTAAAGGCTCATAATTGTACTTGTTTTGAGAAATGTTTCCTAAAAAACTCCATTGCCATTTTGAAGAAGCTTGAAAATTGATAGCTGTTTGTACATCAACAAATGACGGAGTATAGTTGGTTTGTGTTTCTTGGCTGTTGACCAATAAGCTATTATTCCTGTAACGAACACCCGTAATTGCCGTCCATCGCTTGTCTTTTGAAATCAAATCAAAAGAAGCACTTCCTCCTAAAAAACTAGCTTCTACGGTTGCCCCAAATTGTGTTGGTTTTCTATACGTTATATCCAAAACTGAAGATAACTTATCTCCATATTTACTTTGAAAACCACCTGCAGAGAAATCCACATTTTGAATCAAATCTGTATTCGTAAAACTCAAACCTTCTTGCTGACCTGATCGAATCAAAAAAGGACGATACACTTCTACCTCATTAACATACACTAAATTCTCATCATAATTACCGCCACGAACAGCGTATTGAGAGCTTAATTCGTTATTGGAATTTACGCCTGCCAGTGATTTCAAAACATTTTCTATTCCAGGATTAGCTCCAGGAACATTCTTTAATGTAGCTGGGTCTATGGTCAAAATTCCTTGGACGCCTTTTTTGTTATTAGCATTTACAAATACCTCCCCCATTTGTTCTTCTTTCTCACTTAGAACCAAATTAAAATCTACCACTTCATCTGGAGTTACCGTCAAAATTAATGTGGCTTTTTTAAATGAGATATGACTAAAAACAACAGCTACTTTTTCATTTGATGGAATCGAAATCGAATAAAATCCTTTTGCATTGGTTTGTGAAGCAAGTCCTTGAATCGTTATATTTACATCATTGATAGGATTTTTTTTATCATCTAATATAAAACCTTGCAATTTCCCTTTTTGAGAAAACATAGGCGCACCGATAAAAATAAGGGTGAAAAAAAAGCAGATTTGGAATACTTTCAAGCGAAGAACTATTTAATGATTTGACTTCTAAAAAAATGAGTTTCAAAGGTAGTAGAATTTCCCATTTGGTCCACCACAATTACTTTAAGAATATTAGCGCCTTCAGCAACAACACCATCACTAAAATCATGAGTTAATAATCGTGTTTTATTATCATACTCCATCAAAATCCATTGATCGTTCAAATAGGCATTGTACGATTTAATTCCTGACAAAGCATCATAGATAGAGAGCTTCAACTCTTTTTGAGTAGTAATCCATTTTCCTTCAATAGGTTTACCAATGCTAACAACAGGATTTACATTATCTAACACAAGACCATATTTTCCAAGAATTTTAACCTTAGTGGTAAAGGTGTTTTCTTTTACAGTAGTTGTATTATACGATATACGCCCTCCTTCTATCCTACCCAAAAACATTTTCTCTTTTTCCAATGCCGTATGAGTACTATCCTGAACTTTAATTGTAAAATTAGAATGTACAGGAACTGTATCATCATGTAAAGTCAAAACTTTATTAGCAACGGAAAGATTCAAATCAAAATCATTATAAAAAGTATTGGCAGGAAAAGTAACCGTCCAATTATCTTTTTCAAACATGTATTCTTTTTTTGCTTTAATAAAATAATTCGAAGGAGTTGTTTCTTTTGGAATTACTGCCGCCTTTTCATCATAAGCTATAGGAATAGTGATGAGTGTTCTGTTATTAAAAAAATCAGCTACTTCAATACGATAAGTACCTGACAAATTAGGCAAAACCGATAGTACCCCATTACTTTCATCAGTTTTTACGATACTCAGATCGAATGGCGTGGTTCGAAACAATCGCTGAATACGCTGTTGCGATTTTTTATATCTCGCATAATCTATTAAAACATTGATGTAACGCATTTCATCAAACGAATAAGTCCCAAATTGATAGCCATAAGTGGGCGTTCCGTTGTAGAAAGCTTGTACCTCAAAAACACCATTTTTATTAAAAGAAACATCGTCCGTATCTGTGGCAATAATTCCAAAACCAATCTTTCCGTTAGCCAAAACAGGATCAGCTAAATAAGTCCCATCTTTTTGCAAGGTCAAATTAATTGGAATGGGACGCAAAGACTGATTCACGGTAGTTTTATTATCCAAAGGAAAAGCATAAACCGCTGTAACTTGTGGTTTTTTTGTATCTTTCAAAAAAGAATCAAAGCCAAAAAATATAGGGTTGATGATAAATTCTGTTTTAGAATCTCTAATTTCAAAATGAAGGTGTGGTCCTTCTGAAGCACCAGTATTTCCAGAAAGAGCGATTAGTTGCCCTTTGGTCACAACTAACTGATTAGGTTTTAAGAAAATCTCAACTTCGAAAGCTTTTTCTTCGTACTGTCTTCTTTTTATTAATTCCTGAATTGATCCAACTGCTTTTTGCAAATGAGCATAAACCGTAGTATACCCATTTGGATGAGTGACATAAATGGTCTTTCCGTTACCAAAAGTCGAAATTTTAATTCTAGAGACATACCCATCTGCTGCCGCATAAACAGACAAACCTTCACGCTGTTGCGTTTTATAATCAAACCCTGCATGAAAATGATTGGGACGCAATTCACCAAAATTACCAGACAACTGCATTGGTATATCTAATGGGGATCGAAAATAATCTTTAGGATACTGATTTTGACCTACTAAAGCATTGCAAAAAAGTAATAGAAAACAGAATAACTTCATTTTAATCTTTTTGCTAAGGTAACCAAAACTCTTAAAATTAAAAAAAACAAAACAAAAACAAAACACTAACTGATTATCAATGCGTTACTTTTTTTTACTACAAAAAAGCTAATAAAATATTGTAATAATAAAAAGGAATACTAACTTTGTAAGATTAAGAAATGAATTGGTTAAAAATGAGTGTAATTGCAGAAATAATTGATACTCTTGAAAATAAGATTGTAAAACTTTTTTCTAAAATAAAAAATCTAGAAAAAAACAATCTAGAATTGAGAGGAAAATTATCTGAAGCTTCACAAATCATATCCCAACAGTCTGAAGAGATTGAAGTGCTGAAAAAGCAATATGAAACACTCAAAATTGCTAATACATTATTAGGCAGTGACAACAATAAAAGAGATACAAAGCTTAAAATAAATTCATTAATTCGTGAAATTGATTACTGCATAGCTCAGCTATCAGATTAAAAAATGGAAGAAAAGCTTAAAATAAAGATATCGATTGCAGACAGAGTTTACCCGCTAACGGTAGATGCTTCTCAAGAAGAAGGATTAAGAAGTGCTTCAAAAAAAATTGATATGATGATTAAGCAATTTGAAGAAAATTATGCCGTTCGAGACAAGCAAGATGTTTTAGCCATGTGCGCACTACAATTTGCCTCTCAAGTTGAACAAAAACAAATTGACAATGCAATGAATGGTAGTGAAACCATTGATAGATTGCAAAAAATCAATGCTGTTTTAGATCAATATCTCGATTAACGTTCTTACAACAGATTAAGATACTGCCTACATTAGTTCTTATTTGATAAACTCAACACTAACAATTTAGAATGAGCGAATCATCGTTACTATAGCAAGCCAATTCAGTTTGGAAGCTTGAACAACGAGTTAGCTCAAAACTTGTCTTTTCGAGTTTATACAATCCCGCTAATGTAGGTTTTTTTTTATATATAATTTAAACACAAATGGATAGTACATTATTAATAATTGTTTCAGGAATTATAGGTATTGCAGTTGGTTTTGGTATTGCCAAAATTATCGAAAAAAGCAATATCTCTAATTTAATTAAGAACGCTAAAAAAGAAGCTGCTTCAATTTTAAAAGACGCCAATTTAGAAGCTGAAAACATTAAAAAAGACAAAATTCTTCAAGCAAAAGAAAAATTTATCGAATTGAAATCAGAGCACGAGCAAGTAATTTTGGCTAGAGATAAAAAAGTAGCCGAAGTAGAAAAAAGAGTTCGTGATAAAGAATCTCAAATTTCGAGTGAACTGTCTAAAGCCAAAAAAATCAACGATGATTTCGAAGCAAAAAAAGCAGAATTCCAAGCTAAAATTGAAGTTCTTGACAAAAAACAAGTAGAAGTTGAAAAACTACACAAAAGTCAATTGCAACAACTAGAAGTAATCTCTGGATTGTCAGCCGAAGAAGCAAAAGAACAATTGGTAGAAGGATTAAAATCAGAAGCTAAATCAAAAGCCATGTCTCATATCCAAGAAACGATTGAAGAAGCTAAGCTAACGGCTCAACAAGAAGCTAAAAAAATTATCATCAATACTATTCAACGTGTAGGTACTGAAGAAGCTGTAGAAAATTGCGTTTCAGTTTTCAACATTGAATCCGATGACGTAAAAGGAAGAATTATTGGACGTGAAGGTAGAAACATTAGAGCTCTTGAAGCCGCAACTGGTGTTGAAATCATCGTAGATGATACTCCAGAAGCTATTATTCTTTCTTGTTTTGACCCTGTTCGAAGAGAAATTGCTCGTTTATCTTTACATAAATTAGTTACTGACGGACGTATCCACCCAGCAAGAATTGAAGAAGTTGTAGCAAAAACAACAAAACAAATTGATGACGAAATCATTGAAGTAGGTAAACGAACCGTTATTGATTTAGGTATTCACGGATTACATCCAGAATTAATCAAAGTAGTAGGACGAATGAAATACCGTTCTTCTTATGGACAAAACTTACTACAACACTCTCGTGAAGTTTCTAAGTTATGCGGCATCATGGCTGCTGAATTAGGACTAAATGTGAAGCTAGCGAAAAGAGCTGGTTTACTTCACGATATTGGAAAAGTTCCAGATGCTGAAAGTGATTTACCACACGCTTTATTAGGTATGCAATGGGCAGAAAAATACGGTGAAAAAGAAGAAGTTTGCAACGCAATTGGGGCACACCACGACGAAATCGAAATGAAATCTTTACTATCACCAATCATTCAAGTTTGTGATGCTATTTCAGGCGCTAGACCAGGCGCTAGAAGACAAGTATTAGATTCTTACATCCAACGTTTAAAAGACTTAGAAGAAGTAGCTTATGGCTTTAACGGAGTGAAAAATGCTTATGCTATTCAAGCTGGTAGAGAATTACGTGTGATTGTTGAAAGCGAAAAAGTCTCTGATGACAATGCAGCATCTTTATCTTTCGAAATCTCTCAAAAAATCCAAACGGAAATGACATATCCAGGTCAGGTTAAAGTAACCGTAATCAGAGAAACAAGAGCTGTAAATATTGCTAAATAATTTCAACAATATGTAATATACAAAAAAGGCTTCCTTACGGAAGTCTTTTTTATATGCACTTAATTAATCCAAAACTGGTTTTTTAAAATAAATTTTGAAAGTAGAGCCTACATGCAAAGTACTTTCTACTTCAATTTTCCCTCCCATATTTTCAATTTGATTTTTTGTCAAATACAAACCAACGCCACGAGCATCGTTGTTTTTATGAAATGTCTTATACAAGCCAAAAATAGAATCTTTATATTTATTCAAATCGATACCCAAACCGTTATCTTTTATATTTAGAATAATAAAATCCTCATTTTCATCTGAGGTAAAAATAATTTTAGGTACTTTCTTTTGATCAGAATATTTAATAGCATTCGTAACAATATTCAACAAAATACTTTCTAAATAAGCGGGCAAACAATTAATAGTTACACTACTTTGAATATAATTTAGTACCACTATATCTTTTTGTTTGATAGAATCGTGCAATACATCCAAAACTTTATTGATGTAAACATTTAAATTCAACTGCTCAATCTCTTTGTCTTTTACCGTATGAATACTGACCAACTCATTCAGATTTTCTATTGTGGAAAACAATTCATCCGAAACAATTTGAATATTACTCAACGTATCAAAATCCGAAAGCAATTCTTCTTTATGCAAGTCCAATAAAGATTTAATATTTCCACTATGAGTACGCAAATTATGAGAAACTATATGAGCAAAATTGAGCAACTTGTTATTTTGAGTATTTAAAATTTCAAGCATTTTGGCCAACTCCAATTCTTTCTCTTTCTGCTCAGAAATATCGGTATGAGTTCCTACGATTCGCAATGGCTTACCCTCTGCATCACGTTCAATAACTTTTCCTCTATCCAAAATCCATTTATAGCGACCATTACATAACACCCTATGACAGGTTTCGTAAAAAGGAATTTTATTTTCGAAATGGAGATTAATATTTCCGTAATATTCCCCACAGTCATCAGGATGCACACGTTCGTCCCATTCTTCAGGAGTAGCTACTAAATCGGATTCTGTCAGTTCCAAAATCTTCATAGATTCTGAGGAATAATAAACTTTTCCAGTAACCAAGTCCCAATCCCAAACTCCTCTATCTGATGCTTGTACAGCAAAATGATAGCGTTCATCAGCGAGACGCATTCTAATTTCTTGTTCTTTTACATCGGTAATATCCGAGATAAGACCATAAAAAACAATCTCATTATTGTCATTTTTCTTTGGAGTAGCATCAATCCTAATCCATTTGTATCCACTATCTGGCAATAACAACCTAAACTCTATATCCCAAACTTCTATATTAGTAATAGCCCGCTCATAGGATTCAATAAAGCCTTTTAAATCAGGTTCATAGATAGTGTAATTTGATAATTTATAGGAGTCTTCAATAAACTCATTAAAGGAGAATTCATTAAAAAAATCAATGGGCTTACTCAAGAAATCAAACGCTATCTGCCGATCAGCATTGACGCGAATTTGAAAAATAATATTAGGAAGTTGTTTGATTAAACTTTCGTAGAGTTTATTTAAATCTTCTGGATTTCTACTTTTTGCAAATATCATTTGTTATGCTCTTTCATTTGGATAAAAATACTAAAAGTTTTAATCAAACTAACATTTTGCAATAATATAGTTAAAAACTCAACCTTTACACCTTTTCTTTTCTTGGGTGGTAAGACTGCATTACTTGTTTTAAAAAAGAACGATCTAGATGAACATAAATTTCAGTAGTAGTAATAGATTCATGCCCCAACATCAATTGAATAGATCGCAAATCAGCACCATTCTCCAACAAATGAGTCGCAAAAGAATGTCTAAAAGTATGTGGACTAATTTTTTTATTGAGCTCTATCAAGTCGGCTAGTCTGTTGATAATAGTAAAAATCATTGCTCTGGTCAATTGTCGCCCTCGTCGGTTTAGAAACAAAGTGTCTTCAAAACCTTTTTGAATAGGCAAATGAACACGAATAGTTTCTTTATAAATGGTGATATATTTTTGAGCCAATTCGCCAATGGGTACAAAACGGTCTTTGTTACCTTTTCCGTGTATTTTGATAAAACCTTCTTCAAAAAAAAGATCCGAAATTTTCAAGCCAACTAATTCTGAGACACGAAGACCACAACCATATAAAGTTTCAAGCATGGCGCGATTACGTTCCCCTTCATTTGAAGTCAAATCTATCGCTAGAATTAAGTCATCAATTTCGTCAACTGATAAAGTATCGGGCAACTTTCTACCCAATCTAGGTGATTCAATCAATTCCATCGGATTATCTTCTCTGTAGTCTTCAAAAATCAAATAGGAAAAAAAACTTTTTAGTCCAGAAATAATTCTGGCTTGAGATCTAGCGTTTACTTCTTTTGAAACCGAATAGATAAACTGCTGCACTGTTTCTTCATTAATAGTTACGGGAGAAACCGTTATATTTTGATTAAACAAAAACGAGCAAAGGCGTTCGATATCCAACGTGTAATTTGCAATGGTATTGACAGACAAACCTCTTTCGATTCTTAGATACGACTGATATTGCTTAATATAATTATTCCAACTCATACTACAAAGAAAGACAATTTTAAGGCATAAAAAAACCTCCTTTTCAGGGGAGGTTTATATGGTAAAATATAAGAATTACAATACAAAAGTAACTCCAAGATTTAAAGATAACAATGTCCCATTATTTTAAATTCCTTTATAGTCTAAAAACAATTCTGTCTTACCAAAAAAATAGCCTAACTTAAGTTGATATAAAAATCTACCTTCACTTCCACTAGGTGCTACAGCAGTTGCATATTCCAAATCCAAACCTAAGAAAAAGTTTTTAGACAAAGAGTACTGCGCAGTACCATAAACTTAAACAAAATCAGCATCTCCAATATCTAATTCAAAACTATCAAAATCAATTGTTTCTCCTAAATAATGAGCATAACCAGCTCCAAAACCAACTTCAAACTTATCAGAAACTTTCCATGTTTTAGCAACATCTACACCTAAGTTTAAAGAATAAGTATCTTTATTTAATATGCCCTAATGCTAATCCTAAATTAACTCCTACTTTAAAACCACCTTCTTGTCCATTAGCAAATGTGAATCCAAATACTGCCACAGCAGTAAAATATTTTTTACATTTTTTTTATTTAGTTTAGTAAGATTATTAAGCCAAACAAATGATTCAAAATCAAATAAAGAAACAACACTTTAAAACAATCCTTCTATAATGACATTTTAAACACCAAAAAAAGAACTTATCAGTTTAAAAAACTAACTATCAACAATCTAAAAAAAACTCTCACTAAAATCAGGTATTTTTTAGGAAAGTTATAAAAAAACACATTTTAACAAGTTAAATCTTTCTTTAAACTTTGGAAAGCAATTAAAAATGTTGTTATTTCGTAATTTAAAAATCATCTAGTTGTAGACTTAACTTTTATAAAACAATATTTGTTTGAAAATTCAGTTTATAACCATGTAAAACCACTAAAAAAAAGAATATGAAAAAAATCATTCTTATTGCTGTTTTTGCCCTTTTAGGCACATGGAACGCTCAAGCACAATTATTACGATTAGGAGCCAAAGCTGGTATTAATTATGCCAACCTTACTGGGACTGATATTACAGTTAATTCAGAAAATTACAAATCAGATGCTATTACAAGTTACCACATTGGTTTATTAGCCGAAATCAAATTAACCGAGAAATTTGGTATCCAACCCGAGTTGTTGTACTCTACACAAGGAGCGTCATACAAAAGTGCCGTCAAAGAATTTAAAAATGAATTAGGCTACTTGGCTATTCCAGTAATGGCAAAAATTTATTTGAACAACACTTTCAGTTTAGAATTAGGACCACAAGCCTCTTTCTTATTAAGTGAAAAAGACAACGTGAATATAGAAGATTCTAAGACATTCGACTTTGCGGTTGCTGGTGGTTTAGGCATAAAAATCACAAAAGGCATCTTTGTTCAAGCACGCTATGGACTTGGTTTAACGGAAGTTTCAACCAATGCAAAAGCAAAAAATTCTGTGGTGCAAGTTTCTGCTGGATTTATGTTTTAATAAATAACAAAATCTATTACAAAGCCGTACTATTATTTAGTGCGGTTTTTTTATTTTTACCAAAAACAACCATTATGCAAATTGCTATTATTAACGGCCCAAATCTAAATTTATTAGGAAAACGTGAACCCGAAGTGTATGGAAAAGAAACTTTCGAGGATTATTTTGAAAGTTTAAAAACTAAGTTTCCTCATATCCAATTTTCTTACTTCCAAAGCAATATCGAAGGGGAATTAATCGATAAAATCCAAGAATTCGGATTTACCTATAACGGAATCATTCTTAACGCTGGTGCTTATACCCATACCTCGATTGGTATTGGCGACGCCGTAAAAGCTATCACTGCCCCAGTTATCGAAGTGCATATTTCCAATACTTTTTCAAGAGAAAGTTTCAGACATCAATCCTATATTTCAGGAAATGCCAAAGGAGTTATTTTGGGTTTCGGTTTAAAAAGTTATGACCTCGCGATTCAATCTTTTGTATAATCTTACCATTTTTAACACAATAAATTAACAAGTTTTTATGATGTAAGTTTTTTCATCTGTTTAATTTTACTAAAAAAAGCAGATGAAAAAATTTTACGTTTTTATTTTATTTTTACTTTATTCGCCTTTTATCGCACAAGTAAAAGGAACTATTACTGACGAAAAAGGAAACCCATTACCTTTTGTTTCCGTTATCATTCAAAATTCCTATTCAGGAACTACCACCAACGAGAAAGGAAAATACGAACTAAATCTCAAAAAAGAAGGCGATTACACCTTACTATTTCAGTTCCTTGGTTATAAAACCGTAAAGAAAACTATTCATTACGAAAAAACACCAATAACAATTGACATTCAGTTGTCGGAAGAGAATTACAATCTCAACGAAGTAGTCATCAATCCAAAAAATAATCCTGCTAACGCCATCATCAAAAGTGCGATTGCAGCACGAAAAGAAAACACTGAAAAAACAGCCCGATTCACCGCCGATTTTTATTCTCGTGGATTGTTTAAAATCAAAAATCTACCTAAAAAGATTTTAGGAATGAAATTAGATATGCCAGACGAAATGACCACTGGCTTAGATTCAACTGGAAGTGGTATTTTGTACTTATCTGAAACCGTATCGAAACTCACCTTCGAAAAACCAAACAACTATAAAGAAAGAATTATTGCCTCTAAAATATCAGGAAACGATAAAGGCTTTAGTTACAATACTGCTCGCTCTTCATTTTACGATTTTTATGACAATACAGTCGATTTTAATGTAAAAATGATTTCGCCCATAGCAAGTAATGCCTTTCAATATTATAAATACAAACTCGAAAGCACTTTTTTTGACGAAAGCAATCATCAAATCAACAAAATTAAAGTCATTCCAAGACGCGACAAAGAACCCGTTTTTGAAGGTTACATTTATATTGTAGAAGACAGTTGGGCAATTTATGCCGTTGATTTTGATATAAAAGGCTATCGCATGCGGAATGAATTCACGGAAGTGATGACCTTAAAACAAAATTTCAATTACAATTCCAAAACTAAAGTTTGGAGCAAAAATGCCCAAAGCTTAGCATTTACAGCTGGTGCTTTCGGAATCGGATTTTCAGGCACCTTCAATTATGTGTATAGCAATTATGAGTTCTTTGAAACTTTTGAGAAAAAGACCTTTGGCAATGAAATTGTTAGTTTTGAAAACAATGCCAACAAAAAAGAAGACACTTTCTGGGAAAGCACAAGACCTATTCCACTCACTGAGGAAGAAAGTAATGATTATATCAAAAAAGATAGCATTCAAACCATCCGTTCTTCCAAAATATATTTGGATTCAATCGACCAAAAACGAAATAAATTCAAATCATTAAACCCAATAACAGGGTATCATTACAAAAATACCTTCAAAAAATGGTCATTCGATTATGCTGGATTAATGGACATAAGTTCATTAACGTTCAACACGGTTCAAGGTTTCAATCTTGATTCTGGCTTTACTTATCGCAAATGGGATGATGAATCTGGAAAAAGCACAGCTCTTGCAACAACTTTCAATTATGGCTTTTCAGACGAACGTCTTCGCGTAGTCGGAAACTTTAGTCACCGATTTAATAATCAAAATTATGCCACAATTTGGGTTGCTGGAGGAACGGCTGTGAAACAATTCAACGAAAACAATCCAATCTCGCCTTTCATCAATTCGATAAGCACACTCTTCTTCAAAAACAATTTTATGAAATTGTACAACAAAGAGTTTTTCAATGTTACGTATTCTCAAAATATAGCCAACGGCATCAACTTTACTGGAAAACTTGAATACAGCCAACGCAAACCTTTATTTAATACTACTAACTATACCTTTATCAAAAATGACGACCTTTATTCTTCAAACAATCCTTTGGATTCTAATGATTATTCAACTGCTGGTTTCTCAACTCATCAGTTACTAAAAGCTAATTTGAACTGGCGCATTAACTTTGGCAACCAATACATTTCGCGCCCTGACGGAAAATTCAACCTCCGAAACGACAAGTATCCAACCGTGCTTTTAGGCTACGAAAAAGCCTTTGCTGCTAGCCAAAAAAACTACGAGTATGATTTAATTAGTGCTCGTGTGCTATATGACCTTTCATTATCCAACAAAGGCGATTTGGGTGTAAATCTAAGAGCAGGTAAATTCTTCAATGCCGAAAATATTGCCTTTATGGATTACAAACATTTCAATGGCAATCAAACACGAATTGGCCAAACCGAACGCTATTTAAACGTTTTCAACCTGTTACCTTATTACAGTAATAGTACAAACGATGCATATCTTGAATTTCATTCAGAGTACAGCGACAATGGTTTTATAATGAACAAAATACCAGGACTCAACCTTTTAAAAAGCAGTTTAATGCTCGGTTTTCACAACTTAGCCATTCCAAATCGCAAACCTTACCAAGAAATCAGCATAGGACTCGATAACTTAGGAATAGGGAAATTCAAACAGTTCAGAGTAGATTATGTCCGCTCTTACCAAAATGGTTTTCAAGGTGACGGCGTAATTTTTGGACTAAAACTATTGAATATTTTAGATTAGGAGCAGCAAGAACAGGCTTTCTTGTGGGCAAAGTCCCGTCATCCGCTATATCTTTTTTTAATAACCCAAATAAAAAAACCCTTCTAGAATTCAAAACTCCAGAAGGGTTATTAAAAAAAGGATGCCGCTACTACCGGGGCTAAAAGTTAACATCTTACCTTTTTGTTTTCGTAGTGACTTAAAATTAATTCGGTTCTACATGAATCAACACATGTCCCAAAGAAGGGATTTGAGCTCTGAGTGTATCTTTCAAATCATGTGCAATATCATGTCCTTTTCTAACTGTAATGGTACCTTCTACCCTTGCGTGCAAATCTACATGATACTGCATTCCTGCCTTCCTAATAAAACATTTCTCAGTATCTATCACACCTGGAACCGTTAAGGAAACAACTCTAATTTCCTCCACCAATTCATCATATAGATGTTCATCCATTATCTCGCTCAAAGCCGGTCTAAATATTTTATAGCTATTGTACAAAATAAAACCAGATGCAAAAAGAGCCGCCCAATCATCGGCAGATTCATAACCTTTACCAAAATAAAGTGCGATAGAAATACCTAAAAATGCAGCTACCGAAGTAATAGCATCGCTTCTATGATGCCAAGCATCGGCTTCCAAAGAAGAACTATTGGTCTCTTTACTTCTTTTCATCACTAGTTGAAACGAATATTCTTTCCAAATAATGATGGCTCCCAAAATATAAAGTGTCCAAGATTTAGGTAATTCATGAGGGGTTCCTATGTTCTGAATACTCTCATAGGCAATAATCGTAGCCGAAGTAATCAAAAAACCGACCACTAGAAACGTAATCAAAGGCTCTGCACGACCATGTCCGTATGGATGATTATCATCCGCAGGTTTATTAGAATATTTGATTCCAAAAAGCACCAAAAAGGACGCGAAAATATCAGTAGTAGATTCAATCGCATCAGCAATTAGCGCATAAGAATTACCGAAAAAACCAGCCAATCCTTTTACTATAGCCAAAGACGTATTACCAATAATACTAAAATAAGTTGCTTTTATAGCTGTTTGTTCGTTAGTCATTTTTTAGTCAATTAAAAAATCGTTTAAACTAGCTTTGACAAAAAAACAAAACTAATTTAAACGACTCATTGAAATTATTATTCTTTTTAAGCTCTTACAATATTGGCTCCGATAGCTCTAAGACGCTCATCAATGCGCTCGTAACCTCTATCAATTTGTTCAATATTTTGAATAGTACTTGTTCCTTTCGCTGACAAAGCAGCAATCAATAACGAAATACCCGCACGAATATCTGGTGAAGACATTGTAGTAGCTTTTAATTGCGATTTGAAATCATGCCCAATAACTACCGCTCTATGTGGGTCACACAAAATAATTTTTGCTCCCATATCGATTAACTTATCTACGAAGAACAAACGGCTTTCGAACATTTTTTGGTGTATCAACACATCACCTTTTGCTTGAGTCGCTACTACCAAAACAATACTTAATAAATCTGGAGTAAAACCAGGCCAAGGCGCATCAGCAATGGTTAAAATAGAACCATCAATGTCTGTTTTAACTTCGTAACCATTCACATGAGCAGGAATGAAGATATCATCTCCTTTTTTCTCTAGTGTAATCCCTAGTTTACGGAATACATTAGGAATAACTCCAAGATTTTCCCAACTTACATTTTTTATAGTAATCTCAGATTTAGTCATAGCGGCCAATCCAATCCAAGAACCAATCTCAATCATATCTGGAAGAATTCGGTGTTCGCATCCACCTAATGCTTCTACTCCTTCAATAGTTAAAAGATTAGATCCAACACCAGAAATTTTAGCACCCATGGAGTTAAGCATTTTGCATAATTGTTGCAAATAAGGCTCACAAGCAGCGTTGTAAACTGTGGTCGTCCCTTTGGCCAAAACAGCAGCCATTACGATGTTAGCAGTTCCCGTTACTGAGGCTTCGTCCAGTAACATATCAGTACCTGTAAGTCCATCTGGAGCTTCAACTCCATAAAAATGATCTTCTCTATTATATCTAAACTTAGCACCTAAATTGATAAACCCTTCAAAATGAGTATCCAATCTTCTTCTCCCAATTTTATCTCCTCCTGGTTTAGGAATATAGCCTTTACCAAAACGAGCTAATAATGGACCAACAATCATAATCGAACCACGTAAAGAACCACCTTCTTTTTTAAAAGCTTCGGTTTCTAAATAGCCCATATTTACTTCATCAGCTTGAAAAGTAATGGAACTATTTCCGTTTTTTTGAATTTTAACTCCTAAATTACCCAACAAAGTAATTAATTTGTTGATGTCAATAATATCTGGAATATTATTGATTGTTACTTTTTCTGGAGTAAGCAAAACGGCACATAAAATTTGTAACGCTTCATTTTTTGCTCCTTGTGGGGTGATTTCTCCTTTTAATTGAATTCCACCTTCGATCTTGAAAATTCCCATTTGTTATACCAATTTATATTAATCAATAATTACCCAAATATAATTATTGCGGTTTTCTATTTTGATTTTTGTGCATCGGAGTTTTACCCGATTTATTTTTGTTATTCTGATTTTTTTGCTGATTAGAAGGAGTGATTTTATTCGACATTCTTTTATTGGTTCGAAGTAAATCTGTTGTACCCAAAAGCTCTTCTTTGCTTTGCAACAAATTCAATTTACCCTCAGAAAGCTCATACAAATGCTCAAAAATAACATCATCTTTTACAGTGTCTTTATTCCAACTTAAATATGACTTCTTCATGTGATTGGCAATTACCTTGACCAAGGCACTTTTCATTTCACCTTCTTCCCACTTATTAGCCACATCTATCATGTACTTAATATTATTTCCATAATATCTGTACTTAGGATAATTTTGTGGATATTGCAAAACCTCAGGTTTCAATTGCAAAACTTCACGTGAAGGAATAGGATACGGAGAATCTACCGCCAAACGAAAGTCGGACATTATAAATAACTGATCCCATAACTTATGCTGAAAATCAGGCACATCACGCAAATGAGGATTTAAGCTTCCCATTACTTGAATAATGTATCTAGCAGCTTTGTTACGCTCTTCATCGCTCTCGATAACAGTAGCTTGCTCAATCAATTTTTGCAAATGACGACCATACTCAGGAATGATTAAATGTTTTCTTTCAGAATTATATTCTAAATGACACACTACATCATTAGCATTTTCTTTTTTATATTTTTCGATCATAATTATAGGGAAACAATACCTTCAATTGTAGATAATTCTTGGTACTTTTCAATAATTTCTTGTGAGTTTTTCATGGTTACATCAACAGAAACACTAGTAAATTTACCTGTTTTTGATTTAGTAGTTTTAATTACGGCTCCCATACAATTGAACGCCTCCTCTACTTTTTTTACATTTCCATCCACTGAAGGAACAATAAATTTAAACAAGTATTCCGCTGGCCAAGTATTACTATTATCTAATTCTACTTGTAATCTTTCATAAAAAGCAGCGGTCTCTTTTTCTTTATCTTTATCCATTACTAATTTAAAATAAACGCAAATATACATTTTTGAGGGCAGATTCAAGAATTTACAACTAGGATTTAGGATTTTTTTTTACAATAAGCAATTAAGACAAAGTAGCTTTATCCAAAAAACTGTTTTCTGTAACTCAAAAAAGAAACCCAAAAGTAAAACACTCATAACCAAGACATTTATATCTTGTCTTTATCCAAAACATCAATCAAAATCAATAGTATATTTTACCATAAATAATCCTAACAAAAATGTTTTGAAAACCAATAAGTTTAGGTAAATTTGCGCCCTTATTTACAAAACGTGCAAAAAGAAATCATCGTTATTATTGGCGGTCCTGGAACAGGAAAATCAACTATCATTAATCAGCTTACAGCTATGGGACATTGCTGTTATCCAGAAATCTCTAGACAAGTAACTGCCGAAGCCAAAAAACAAGGAATTGACCAATTATTTCTAGAAAATCCAATATTGTTTAGTCAAAAACTACTCGAAGGAAGAATTAAACAATTTAACGATGCACAAGAAGAAGCTCATCCAGTAGTTTTTATAGACAGAGGCGTGCCTGACGTAGTCGCTTATATGAATTTTATTGGCGATGCATATCCATCACATTTTGAAGAAGCCTGCTTGGCTTGTACGTATTCAAAAATATTCATGCTCCCTCCCTGGGAAGAAATATACAAAAGCGATGGTGAACGCTACGAAAACTATGAACAAGCGCAACAAATATACATTCATCTGAAAGAGACCTATCAAAACTATGGCTACGAATTAATCGAAGTTCCAAAAGATACCGTTGATAACAGAATTCTTTTTATCTTAGACCGAATTTCCAGCAAATAATTAAGAAATCGGGAATAGATTTCTAGTTTGAACGAAACTGAAATCCATGCAAGAAGCCTTACAAATTCTAAAAAAATATTGGAAACACGATAGTTTCCGTTCACTTCAACAGGAAATTATCGAATCGGTTCATAATGGTAAGGACACCTTAGCCATTCTACCAACGGGTGGAGGCAAATCGATATGTTTTCAAGTTCCTGCATTACTAAAAGAAGGCATTTGTCTGGTCATTTCACCTCTTGTCGCTTTAATGAAAGACCAAGTAGTCAATCTTCAACAGCGCAACATCAAAGCTATAGCTCTTACTGGCGGAATTGCAACTGAAGAAATTATTGATTTGTTAGACAATTGTCAGTTTGGGAATTACAAATTTCTATATCTCTCTCCGGAGCGACTTCAAGCTGATTGGATTTTGGACAGAATCAAAAATCTACCCATCAACTTAATCGCTATTGACGAAGCGCATTGTGTGTCGCAATGGGGACATGATTTTAGACCTGCTTACTTAAAAATCAGCCATCTTAAAGAACACTTCCCTAAAATTCCTTTTTTGGCATTGACAGCCACTGCTACACCAAAAGTAAAAGAAGACATTATACAAGATCTCAACTTACATCAACCTGCTATTTTTCAAAAATCATTTGCTAGAGAAAATTTAGCCTATATGGTTTTTGAAGTCGAGGACAAATTGTATCGTATTCAACAAATACTGATAAAAAACCCTGCACCTTCTATTATATATGTAAGAAATAGAAAGTCGTGTTTAGACATTGCTGCACAACTCAACGTTTTGGGATTTAAAGCCACGTATTATCATGGCGGCTTATCGTATAAAGAGAAAGAAAAAAACATGCAACGGTGGATGAACGAAGAGGCACAAGTTATCGTTGCCACCAATGCTTTTGGAATGGGAATCGATAAGGCCAATGTAAAAACCGTCATCCATATTCAATTACCCGAAAATCTAGAGAATTATTATCAAGAAGCAGGAAGAGCAGGAAGAGATGGCAATAAAGCGTATGCCATTTTATTAAACAGTCCATCAGATAGCCTTCAGGCAACAGCTCAATTCATTAATAATTTACCAGATCGCCCTTTTTTGAATTTAGCTTTTGTCAAACTTTGTAATTATTTTAAAATCGCTTACGGAGAAGGAATAAACGAACAATTCACCTTCAACTTAAATCATTTTTGCACAAAATATAGTTTTCCAATTCTAAAATCGTATCAAGCGTTACAATTTCTGGACCAACAGGGTATTATTACTTTATCTCAAGAATTCTCTGAAAAAATAACCTTGCAATTTCTAATTCCGTCCAAAGAAGTAATTCGACACATTAGCCTTAATCCAAATGATGAAGAGATTATTCTAGCTATACTTCGAACTTATCCAGGAATATACGAAATGCAAACACCTTTCAACCTTTTACTAATCGCCAAAAAAGCAAACGTCAAGGAAGAGGACGTTCATTTCGTTTTAAAAAAATTAACCGAAAAGGAAATCATTGAGTATCATGCAAAAAACAATGATGCCTCCATTCTTTTTAATGAAGTAAGAGAAGATGAACGAACCATCAATCGGGTAGTTAAACATTTGGACCAACAAAATCAATTAAAAAAAGAGCATCTGGCTAATGTTATCGAGTATACACAAAATAAAAAACAATGCAAAAGTCAGCTGCTTCTTGCTTATTTTGGAGAAAAATCAAGCCGAGAGTGTGGTATTTGTTCCTACTGCATCTCGAATTCAAAAACTTTGACTTTTGATGAAGAACTTCCCAATGTCATTCGTGAACTTTTGCAAAAAGAAGATTTAAACTCAAGACAACTCGAAAAAAAGACACAAAAAAGTGCCGATGCTATTATCTTTGCACTACAAACCTTGCTAGAGCAAAACAAAATTAAAATGTTACCCAACAATAAATACACTTTACAATAAAATGGAAAAATTACGAATCGTTTTTATGGGAACTCCTGAATTTGCAGTAGGAATTCTGGATACAATAGTCAAAAATAATTTTGAAGTAGTTGGGGTAATAACCGCTACAGATAAGCCAGCAGGACGAGGACAAAAAATCAAGTATTCAGCAGTAAAAGAGTATGCACTAGAAAAAGGATTAAAAATTCTACAACCTAGTAACCTCAAAGAAGAAAGTTTTTTGGCAGAATTAAAAGCATTAAATGCTAATTTACAAATTGTAGTGGCGTTCCGAATGCTTCCAAAAGTTGTTTGGGAAATGCCAAAATTAGGAACCTTTAATCTTCACGCTTCCTTATTACCTAATTATAGAGGTGCCGCACCTATTAATTGGGCCATTATCAATGGAGAAACCAAAACAGGCGTTACCACCTTCTTTATTGACGATAAAATCGACACAGGCGCGATGATCCTTAGTAAAGAAACAACAATCGAAAAAGAAGAAAATGCAGGGCAATTGCATGATCGACTGATGTATATTGGAAGCGAAACAGTTATAGAAACTTTAAGACTTATTGAATCAAACAAAGTTAACCCAACAATTCAGGAAGATAACGAAGAAATCAAAACAGCCTATAAACTCAACAAAGAAAATTGCAAAATAGACTGGAATCAATCCGCCGAAAGTATTCATAATTTGATTCGTGGTTTAAACCCTTATCCAGCCGCTTGGTGCTATTTTATAGACAATAATACCGAATACAATGTTAAGATTTATGAGTCAAAAATTGTAACAGAATCTCATTCCAATCCTATTGGAAGTATCGTTTGCACCAAAAAAGAATTAAAAATAGCCATACACAATGGCTTTATTGAAATTTTGAGTTTACAATTTCCTGGAAAAAAAAGAATGAAAACTGCCGAACTACTAAATGGCATTACTTTTTCTAAAAACATTATAGTGGCTTAACACCAGTAAAAATAGGCACTCCCAAATTTCAGGCTTTCTCAAAGCTTCTTTTATGAACAAAAAAAGTAAGTTATTAACAAAATTGGCTAAAAATCACAAAAACACTTGCAAGGAACGCAAATCCTACTAAATTTGTTGTAATAACATTTTAACCAACAATTAATAACTATTTATTATGAACAAATCAGAATTAATCGACGCTATTGCTGCTGATGCAGGAATTACTAAAGCAGCTGCAAAATTAGCATTAGAATCATTTTTAGGAAATGTAGGTGGTACCTTGAAAAAAGGAGGAAAAGTATCTTTAGTAGGTTTCGGATCATGGTCAGTTTCTTCAAGAGCGGCTAGAGATGGTAGAAACCCTCAAACTGGAAAAACTATTCAAATTGCAGCAAAAAATGTTGTTAAATTTAAAGCTGGGGCTGATTTAGAAGGAGCGGTAAACTAATCCATTCTATCAATAATACATCAAAACCTTCCATATGGAAGGTTTTTTTTTGCATTTGAACGATTATTTTTTGATAAATAATTTTTTTTTTGTTAAATTTAATAAAAAAAATAAAAATTATGATATCAGAAAAATTAAAAAAAGGTCACCTGCTAATAGCAGAACCTTCGCTAATTGGTGATTTATCATTTAATAGATCCGTAATATTATTAGCCGATCATAACCAAGAAGGCTCTATTGGCTTTATAATCAACAAACCTTTAAAGTTCACCATTAATGATTTGATCCCTGAGATTGAGGCTCGATTCAAAATATACAATGGCGGACCTGTTGAACAAGACAATCTTTACTTTATTCATAACATTCCTGATCTTATCCCCAATAGTGTTGAAATCTCAAATGGCATCTACTGGGGGGGCGATTTTGAATCCACCAAAGAATTGATTAATTTGGGTTTAATCGGAAAAAATAACATTCGTTTTTTTCTTGGCTATACAGGTTGGGTAGAAAAACAATTAGAAAACGAAATGGAAGACAACTCTTGGATCATAGCCGAAAACTTATATGAAAACAAAATAATCGGAAAATCCTCTACCCATTTCTGGAAAGAACAATTAATGGAATTAGGTGGCGATTATTTAATTTGGTCCAATGCCCCCGAAAACCCTTATTTGAACTAATTCATCCCCAAATGTTGATTGAGTATATCATTCAACATTTTGGTTGTTTCAATTGCAAATTCCTTTTTTCTGTATTTGGTAATCGGCTGAATGCCTTTAATAACATTGGTTACAAATAATTCATCCGCTTTTTGAAGGTCAAAAGGAGAAATAACTTGTTCAACAACTTCTAGAGTAGTTTCTTTTTTAGCCAAACTCAAAATTTGCTTTCTCATAATACCATTCAAACACCCTTCACTTACTGGTGGAGTGATTAATGTATTCCCCATTAACATAAACAAATTACCCTGCAAAGCCTCTACAACATGTTTACTATCATTTAGCAAAATACAATTATCCAAATCATTTTCTTTAGCAAAAATACTTCCTGTAACGTGAATTATTTTATTAGTTGTCTTCAGACTAGACAATAATTGCTTTGGGATATAAAAATCTTTATACAAATCTACTTCATATTCCTTTTCACTAACACTGTAGGTTGAACTCTCTATAGCTGAAGCTTGAATTAAAAAAGACACGGTATTATTAGTAGGCAAATAAAAACCACCATTATTTCTGTAAACTGTTATTCTAACACGAGCGGATGACTCACATTTATTATTTTTAACCAAAGACAAAACCTGTTCTTCGAGATACTCTAATGTGAAATTCATTGGGATTTCCATACGAACAATTCGCATAGCTGCCATTAATCTAAAATAATGATCTTCAAAAAATAAAATCTTACCATCTACAATTTTCAGTGTTTCAAAAACACCATCTCCATATAAAAAACCACGATTTTGTTCTAACAAATTTGTATCTGAATCCTGTAGTATTCCATTAAAATTAATCATAAAAAAGCCCTAAAGTTAGTTTAGGGCAAAGATATAGTTTAAAATAGACATTTACTATACGGAACCGATGAGATGTTTTAAATCAGAAATTTGATTTTCCCACAATTGTGAAGATTCAGATACTTCGTTTTTCTCGGCAAAATCAATCACCAATAAAGAAACATCTTTAGTCAATTCATCTTCAAGAATATGCAATTCAAAAAAATAGTCTGTGTCTTTGTTTTTTTCATCGACCCATCTAAATTTAACCTTCTCTCCAGATTTTTTTGAAGCTAATCTTGCTTTTTCTTCTGTGTCATCCCAAATGAAAGTAAAAAATTCTCCTCTTGAATTCACATCATCAGCAAACCATTCCGCCAAACCTGAAGGTGTAGATATATATTGATACAATAATTGTGGTGAAGAGTTTATTGGGAATTCAATCTCGTATCTTACTTTTTGATCCATACTTACTTTTTTTTGGAAATATAAGAATATAATGCCAAAATAAAACGTTTTTAAAAAAAAATATTTTTTACATCAATATGCTTGCCAACTCTAATTTTATTTTTATATTTGCACCCGCATTCAGGGGTTATTCAATTAACCAGAATAAGGCGAGATAGCTCAGTTGGTTAGAGCGCAGGATTCATAACCCTGAGGTCCCGAGTTCAAATCTCGGTCTCGCTACTAGGTTGAAAAATCAAAAAACACAGATTTTATGCGGTTTTAAAGCAATTTAAAACCGTTTTTTTATGCCTAAAATTATCGACCTCTTATCAAATGAATACGCTAACGCATACGATTTGGAATACAAAAGTCAATATTCAGCACCTAAAATATACGATGCAAACGGTGATTTATCGAAGCGTTGGTATGTATATTATTCCTACAGAAACCCTGCAACTGACAAGCTAGAAAGACAGACTCCTATCTATGCTGGGGTAAACAAATTCAAAAATCTTAAGGAAAGAAAAAACGCTATTAAGATTTTAGCCAAAGCTGTTGAGAATATTTTAGAAAATGGCTTTAATCCTTATGATGAAGATTCTGTTCCAGTAGACGAAACAAAAAAATATTCAATTCCTGATGCTATAACCTTTTCTTTAGAACTTAAGAAAAACACTTTAAAAGATAATAGTTTTCGAGATTATAGAATACGAATCAAATCTTTTGAAAAATGGCTTTTGGCCAACGGTTTTGAAAACCGATACATTACAGCGGTTAACAAAAAAACAATTGTGACGTTTTTGAATAGCGTTTTATCGACAACCAGTGCCAAAAATCGAAACAACACAAGAGCTATTTTATCCATGTTTTTTCAATCTTTGGAGGATAACGATATTATTCCTGACAATTTTGTCAAAAAAATCAATGTCTTAAAATCTAATCCTGAGCGAAACAAAACCTATAGCAGTAAACAAGAAGTTGACATTTTCAACTATCTAAAAAGTAATGATGAATTGATGTTACTGTTCATTCAATTCATTTCTTATAATCATTTACGCCCCGTTGAAGTGGTACGCTTACAAATTAAAGACGTAAACGTAAAAGATAGAAGGATTTACGTGAGAGCAAAAAACAAAGCGGTAAAAGTGAAAATCATACCCGAGATATTACTTTCTACTTTACCCGATTTAGAGAAATTCCATCCAGAGAGTTATTTATTTACTCCTAATGGAATTGGGCAAGAGTGGGCAACAAATGAAACTGACAAAAGAGATTATTTCAGTAAACGTTTCAAAAAAGTAAAAGATAGCTTAGGCTTAGGTAAGGATTATGGTCTTTACAGTTTCCGACACACTTTCATTACCAAACTGTACCATGAATTTGTAAAAAACAGCACTCCATTTGAAGCTAAAAGCAAATTGATGTTGATTACAGGTCACGAAACAATGGTTGCTTTGGATAAATATTTACGTGATATTGATGCAGTTCTTCCTGAGGATTATTCAAAACATATTAATAATGCGCAATAAATAGTTTTCTTCTATTTTTTGAGCATTTTATTATACGTTTCAAGATCCCACTTTTGATTTTTTAAGTGAACATAATTAGGGTTGTCAATTAGTTTGGGTTCTAAGTTGAATTCCTTCAAAGTTTCGGCTAACATTAATTGTTCGAAATAGATGGGCATAAATCGAATTATACCTTTTTTGGCGAATTTTTCATAATTATCAGCTATAAATTGATGCGCTTTTTTACAAAATTCAGTATTGAAGCTCAAATCTTTACAACCGTAAACTCCCATGTTATAGGCATGAGTATGGTGTTTTTCAGCTTGTCTGTAGCTTTCTTTAAAAAAAGCACCACTGTCAATACTTTCCACCAAAACCGAATCAAACTCGGGTTGATGTCCTAAAATTACATCTAAATCAAGGAATAAAAAAGGGATGTTTTGCGCTTCATAAGCAAAAATTTTAGGCATAGCCCAAAGTTCTTTATCAAATGGTCTTGGTTCTTGAATAATAATATGTATCCCTTGAATGTCTTTGATTTGCTTTGCAAATTCATCATTGGTATAAAAATAGACCTCTGAATAAAACCGCAAAGCATCTTTGATAGATTTTCTAAGGAACCATTGTTGAAAATCAGGTTTTACCCATTCTCTACTTAGAATTGTGGGATGAAAAGTATAAATCACTCTCATTAAAAACTATTACCAAACAGGTTGAAAATTCACTGGTGAATATTTGAAATGGCTTACTAAAAAATTAATCTTCACATTGGAATAGGCCTGCGTTACAAAGATGTTCGCATTTCGCCAGTATTCAACATTAGTAAATCGAAAAGGAATGTTATTTCCTGATGCATCTCGAATACTTAAAACATCTATTACTTCTCCAAAAGCCGTATCAGGTAAAGCAATAGTGTTAAGACCATTAACCAAATCCACATATTTAAAAGCAAATTCAACTACACGTTCCACTGTAGCTAAACTCATCAACGCTTTGTAAACACCATCCGTATCGATCATTCCCAAAGTTCCCGAAGGAATTCCTTGCTCATTGAATAGACTGACAAACGTTTGTCTATCGCCATTTGCAGTTATATAATCCATTAATGAATACCCATCATAGTTTGGACTATACCCAGAATTGGGTTCGAATCGATTGGGAATTGGTCCCGAAGTTCCTGTTCCTGGTACTCCTTGTTCTCCCCTTTCTCCTTGAATACCCTGAATACCCTGATCGCCTTTGTCACCTTTATCGCCTTTGTCGCCTTGAATACCCTGAAGTCCTTGTTCCCCCTTATCTCCTTTTGTGCCTTGAATGCCCTGTTCTCCTTGAACACCCTGAAATCCACGTTCTCCTTGAACACCTTGAATTCCTTGTTCGCCTTTTTCTCCTTGGATTCCCTGAATACCTTGTTCCCCTTGGATTCCTTGCTCTCCCTGAATGCCCTGTTCACCAGTTCCACCATCACAACAATTGTCGGTAAAAAAGAATTTTTCAGCCAATTCAATTAAAAAAGCATTGAAGTTTTGAGCCATAATCATCGGTTCACATAATTCAGTAGCTACCTGCAAATAATCCATAACAAAAGGATTGTTCCCAAAAGAAGCTTCGGATTGGATTTTAAACTGAGTAACCGAAGAAGGAACACCAACCACATTTTGTGCCGGACTAAAAGAGGTAATTAGGAAATTGTCTTGTGTGCGAAACAACAAGACATTTCCGTTTTTATCTTTTACAAATTTTACAATTTTGCTCATATTTAGAAATTAAGCCGCTCTTCTAACTTTTCTTTTTCGAACTACTCTCCTTTTTGGTGTTTTGGCTTTAGCAACTCTTTTTACCACACGTTTTTTTACTGGCTTTTTTGGTTGTGCCACTTTGACGACTTTACCGCCTTTGATGTATTTGTAGCCTTTTTTTAGTGTACCATCTACTTTCAAGCCTGTGGCTTTTACTACTCTAGTACACACGGTTTTTAAACCTCTCACACTTGGTTTTTTTAATCCTGCTTTCATAATTTCAATTTTAGTTCTAAGTTTTTTTTTACTTTGGTCAGCTAAATCAATTAAGGTTTGCCAAGCTTTCTGTTCCTTTATAGATCTGGCTTCGTTTCTTTTAAATCTAAAGGCATTGGATTGTTTGGTTTCAAATAACAATCTTGCTTCGAGTTGTTTTATCGTTTCCATACTTAATTCACACTAAATGATAATCTTCTTTTACTGGTTGGTACGGTTGGTGTTTCCGTTCCACTTCGTAGTAATCGTTTATTGAAAATATTGAACTTCAAGCCGTCCAAAGGTTTGTCTTGATAGCGGTTTTTGTCGGCATAGACATAATTCTCATGATAATCTGTTTTCTTTTCAGTAAACAAAACAATATCAGCATCAAACTGACTTTTGCTTCCGCCACGCATTTTACCATCAGTGGTTTGTTGGAAAATCACTAGAAACAATTTACCATCGTATTTTTTTCGCAAGTCTTTATCTACCTCAAATCCTTTATGCATTTCTTGCATTTTGGTAAAGCTATCAATGACAATCACATCATTTTTGGCAATAAGCTGCTCTAATTCCTGCACCGATTTTACTTCGGGAGCTTCGATATGATTCAAAGCTTTGGCATTTAAATATTGCTCGGCTTTGTCAAAATATAAATTACTCTCGGGATGCTCTTCGATACTGGCGTGACCCACTTTGTAGTTTTGCGCCATGGCATTCATAAACTGAAAAGCCATTCTGGTCTTCATCGAACCTTGTCCGCCTGTTAACGAAATCACGACACTTTCTTTATTCTTGCGCTCAATTTGACCTAAAAACTGCGCCATTTCTAAGTTGTCAATCTTGAAATAATTGACGTTTTTAGACTTGTTTGCCATTTTATAAGCCAAGGTATTTCGGTTGGTTTTGTTCCCTTTTACAGCTCCAAACAAAGCATATTGACCGCCTTCTATTTTAGGTTCCTCTACCGTTTCCGTTTTGTCAACTGTTGGTTTTGGTTGGACAACTTTCTTTGACGTTTTGGGCTTCACCGACATATCAATGATTTTCTTCGGCTTTCTGTTATTACCTTTAATGAGTTCTTTCAAAGCCATAACAAGTTGCTTGGTTTCCAAATACACCCATATTTGGTCTTCCTTTTTACCTGCTTGCATTTCTGCAACTTCAAAAATTTTGGTTTTGGTGTTGTAGTTGATTATTAATCCATCTACATTGATTTTTCCAAAACTTCTCGGTTCAAAAACCACTTCGTTACTTTCTCTAAATTCCGTGGCTTTTAGCTCAATTTTATGCATCATCAAAAATCCATTTCCAATATCTCTTAAAGAAGCAATTGCATTGGTGCCAATTTTTGGTGTTGGCTTTTTGGTTGGCTTTTTGGTTGGCTTTTTAACTGGTGTTTTTGCTTTTGATTGCGTTGTTTTTTTAGCTGGAGTAGCTTTTGCTTTTTTGGGCGTAGCTACTTTGGATACACGCTTGGTTGTCGGTTTTTTCACTTTGCCTTCTGACTTCAAAAGTTCCTTAACAAACAAGAAATCACCATTAGCATCGGGTTGCAAAATAAAGTCTGCTGCTTTTTGAGCTTGGCTACTGGCTTTCATCAAGAAACGATTGTCGTTTTCTAAATTTGATAACAACACATCGTTCCATCCTTTTAAATAGCCTGCATGGTTTTTATTGGTGTAAAACATAATCCCTGCTTGTGCCGATAAAAAAACGGCTCCAAACTCTGCAATCAACTCTTCAAAAGCATATTCAGCCGACCCAAATTCATTGGCTAAATCTCTTTTCAATCGACTAAAGTGTCCTGTACTGTGGCTTAACTCGTGGAAATAGGTTCTATAAAAATCCTCTGAAGTTTTGAATTTTGACAATTCAGGCATACTTAACAAATCCTTTGCTGGAACATAAAAAGCTCTGCTTCCTGTAAATCGAATTTCAGGTTGTGGCTTGGGATAGTTTCTCACTATCGCTTCGGCTACTTCAATTTTCTGATTGTTTCCAGTTTCTATTTCATTGTTCACTACTTTGCCTAAAAACGGAAAATTTTCTAAATCAAAATCGATTCCTTCTATATCTTGTCCGTTGAAGACATTGTAGTATTTCAAGAAATAGACTGTCTTTTTATCGCCTTTCTCTAATTTGTTATCTTCAATTACCGAATTCAATCTTTCAATTTCAGCATCGGAATATTCTTTGTCGTAGGTTGAATAATAAATCACACGATACCCATGACTTCCTTTTTTGATTTTCCCCCCTTTCTCTTGAATTTGCTTGAATGTCAAAAAATAAGGATTATCCAACATCCCAAAAAGAGGAGACAACATCACTACATTCACTCCTCGATAAGCCTTTTTGGAAATGAAATTATATGGAACCAAATAACCTTCTTCTTTCCAAGCTCGTTTGTAATCGCCTTTGTTGGCATCTTTGATTAAATCAATCATGCGCTTGGTCACCATATCATAGATTTCATCGGGAGAAACGGGTTTTCCCAATCCAATATCTTCGGATTCTGGAATAAAATCCAAACCATTCAACAAGCCTGTATGTCCTTGAACATCCACACCATTTAACCCAAAAGCGGATTCGGTATGTTGCAATTCAATTAAAAAAGTATCGGATATATATGCTTGCAACACTTTTCTAATTCGATTGGAAATAGTGGAATTTTGCTCTTTTTCGGCTTTGACCAATAGACTTTCAAGTGTTTCTCTAGTAATCACTTTCCCGTTTAAGTTGTTGAATTCTTCTGCTAAAGTCATGTTATGAAAGTGTATAATCGATTCCTAAAATGCTTACTACGGCTTCTGTTCTAATCTCGTTTATTTTGAAACCATCATTTCGTAAAATGGTGATGGCGGTGGTAATAGCGGTTTGTAAATCTAGTTTTACAGGGATTTCTTTGAGTATGATATTGGAATTGGCTGGAATATTGATCGAGTTAATGTTCACTTCGGAACTCCCAAAAAGCATATTTCTTTTGTCATAAAACAAAATGCGTTTTAAGGTCACTGCAACAATATTGGCATCAAAATTCACCCCAGTTGGATTAACCATTTTCAAATCCAAAAGAAACGTCACAAAGGGAACTCCATCATTCCATTTGACATCAAACTTTTTGAAAGCCACTGGATACACTTTCACGAATTGAAACTGCTCAATGATTTTCTTGATTTTATTGCCTAATAAAAAATAGCCAACTACTGCCACTATGCCCACACCGATGATAATTTTTCGTACACTCATTTTGTGATTATTAAAACAATTACACCCAAACTTTAGCTACTCGCCACACCAAAACCCCAAGAGTTACTCCTCCCAAAACCGCCAAAATCTTAATCCAAATGGGAATGTATTTCACAGGCATTTGAATTTTTTCTTTTTCAATGGCTACCGTGTTTGTGATTTTGTTACTCGCTGACTTTTCGTTTTGGGTTTGTGCCATTTTCTGCCAACCCACAATCATTTTTTTTATGGTATCGTAATAAATACCCATTTCGTTTTGACCTGATTTCTTTTTGCTATTGAGCTGCATCAAAAGTTGGTCAAGGGTTATTTGTGTGATGCTATCACATTCGGGTTTTACCGTTTTCACTTTGGAAACCTGAATAAATAAACTATCCAAAACGGCTTGGTTGACAACCGTTACTTTCAAGCTATCCGCTTTGTAGGTTACCAATCGTTCGATGGTATGTGTTTTTTCTAGGGGTTTTGAAGCGCACCCATTCATTAAAAGGGTAAGCATGAAAACGAACGCTAAAACCAAAAGGGTTTGCAAAAAGGTTTTTAATGGATTCTCGGATTGATAATTTGGATTCATAGTTATCTAAATTTTGTTTTTATGACACTTTTTAGCACATCAAAAAAGCTACTGATTAAGTCTTCAACCTCACTATGGATTAAAGTGGAAAAGGAACCTCCCCAAGCACAAATGACATAGGTTAGAATTTTATTCAAATTCAAATACTGGTCGCATACGGCATAGACCGAGAAAGCCACAAAAAAACTCATAATGCCTTCGGCAAGAAACCAACTCAATCTTGGCTTTTTTCCTTTGGATATGGCATTATACACTTTGGTAAAAACGCCAGCCAAAACCACAATGAGAAAAAGAAAATAATCCTGATATTCTTTGATACTATTTAAGAAGGTACTTTTCATTTTTGGAAGGCTTTTTTGTTAGTAAATACGAGCCAATCCCAAGCGTAGCTATAACTAGGCTTGGCAGAAGCAATTGGGTGATTATTCGGTTTGGGCTTTTTTTTTTCGAAAACAAAACGAGACAAACGATTGAGCCATCCTCTTAAATTCACACCGCCCAAGCTTCGGTAATACTTCTCTCTTGATTTTTTTAATTCGAAATGCAAAAACTCTGGATTCGATGCGTTTATGAGCGCAATGGTATCTCTTGAAATCTTGCTGTCTACTTTTATTTTGGCTCCAAATCGGTCTTTCAACACTTGCTTGACAAACATTCGTTTTCCCGAGTTGAAATAATGATCTACAATGAGATTCGCTACGGATTGATTTTCAATTTCATCGGCATTGCAAGCATCCCAATAATATTTTTTAGCAATCAAAACCGCTGTAGATAAAGGCAGATTTTTCATATCGCTTACCGTTGGCGGGCGTTTGATATACGTTTCATAAACGGGTGCAGATATTCCGTACTTGGTTCCCACCATTTGCCCAAGGGAGTTGGTATTGCCTTTACGGTCGGAAATTTTGTTTTGATACCCTCCTTCCGCTTTTAGTAATTCGGGTAGAAATAAATTGAAATTTGCCATTACAATAGTACTTTTTGTGGTTCACTGTTTTTATTTCCCATGAGCAACAACAATCCAATGATGGCTACTGCTCCGAGTACAACTTTGGTTTCTGATTTCATATTTGTAAAATTTATTTTTTAAAGGTCAAATATGGTATCGCCTTTTATTTATTAGTGTTTGTTTGCAACAAACTTGTTATTAGTGGCGATTTCATCTTAATACGGTTTTACGGCATTGCCATTCACAAAATAATACACCCCATTGCGGTTGATTAAATATTGACCGCCCACTTTTGAAGCGACAAACACGCCGATATGTTCTCCGTAATCAAAGCTTCCACCGATAAAAGGCTTGGTTCCTGTATTGAAATAGGTTCCTTCGGCTGTTTTTTGGGCATTGAAAACGCTCACATCATTTTGAATCGCCATTACTTTTTGTCCTTTTTTGGGCAAAACAAAAGCGGTTGGTTGTGCTTTACTGGCTACTTTCTTTTTAGCATATCCATTGAGACTGATTTTGGTTACTCCTTTTTTGGCCAATAGTGCTGCTTTTGTCATGTTTCCAAAATCACCATCAATTTTAACGCCCAACAAACGTTGCAATTCTCGCACTTCAAGCCCTTTACTTCCTTTAAACAATAGTTTGTTTTTGTCTAAAACGGCTCCGACTACGGGTTGTTGAATAGTTACTTTTGGGGTTGCTGGTGCTACGGGTTCTGGAGTATAAACCATCAAATCCTCTTCGGCTTCTTTTTTCTTTTTCTTCCAATACAGAAAACCTAAAATTCCCGCTCCAACTACTGCTGTTCCTAGTAGTACTTTATTTTCTTTGCTCACTTTCATATTCTACATTATAAATACATTGGAAATTTTTTTCGCAACAAATGATAATCGGCATCATTTAACTCTTCTCTCAACCACGTTTTCAAAGGCAATGGAGTTCCGCCAATGGTATTGTATCCCAAATAGCGGTTGTAATTTCTAAGTCCAAAGGCTTTACTGATTAAACCAAATTGAGCTTGTGAAACTCCTGTTAGTTCCTCAATGATTGTTTGCTCGTCTGTGCCGGTGTAAATGTTCATGGCATTGTACAAGGTTGTGGCTTTTTGACTAGCAGAAAATACTGGAATCATATTCACATCGCCTTCATCAATATATTTGGTTCCTCCACCTAAAACCGATTGTCCGTTTTTGTTCTTCTTGGTTAGAAAAAAAATCCCAGTTCCAATAACCAAAACCGATACGCCTAGTAGTATTTTCGTTTTATTTGTCATTAGAAAAATCCTTTTATTAAAAATCTCAACTTGGCAATGTCGGTTTCATTGAACTGATCTTGCAACCATTCCACTAAATTCATCTTGACCAACGTGGCACTTCTTCGCTCTCCAAACTCATTGTACACCATAATAAAACCGTTGTGATTCAAACCTGTTAAGTTGTTCTCTACAGTTTTGTAATTGGCTCCAAAACCCAGCAATGCGGTGTAAATAGCTTCGGCTCTTGCTTTGGCTTGGGTTACATTGATATTGCTTGGTTTGTATCTTTTGTCGGCTCGTAACTGTTGGAATCCTTTGAAAATTTTATAGTAGGCAAAGGCAAATATTCCGCCCAAGAGTGCCACTTTCAAAACGGTCATTCCTCTTGGGCTCAACCTCATTGTACTTTCCATCTTCCTTTTGTTTTATGCCGTTAAAAACCCTTTTATCATCTCAAAATTGGTTTTCAATTGCGTGATGGCTGATTTATTTTTGGATAGTTCCGCCAACTTGGTCAATACTTCTGCATCGAGTTTGGCGAGTTCTTTGATTGCCGATGTCTTTGGTTTTAACTCAAAAGGGGTTTTGGCAACCACTTCGATTTGAATACTTTGTTTTACGCTTCCCATAAGTGATGTTTTTTTAATAATTCTGCTAATTCATTCGAGAATTCAGCATTAGAATTCAATCCGTTGTTGATGCTATCCAAAACATTTACAACTGAATCGTCTATGTTTTGCAAAGCCGTTGCAAACTGTTTTTTAGCTGGTGAAGTGAAACTTTCCACCGCATTTCCCAAACCCACAGGCGGTGTACCTTTGACAAAACTCATTAAAGCGGGCAATTGCTGAATGGCTCCTAACAACATTTCTTGATTGCCTTTGCTTTTGTTGATGTCATATTTGGAAGCCAAGCGTTCTTCTTTCAGCTCTTCATTTTGCTTTTTAAACTCTTTATTTTCGGCTTTCAAGACTTCATTTTCGGTCAACAATCGTTGGGCATCGCCTTTGGCTACAAATAAATTAATCATGTCCAGTGTTCCTAAACCATACGAATTCTGAAAAAAATCGGTTGGCGGAGGTGGTACATGGGGTGCTTGTGGAGCTGGCATTGGCTCGGAAGTATCTTTTGAAAAATTGACTTCAAAACTTTGACCATCAATTTTGAACGTACTTCCGTTTTTGCGCTTCAAACTCAAACTTAATCGCTTGTGACCTTTGGCAAAAAGGGTTTCAAAAAACTGTTCTGCCGTTCCTTCATCAGCTGTGATTTCAGCATGGGTTTTATTGCGAAACACAAACGAATTGGTATCCAAATCGAAAACCGAAACTGCCGAATATTGGTCGGTGTTTAATTTTTCTATGAGATGATCTAATTCCTGCATCGTATTAATTTTTTATAGACAATATCTAGTTCTTTTTTGTTCCAACTGAATTTTGAAAATTCACTCGAACCATTGGTATCCGTTGGTGCAAAACGAATGGATAATTCCACTTTTGAAGTAGAACCATCCGAAACTACAATCGTGGCTCTTTCCTTGCTAGCCAACTCCAAATCATTGATAAAAACGGGCACAAAACCACTATTGATTACTTGCAAAGTCGTTACATCCTCAATGGTGATGTCCTGGTCTTTTTTGAGTTTCAAAAAAACTACTCCTGTGTTAATAATTAGAATGTCTTGTGTCATTTTTAGAAGTCTTAACAGCTAGAAGGATTTATTTTGTACATCAAAATCAAATGAAAATAGGTGTCTTTATCTACTGATTTTGCCGTCTTTGCTTTGAAGGTGAAAGTTTTAGATTCCGTATCAAAAAGCAAGGGTTTGTAACTATCCTCAAATCCTGCGCCTTCTCTTCGTTTCCAATGATTTACGTGAGTAGGTTTTGAAAACGCTACGCCACTATCATCATAAATACCAAACTCGGCAAAATTATCAGGGTCGTTGTGGTTGGTGTGCAATTCAGCTCCCAGTATAAAACCCACATCTAAAGCCGTGGTAAGCATTGCTTCATTTCCTTCGGTTGGAATCAATAAATTGATTACTTTTTCTCTTACTGCCATAGTGAATAGTGTTGAAAAAAAGCCGTAAACATTACTGATACGGCTTTATAAATTGAACCTTTACGGATTAAACTTGTGCTTGGTGCGCTCGTATTTCAATGCGAATATTGTGCTCTTGGTCAGCTGGAACGGAAACACCTTTTGGGTATTCGATTTCCATTTCAAACTCCATATTCGAACGAATCAAAGGCGAAGTGGATAAACTTCTAAAAGAAGACACAAATCCATCTTGACATAAATCGGTAATCGGCATATCTACCAATTGATTTCTGTCTTGGTTAATTCGGAACTCAGCTCCTAAAAAGGCTTTAGGCAAACTGTTTTGTCCTGTAATGCTCCAAGGGCTTACCCAAGTTTCATTTTTCAAATCGTCTGAACCCGTGGCTCCCAACAAAACACGCATGCTATCCAAAATGTAGTCACGGCCTGCGTTTAATTTGTTTCCATCAATGTTGGTAATTCCAACTTCTCTTCTAGTGTTGACATCTACTAGATTTACAATACCTGCATTTCCTTTGATCTTCACATTTAAGTAAAGCGTTTTGTCGGTCAATTTTAATTGCCCCACTCTTGGAATTCCACCATTTCTTTTAGCCTTGATTGTCGCTACCGCTGACGCTAATTCTACTCTTCTAGTCATTTGATTGTTTTTTGATTGATGATTGATTGTTTTTCCTCACCCCCGACCCCTCTCCAAAGGAAAGGGGAGTCAAGATTGAGTTTGTTTCTTGTTGCTATTGGTATAATTCCGAATACAAATCTTCTTCATCGGAACCGTTCAGACCGCTTTCGTCTTCCATTCCGTAAATGTTGGCTTCAGGTCCTTGTAGTCCGTGGTCGTACAATTCATCTTCCAATGCGCCATTCAGACCGTTATTCATTTCAAAAACATTTCCTGCTTCGTCTATGAAAGTGCCGTTCAAGCCGTTTTCATCGTACTGGTAAATTTGACCATCGCCTCCCATGAAAGTACCTTGCAAACCTTCGTCACAAGGACAAGCCAAGCCTACAGCTCCTTTGATAAATCGGGTGGCTTTGCTATCTCCTGTAAGTCTAGTGCTCAAACTTTTATCGGCTATTTTTTTTATTCCTGTCAAGGCTTGCACCACAGCTGAACCCATCAAAGCGCCTTTCAAAAGATTATCTTTTGTGGATGTTCCTCTGACTTTTGTGGCTCCAAAAGCCGAAGCTCCTGCCAAAACGATATTGATAATCGGACTTTCGGATTGGGGTAATAAAGTGCTAACTCCATTTGATACCGCACCTCCAACAACTCCACCACCAATGATTGCTACTTCTTTATTCATCTTACTTTTATTGATTTAATTACGTTTTACTTTTTTGTGGCCATGTAAATTCCTCCTCCCAAAACCACTGCTCCAATTACATACAGCATAGTATTGTCTTTTGGCTTTTGTTCAACGGGTTTGATAGGCATTAACTCGCCAACAGGTTCTTTTTCGGTCGTACTGCTTTCGCTTGTCTCACTTTGATAAGAACTCGTATCGGCACTTTGGCTTTGTTCATTCCCAATTTCAGGGGTAGCAAATGAAGCAGGTGTGATCTCATTTACCGTGGTCAATTGGGGTCTCGGACGGTTCTTAATCGTGTCAACAACTTGTTTACCAATAGGTGTTTTTGACAATTGCACCGCCTTAGTTACAGCCTTGGATTTGGCTACTTTTCGAACCAATCTACCCGTTTTAGAATCCATTAGTTTGGAAGCAACACCACCGCCAACAGGAATAAAACTCGCTGCTATGGGTGCAGCAAACTTTGCTACCTTGATTGTGTTTTTTAAGCTCACGTCTCGAAGCCTAATTTTTCTCAGGAATTTGGATTTTCCTAATCCTACTCCGCCATCATTTATAATTATCATACTGCATAGTTTAATTTGATTTTCCAAATACAAACGCTCCTCCAATTACCACCACAATAGCCGATACCAACACCACATTTGAAGAGGGCTTTGCAAAGAAATTCGGTTTCTTTGCAACGTTTTTGCGATTGCCTTTGGGGGCATTCAATCCAAAATGAGGTAAATTAACTTCGGTGTCGTGTGCCATGGTATGTATGGGTTCTCGGTTATTATTCGTCGTTCCGTCAATGATAAAATAGCCTTCGCTTATGTTGCCTGTTTCCTGATTCAAAGGCACAATGACATACACGTGAGTAAATAAATCAGGGCGAAAACTCGGTTGTTTTATTTGTCTTATGTAATGTCTAATCCCTAAATTCACTAGCAAACAACTGGCAAAAATCGAATAGGTTTTGCAATCAACTCCCACGGCTCGTTGCTTGAATGCACAGGCTGGACTTCTTAAATTTTGCTCCATCCCATCCGCCTTGTACTGAATGTGATGATACAAAAACCAGTAAATCTTATCACAGGTTTCTTTTAACGATTCCCTTTGCAAAAGCGTTGCAACTTGCTTGGTTTGGTCGTTGTACTTGATAACCATTTCCTTTATCAGTCGAACGGTATCAAAAGTATTGCCGTTGCCTAACTTTGTTTTATCACAAGCAACTTTAGGAAACAACGGCTCGTACTCTTGACCGCCTAATAGTTTTCGTTGTAACAAGCTATCAATGTCCATTTTCGTTTCGTTCTTGCATAGAATATCAGGCTTTCTTTTGTTTCTTGAATTCAAATATCAAAAGCTTTTTATTAAGAATTGGAAGGTTGGAGAGGATGAAACCGCTTTGCAAAGGATGGGGTAAAGTTGCAAAGGGTTTGCAAAGGATTTATGAAATTTATTGTTCAAACAACCCTCTTTTGCTTCAACTATACTATACTTCATTTGACAGAAATAAGTAATAAAAAAGCTATATTTTATATTTTATATAAATAATCTTATGCACTTTTTTTGGGTTATACTGCCCACGATATTCATGTAACTTCCTTTTACAATCAATTGCATTTTTGTATGTTTGTTGATTGGCACTAACATATTTTGCAATTAAGTTGTAATTTATGTTAGTGTAAGAAAAAAAATGAATTGTGCCGACACTGTCGACACAATTCAAATGCAAAAAAATCATAACAAAACTAGCGACTCGCAATGCCTACATTAAACTGGATCGGAAAAGAAAAAGTAATCAACCATCACCAAGACGTACCCTACAAAATACTAGAGCCACAATATGGCTTTGCTGATGGTGTACAACAATCTGAACCTAACGATAGTGGCAACAAAATCATTCATGGTGACAACCTCGAAGCCCTAAAAAGCCTATTACCAGAATACGAAGGCAAAATAAAATGTATTTACATTGACCCACCCTACAACACAGGAAACGAAAGTTGGGTGTATAATGATAACGTAAACCATCCTAAAATCAAAAAATGGTTAGGTGAGATTGTAGGTAAGGAAGGAGAAGATTTAACCCGCCATGACAAATGGTTGTGTATGATGTATCCACGCCTAAAATTGCTTAAGAAACTACTTCATAGAGACGGTAATTTAGTTATTAGTTTAAGCCATCATGAATTATCTTCGTTTACCTTATTGTGCAAAGAGATTTTTGCTGATAGGCAAATTGTGACTATTACCGTTCAAACTTCTGGTGGGAAACCTTCTGGTGGATTTAATTATGTCCATGAATATTTAATTTTTATAGTTTCAAATGATTTTGATCCTAACAGTTTATCATTTGCAGGTGGAAAATCTAGATCGCCATTTGAAGGATTAACATTAGCAACTTTCAATAAAGTTCAAAGACCTAATCAAACTTATCCTATATATGTAAATAAAAACACAGGGAAACTTGAAGGAGTTGGAAAATCATTAAATCAGAAAATTAAAGAAGGGTCATATACTGGTAATACTGAAGATTTTGAATATGATTATAATGAAGCTCCTGAAAATTGCGTTTGTATTTGGCCGGTAACAAGTAAAGGAGATGATTGTGTCTGGAGATTAATTTCTGACAGACTAATTTCTGATTGGGAAAAAGGCTATATAAAAATAAGCCCAAATAATAATAAAAATAATAAAAACTTATATAGCATACAGTATCTGCCAGAAGGTGTAATAAAAAAAATAAAAAAAGGAGAATTAGAGGTTTTAAATAACAATTCAGATATACCAACACTAGATTTTGGAGAAAACAAAACAGAAGGAAATCAGATTCCAACTATTTGGAATGAAAAATCATTTCATACAGTAAACGGAACAAAACTTTTAAATGAAATTTTTCAAACAAAAACATTTAGTTATCCTAAACCTTTGGAACTTATTGAAGAAGCTATCAGGTCAATTAGCAATGTTGATGACATAATCCTAGACAGTTTTGCGGGTTCAGGAACAACAGCCCACGCAGTCTTGAATTTGAATAAACAAGATGGCGGTAATAGAAAATTCATTTTGATAGAAATGGAAGATTACGCCAATACCATTACTGCCGAAAGGGTGAAACGCGTAATTAAAGGTTATGGTGAAGACAATAAAAAAACAGAAGGCACAGGAGGAAGTTTTGATTATTATGAGTTGGGCGAGCCTTTGTTTTTGGAAGAAGATATTTTGAATGAGTCCGTAGGTATAGAAAACATCTTGAAATATATTTGGTATTCTGAAACAAGAACATCTTACAACCCAACGCATTCACTTGTAAAAGAAAACTATCGCATAGGTTCAAAAGACCAAACAGATTATTATTTTTATTACATTAAAGATGCGATTACAACGGTAGATTATGATTTTATGGCCAAAATAAAACACAAAGCCAGTCAATATATCATTTATGCAGATAACTGCTTACTCGAAAAAGATTTTATGCTAAAGCATCACATCATTTTCAAAAAAATTCCGAGAGATATAACGAGGTTTTAAATATTAATATTATGATAAACTATTTAGAAATAAAAGGATATAAATCTATTAAGAATCTAGAATTGGAAATGAAACCAATCAATATTCTTATTGGTAGTAACGGAGTTGGGAAAAGTAATTTCGTTTCTTTTTTCAAATTAATCAATGCTATTTTTAATTTAAGATTGCAAAAATTCGTTCAAGAAGAAAAAGCGGATAATTTACTTTATTTTGGAAGAAAAACAACTGAGAGTTTATTTGGGAAACTCATTTTTGATAGTGGTAACGGAAACAATAATGCTTACTATTTTAACCTAATTCAAACTAAAGAAGGAGGATTATTCTTTGACAAAGAAGGCTCAGGATATAATGTTGAAAGAGAAAACGTTATAAGTAATTATTATGTAAATTATAATTTAGAAGAAAGTGGTATCACGAAAAGTGGTTCCTATAGAAATAATTATTTAAGTAAACATTTAATAAATATTCAAGTTTTTCATTTTCACGATACTTCAGCAACTTCTTTTTTAAGAAGGGAGTGTGATATCAATGATAATCAGTACTTAAAGCAAGACGGTCGAAATCTTCCTGCTTTTCTTTATTTATTAAAAGAAAAACATCCAAAAATTTACAATCGTATTGAAAAAACTATTCAAACAGTTGCTCCTTACATTGATAAATTTATTTTAGAACCAAGTCGACTAGATGAGAATGAAATCGCGTTACGTTGGGTTGATAAAGGCGATGCCGAAAGTAATTTTTCAGCATACCAATTATCGGATGGAACATTGAGATTTATTGCTTTGGCTACGCTTTTAATGCAACCAACTCCTCCATCAGTAATCATTATTGACGAACCCGAATTAGGTTTACATCCTTTTGCAATAGGAAAATTGGCTGGTATGATACAATCAGCTTCAAGTAAATCTCAAATAATTGTTGCAACACAATCACCAGGACTAATTTCTAAATTTGAACCAGAGGACGTTATTGTTATGGACAGAAGTGTAGAGGAAAATCAAACGGTTTTTAAAAGACTAAATTCTCATAATTTAAGCGTATGGTTCGAGAAATTCACTTTAGGTGATTTATGGGAACAAAATATTATTAATTCGGGGCAGCCTTTTATAAAAGTATAAGAATGAAAAGATTAATTATAGTTTGTGAAGGGCAAACAGAACAAGAATTTTGTAATGACATTTTACAACCGCATTTTATCCAATTTGGAATTGTAATTCAAAATCCAACAATAAAGAAAACAGCAGGGGGTATTGTAAATTGGTCTTCGTTAAAACATCAAATTGAAACCCATTTAAAACAAGACCCAACGGCATTTGTAACAACGTTAATTGATTTTTATGGTATTCATGCTAATCATAATTATCCAAATTGGTTACAAGCCAATCAACATAATAATAAAAATGTTGGAATGGATTTAATGGAACAGGGAATGCTTTCAAGTATTCCTGCTCAGTTACATCAAAGATTTATCCCTTACATTCAATTACACGAATTTGAAGGCTTATTATTTTGCGACATTAATGTTTTCGATAATGGTTTTGAGGAAAATGAATTTCTAGATTATGATTATTTAGTTCAAACTATAAATGAGAATGAAAACCCCGAATTAATAAATGACAGTAGTGTTACGGCTCCTTCTAAAAGGTTACTTAAAATAATTAAAGATTATTCTAAAATAACACATGGCTGTTTATTGGCTCAGGATATTGGCATAAATAAAATTAGATCCAAATGCCCAAGATTTAATAACTGGATTTCAAAATTAGAAACTATCTAAAGTGGTCGAATTCGACCACTTTAGAAAACGAAAAGTTATAAAAAGCAAAAAACGCAAAGCATCTAGGCTTGCGTTTCTCGATTTCCTTCATCCAAACGGTATGAAGAACTCAATGCAAAAACAGGAATAAAAAGCAAATAAAAAATAAATGGAGTTAAAATCCTACCAGCAACAAGTAATTACTGATCTAGAATTATTTTTAGAATACCTTCAAAAGTATGCTAACCCAGCAAAAGCCTTCAAACACTATTGGGAAGACAAAGTTGGACCATACGAATTAAAGCTTGATGGTACATATAGCGGAATGGTTCCCTACAAAGACAACATTCTTAATACACCACACATAGCAATAAAAGTTCCAACCGCTGGAGGAAAAACATTTATTGCCTGCAATGCCATACACTCTATTTTTAGTACTTATGACAGTAGCAGACCAAAAGCGGTGGTTTGGTTAGTGCCATGGAGTAACTTATTACAACAAACAGCCTCAAGTTTATCTGATTCATCTCATCCTTACCGCCAAAAATTAAATACTTTATTTAATCATAGTGTGGAAGTGTATGAAAAAGAAAGTTTGTTGCAAGGAGCTAATTTTAATCCAACATCCGTTTCCGAACAGTTGAATATTTTTGTATTCAATTTTAGTAGTTTACGAATTAATTCCAAGAAAAAAGACGACCGAAAAATATACCAACAAAACGGCTCCTTGGAAGCATTTAGAGATACTGTTGTTGAGCAAGATTTGGTTTTACCTGACACTGACGAAAGTGCTTTAATCAATATTATTCGAAGTCTAAATCCATTGGTTATTGTTGATGAAAGTCATAATGCCGAAAGTGATTTGAGTGTTGAAATGTTGCAAAATTTGAATCCATCATTTGTACTAGATTTAACCGCTACGCCAAAAAAGAACAGCAATATTGTTAGTTATGTCAATGCTATCGAATTGAAAAAAGAGCATATGGTAAAATTACCAGTTATTGTCTATAACCACAGCCGCAAAGAAGAAGTAATCAATAGTGCTTTACATTTACAAAGACAATTAGAACAGCTAGCAATTCAAGAATCTTTAGAAGGTGGCAAAAAGATAAGACCAATTATTCTTTTTCAGGCACAATCCAATATTAAAGGAAGTGACAATACAACCTATACTAAGATTAAAGAGAAACTAATTGAGTTAAAAATTCCTGAAGAGCAAATCAAAATCAAAGTAAGTGGTTTAGATGAGTTGAAAGGAATCGACCTAATGGATGAAAATTGTCCTGTTCGATACATTATTACAATCAATGCACTAAAAGAAGGATGGGATTGTCCATTTGCCTATATTTTAGCTTCATTAGCAGACAAATCATCAGCAGTAGAAGTAGAACAAATTTTAGGGAGAGTATTGCGTCAGCCTTATGTATTAAAGCATAAAGAACCCTTATTAAATTTGTCTTTTGTTTTAACAGCTTCTGCTAAATTCAATGAAACCTTGGATAATATTGTCAAAGGACTGCAAGATGCAGGATTTAGCAATAAAGACTATTATGCCGAAGAAATTATCCCTGAAAACAATGTTGCGCCAATATCAGACAAGGAAGCCTTAGATAGAGATTTGTTTGGAACTTCAAACGAAGACAAATCTAGTGAACAGTTTGATGATAACGATATTACAAATATCAATATAGGTGCAATTCAATTTGATCCTTTAGAAAAAGAGTTTACACCCACTGCGAATTCAACAATAAATCAAATTACTCAAAAAGCTATCGAACAAGGAAATGCATTTGATACAAGATTAAATGAAGACACAGGAGATAGTACCGAATACCTTTTAAGAGAAATGGGAAAAGAACCAAAACGTTACAAAATAGTTGAACATTTTCATCAAGTAGCCGAAAATATAGAGTTACCTCAGTTTTACAAAAAATTAGATACAGATGTTTTAAGTCGCGAATTAATTTTTGACGAATTAAGTCAAGGAGAAGTTTTTTTGAATAGAGACCAGTTATTAAGTACCTTCAAATTGTCTTCAAAAGATATTGAAATTGATTTTAACAGTGTTAGTGCCGACATTGTAAAGGTCGATTATGATGAAGTTCGTAAAGATGCTATAATTTCTAAATTTAGTATTCAAGCAAAAAAAATATTGATTGATACCATTGTAGCCAAACCAAAGGAAAAGCAGGTTAAAGATATTACAAGTATAATGGTGGGTAAAATTGGTAATATGACACCAATTCCAGAACAAGAAATCAAGAAATACATCGAGCGTATCTTCAGTGAATTTTCTACAGAAGAGATTATTGATGCGGTAAACAATGAATACAATTACGTCTACAAAATAAAAGCCAAGATTTTAGAATTATCAAACCAACATGCAAAAGAAGAATTTAGTAGATTGTTGGACACCAATAAAATAATTGTAAAGCCAAGTTTCAAGTTTAAAGAAACACTAATTCACACAAAAGAAGGGGCTAAAATTGACAAATCACTTTACGAACGTGAAGGCGATATGAATAATTTTGAACAACGTTTGATTATGGATATTGCTTCACAAGAAAATGTTTTGTTTTGGCATAGAAATTCAGTAACCAAAGATAAAGGATTTTATCTAAACGGTTTTAGCAACAATCACTACCCCGATTTTATTCTTTACACACAAAAACAAAACATCATTTTAGTGGAAACCAAAGGTGATTTCCTAGACAATGATGACAGTAAAGCAAAAAATGTTTTAGGCAAAAAATGGGCTGAAAAATCAGGCGATAACTATAAATACTTTATGGTTTTCGAGAATAAAAACGTTGAGGGTTGTTATACAGCTAAAAACTTTTTAGATATTATTAGCGCTTTGTAATAGTTCCAAAAGCAGCAGAGAATAAATAGAGCTGCTAAAAATGCATAAAGATGGAATAATGGTTACCAAATAACAGGCTTAACTTCAAAAAAAAAATTACAGAAAAAATACAGTTTATCTTAAGTAAATTAAAAGAAAGGATAGCAAGGGAAAGTAGCTGTAAAATACTAAAATTCAACATTCATTCAAAATTGGTTAGTTTCTTTGTAATATGAAAATTTTAATAATAGAAGACGAAATCGAAATTGCAATAAGTATCATAAATTACTTGAGCAGTAACGATTTTGTTTGTGAATCAGCAACTACCTTAAAAGCTGCCATCGAGAAAATAGATTTATATTCGTACGATTGCATTCTTTTAGATTTAATGTTGACAGATGGCGATGGTTTTAAAATTTTAGAATTACTAAAAAAGCAAAATAAAACGGATGGTGTCATTATAATCTCTGCCAAAGATACTTTGGAGACTAAAATTGAAGGGTTGACACTCGGGGCAGATGATTATCTAACTAAACCTTTTCATCTTTCAGAACTATTAGTTCGCATTCAAGCATTGGTTAGACGAAAGCAATTTAATGGAAGTAATGTGATTTCTTTTAATGAAATTGAGATTGACACCATTAGTAAGTTGGTTAAAATCAGAGGTAATAAAATAGACTTTACCAAAAAAGAAATGGATTTATTGTTATTTTTGATTGGCAATAAAAATAAAGTACTCTCCAAAAGTGCTATTGCTGAGCATTTATCGGGCGATATGGCGGATATGTTAGATAATCATGATTTTGTATATGCCCATATAAAAAATATGAAAAAAAAACTCAAGGAAATGGGTGCAACCGATTATCTAAAATCAGTTTATGGAACAGGATATAAATGGGAAGCGGAATAAAAAACTACTCCAAAAAATACTAAAGTATTATTTTATTTATGCAGTAGTTATTCTTTTTACTATTGCGCCAATATTTTATGAGGTATCTAATATTCTTTTTGAGCACGAAGCAAATGAAGATTTATATGCCATTAAAGCTGAATTCGATCAATTCACCAAAAAGGACTTGACTATCAAAGATATTGTGCTTTGGAATAAATTCAATCGAGATATCACAATCGAAAAATTCAACGGCAATTCAAAAGATAGTTTGTTCGATCATAATTATTACGATGCCTTAAACAAAGACAATGAGCCATTCAGAGTTCTTAATTCTCCTGTAAAAATTGAACACAAATGGTTTACTTTTTCGGCAAAAATGAATATGGTCGAAAAAGAAAATCTTATCAGTAGTACCGTGATTCTTTTTATTTCTCTATTCTTATTACTGATTATTGGATTTTTCATTATTACTAAAATAATTTCAAAAAAATTATGGCAACCATTTTATGTAGCATTAGATAAAATGGAACTATTTGAAATTGACAAATTTACCTCAGTAAAATTAATAACAAGTACAACCGAAGAGTTCGAAAGATTAAATAATGCCATCAATAATTTAATCCATAAAAACAGTAGCATCTATCAAAGTCAGAGAGAGTTTATAGAAAATGCGGCGCATGAGTTACAAACACCAATTGCAATTTTTAAAGGTAAACTAGAGAATATTATACAAAGAAAAGACCTAAACTCAGAACAGTTCAAATTAATTGATGATTTAAATATCACTACTTCAAAATTTGTTAAGCTTAATAAAAATTTGTTGGTTTTATCCAAAATTGATAGTAACTCATACTATCAAATCGAGAAAATAAATTTAAGTGAGATAATCAATAATCAACTAGATTTTTTTAGCGAACAAGCCCTTTCAAAAAAAATAAATATTACAACAGAATTGTTAGAGGAAGCTATAGTTAATTCGAATCATTTTCTTGTTGAAACATTAATTAACAACCTTTTTTTAAACACTATAAATCACAATATTCTTAATGGTAAAATTCATATCAAACTGACCACTGATAGCATAGTATTTTCGAATACAGGAGTTCTTTTACCTTTACAAACTGAAAAAATGTTTGAACGTTTTTCGAAATCGAATCCGTCCTCACAAGGTAATGGTCTAGGGTTGTCCATCATTAAGAAAATTGTAGATACCAATCATTGGACCATTAGCTATAATTATAGAGATAGAATGCACCACTTTGAAATAGTTTTCTAAAATTCAATATTTCTTCAAATTCCATTTAGAACTTTGCTAAAAGAAGTAAAAGGAAAAAATATTATGCAAATTAAAAACTTTCTATTAGTAGCAATACTACAATTATTGGTTGCAAATTTAACAGCACAAAACAAATCAGCAACATTATCTGGCATAACTAAAGATAAAACAGCAAAAATCGCAATACCATATGTAAATATCTCATTAAAAAATTCAGATAATAATACTATAATTTCTGGAACTATTACCAATGAAGAAGGTCGATTTTCATTGACCAATATCAAATCTGGAAACTATATTTTAGAATTCTCATTTATTGGTTACAAAACCAAGACACAAACAGTTTATGTTGGTTCACTTTCCGAATTTTTAGATCAAGGAACTATCGAACTGGAAGAAGATGCTACAACCTTACAAGAAGTGGTAGTGGTTTCTAAAACAAATACTGTCAGCGAGAAAATGGATAAAAAAACGTTTTCAATGGCTGACAATATTAGTCAAAGTGGCGGCTCTGTTTTACAATCCATGCAAAACTTACCTGGTGTTACTGTCCAAGACGGAAAAGTACAAATTAGAGGCAATGATAAAGTTACTGTATTGATTGATGGTAAACAAACAGCATTAACAGGATTTGGAAATCAATCAGGTTTAGATAATATTCCTGCTTCAGCAATCGATAAAATAGAAATCATTAATAATCCATCAGCAAAATATGATGCCAATGGAAATGCTGGAATTATCAATATCATCTACAAGAAAAATAAACAAGAAGGCTTTAATGGTAAAATAGGTTTTACCTCTGGATTAGGTGCTTTGTGGGAACGAAAACAAAATTTACCTACGATTCGACCACAATATTCATTAACTCCAAAAGTTAATCCAACCTTATCGCTCAATTATCGTAAAAACAAAATCAATGCTTTTTTCCAAGGCGACTATCTATATACAGAAACGCTAAATAAAAATGAATTCGTAACTCGAACTTACAATGATGGTACAATCATTAATCAACAATTAAAGCGAAATCGAAACACCCATTTCACCACTATCAAATCTGGCATTGATTGGGCAATTGATGATAACAATACGTTAACCGTTTCGGGTTTATTTGGTTCAGAAAAAATTATTGATAACGGCGACCAACCTTTTTTTAATAAAGACTATTCCGAACGATTGCGCCTTTGGCAATTTTTAGAAGACGAATTAAAAACTACAGTGATGGGGACAGCTGCCTATCAACATAAATTTAAACAAGCTGGGCATTTATTAAATATAGGCTTCAATTATACCTTTCACAGGGAAGACGAAAAATATTTCTTCGATAATATTTTACCCTATTCAACCAGTAAAGACTCTTTCAAACTGCTATCAGATGAAAGTGTAATTGACTTCAATATAGATTACATAAAGCCATTAAAATATGGTCGCCTCGAAACAGGTTTAAAATTTCGAAACCGCATAATTCCAACTAATATGCAATTCTTTCCCGGAATAAATTCACCTTTGGATGCAAATGCAGGTGGAAAGGCAACCTATGAAGAAATCATTCCTGCGATTTATGGAAACTACATTTACGAAACCAATACAATCGAAGCTGAAATTGGATTACGCCTAGAATACTTAGATTTAGAATATGAAGTAAATCCGAATCACCCAACTTACAAGACTGATGGATACTCGTATTTTGAACCATTTCCTAACCTCCGTTTTGCTTATAAAATCAATGACAACAACAAAATATCATTATTTTACAATCGTAGAATTGACAGACCAAACGAAGTGGATATCAGAATATTCCCTAAGTATGATGATGCTGAAATTATTAAGGTGGGTAATCCAGGATTACGACCCCAATTCACAAATCTAGTAGAACTAGGTTTTAAAAGAAACTTGAAAAAAGGTTACTTCTACTCGGCAATCTACCATCGTTTTGCCGATGCAACTATAACTAGAATAGCTTCTACTGTTCCTAGTAGTAATTTAATTTATGCCATCTTTCAAAACGTAAATAAAAGTTCCAATACAGGTGTTGAAATCGTTCTTTCACAGGATATAGCAAATTGGTATTCATCCAATCTAAATCTAAATGCGTATTACAATCAAATTGGTGCGTTTACAGTTCAAAATTTATATCCTGAACCCAATACATTTTCTGCTACAAAACAAGATATTTTCTCTGGCAACATAAAGTGGAATAACACATTACACTTGTCTAAAAAAGTAGATGCCCAGTTAACAGCAATATATTTGGCACCTGATATTATACCACAAGGCAAAATAAAAGCGCGTTTCTCAATTGATTTAGGACTGAAAAAATCAATTCAAAATGGCAAAGGAGAATTTTTTATAAATGCAACCGACCTCTTAAATACATTGGTAATTAAGAAAGAAATTCAAGGTCAAGATTTTAGTTATACTAGTAACGATTACTACGAAACACAAGTAATTAGAATAGGTTATAATTATAAATTTTAGTTCGCATTAACCTATCAAAATTAGAATTCAATATTTCTTCAAAATTGTTTTTCACTTTTGCCAATATTTAAAAAAACTAACATTTATAAGAAATTCAATAAAAGTTAATACAATTTTCTTGCTTTAATTAATCCTTAATTGTGAGGACTTTATTGACTCTTTCTAAAAAAAACAATTATGTTTAATAAAATCAATTTATCACCTCGTTACAGTTTGCTTTTTGCATTCGTTTTATGGTTTCTAACCTTTTCATTCATTTTACGTATTTCACTTATTTTTTGGCAATATGACGAAGTTTCTTTTAATCTGTTTACCATCATAGGAACAATTCTAACAGGTTTTTTCTATGACATAGGAACAATAAGTTTTTTTATACTTCCTGCGGTAGCATATTACTTTTTATTTCCAAATAAATGGATTGGCACTTGGGTAGATAAAATTTTAGTTTGGTTTTTCACCTCACTAACAATTTTCATACTAGTCTTTACATTTTTTGCAGAGATTACGTTTTGGGATGAGTTTAAAACGAGATTTAATTTTATCGCTGTTGATTACTTAATATATACACACGAAGTTGTTGCCAACATTCAGCAATCCTATCCACTACCTATACTTATTTTTGGAGTTTTAGCAATAACTGGAATTATATTGTTTGGTTTTTATAAGCTTGGCAGCATTAAAAATACATTTCAGTCTAAAGCAAGTATTAAAGACAGAACAATTATGCTTTCAGCTGTAATTGTAATTGCATTATTTTTTAGTTTTTTTATTACAAACAATCAAGCTGAATGGTCAAAAAACAGGTATAATGCCGAGATATCAAAATCAGGAATTTATTCTTTTTTTGCAGCCTTTAGAAACAATCAAATGGTCTACAATGAGTTCTATACTTCTGTAAATAACAAAACTGCTTTTGATATAATCAGAAATAAACTTAGTGATACAAATAGTAAATACCAGTCGGAAGGATTTTCGATTTATAGAACAATAACAACCAGCACTAACCAAAAACCAAGTAAGAAAAATGTAATTTTCATTTTGGTTGAAAGTTTAAGCGGCAGTTTTATGAAAGAGTTTGGTAATAAAGAAAACATAACACCATTTTTAGATAGTTTAGCACAAAAAAGCATCTTCTTTGAGAACTTGTACGCTACAGGCACAAGAACAGTTCGAGGCATGGAAGCAATGACACTTTGTATTCCGCCAACGCCGGGACAAAGTATAGTGAAACGTCCAGAAAATCAAAACCTATTCACCGTTTCAAATGTTTTCAAAAGCAAAGGCTATGATTCTAATTTCTTTTACGGTGGTGATGGTTATTTCGATAATATGAATGCCTATTTTGGCGGAAACGGATTTACAATTTATGATCGTGGACGTGGAAGTGTATTAAGTGATAAAATTAAAACAATTAGAAATAACATTAATGATGATGAAGTAACTTTTGAAAATGCATGGGGAATTTGCGATGATGATATTTACTCTAAAATGATTAAAGTAGCTGACGAACATTACAAAAACAATAAACCATTTTTCAATTTTGTGATGACAACATCCAACCACCGTCCTTACACTTATCCTGATAATGCTATAGATATTCCATCTGGAACTGGTCGTGAAGGAGCAGTAAAATATACTGATTATGCAATAAAGAAAATGTTTCAAAAAGCAAAGAATAAACCTTGGTTTAAAAATACTGTTTTCATAATTATTGCAGACCATTGTGCGAGTAGTGCAGGTAAAGATGAAATTGATGTAGCAAATTATCACATTCCGGCGTTCATAGTAAATTTTCCCGAAGAACTAAATCAAAAAGTTACTAAACAATGTTCTCAAATAGATTTATTCCCAACTTTTTTCTCAATTATGAATTGGAGTTATGAAAGCAATTTCTTTGGTAAAAATGTATTTAATCCATCCTTTGAAGAACGCGCATTAGTGGGAACATACAGAAAATTAGTATTGATGAAAAAAGAAAAAGTAATGATTTTGTCCGACCAAAAAAAGCAAGCATTTTATACTTGGAATAAAACAGACAATAGTTTGAAACCATTACCAATGAATAAACCATTTCTTAACGAAACAATTTCTTGGTACCAAACGGCTGATTATTTATTTACCAACAAATTGCTTAGATAATGCGGTATATTCATTTTATAATAAACCCAATTTCAGGGAAAGGAAAACATAATATTAACAAAACAGAACTAGAAAAACATTTTCCAAAAGAAAGCTTTAAAATTGAAGTTGATTATTCTAATTATAAAAAACACGCAATAACACTCACTAAAAAAGCAATCGAAAATAATCCAAATTGCATTGTAGCTTGTGGTGGCGATGGTACTATTAATGAAGTAGCTTCTTGTTTAATCAACACCAAAATAAAATTAGGAATTATTCCGGTTGGTTCTGGAAATGGTTTAGCCTCTAATTTAAGTATCCCAAAATCATTAGATAAAGCAACAGAAATAATACGCAAGGATAACACTAAATTCATTGATGTTGGTAAAGTAAACGAACAGTATTTTTTTAGCAACGTAGGAGTTGGTATTGATGCACTGATTATAAAAAAATATGAGAGTTACACTAAGCGAACTTTGATGTCTTATGTTCGGGCGTCAATAGCCTCAAGCATTCAGTTTACACCTATGCAGACGATACTTTCGTTTAATAATCAAATTATCAATACAAAGACTCTAATAGTTTTTATTTCAAATTCAAATGAAATGGGCTATGGAATGAGTCTAACACCTAAAGCAAGTTTAGATGATGGTAAGTTAGATCTGGTTCTAGTACCGCAACTACACTTTCTTGAAAAGATAACTTTAGCTATGAGTGTAATATTCAATAAAATTGAAAAATTCAAAATAGCGCAACACAAATTATTAGAAAAGATAAGTATTGAAATGCCAGATAAAATCTTTTTAGACATCCAAATTGATGGAGAATTTCATAATTTCAAAACTAATACAATAGAAATTTCAATGATAAAAAGTGGATTGGAAATAATAGTTTAGAATTTAATATCAAAATGAATAGTATAATAAAAATAGCTTGCATTTTTGTTTTTATAACGAATATTATTAATGCTCAAAAAATTGATACAGATAGCATTAAAACTTCAATAACCAACCAGCATCTCAAATTCAATTACAAACAAGTAATTGTTCCGTCTCTCTTAATAGCTTATGGAATAATTGGTATTGAAAGTGATCAGTTGAAACTCTTCAATACTCAAATAAAAGACGAAGTAAATGAAGATATTGATGGAAAAATCACAATTGATGATTTTTCACAATATGCACCTGCACTATCCGTTTATGGATTAAATGCTTTAGGCATAAAAGGGAAGCATAATTTCAAAGACAGAACTATCATACTAGGAACTTCTTATTTGCTAATGTCGGCTACTGTACTTAGTTTAAAATCAATTACTAAAGTAGAAAGACCCGATGGTTCAGCTTTCAATTCGTTTCCTTCAGGACATACCGCTACCGCTTTCGCAGGTGCAGAGTTCCTTTGGCAAGAATATAAAGATGTTTCAATATGGTATGGAATTTCCGGATATATAATTGCCACAGGAACAGGAGCATTCAGAATTTATAACGACAAACATTGGCTGACAGATGTAGTTGCAGGTGCTGGAATTGGTATTTTAAGCACAAAAATTGCTTATTGGATTAATCCATGGATTCAGGGAAAAATATTTAAAACCAAAGAAAAAAATACTATTTCAACTATTGCACCTTTTTATAACGGCAAACAATTAGGCGTAGGCTTTTTCAGGTCTTTTTAATATAAATCATTTAAAAAGGGATATAAACACTTATCAAAAAGCTTTTATTAATCTGTTCGTCTTTTATAAAGTTAGAAAGCTCATTACTAGAGGTTAATTTTTGTTTTTTGTCGAATTTCCTTTTGGCTTTTCGAGAATTCGGATAATAAAATTCTGATTGATAAAGGCATTGGTTGGGTTGCTTGATGGGATACCGTAATTACGAGATATGGCTAATTTTCTTTAAAAATTGTTTGTTTTTCAGTTCAACTTCTCGGTATTCGTTGAGTTTGATTTTTAACTCTTCGGACAACAAATAGCCGTCAGGAGTACCGTTTCGGTCAATGAAAATCAAGGCTTCTTCGGTTTTGATATTTTTTGCATTCAATCTCATACCAGGAGAAATATCTTTTCTAGTTTCGTTGATAATCGAATTGATTTCACTTCGGATACACTTCTCGGGCATTTGGCTCAAATACAGCTCTTGCAACTCTTTTTTATTTCGAATGTAGTACAATGTTTTTAGCATTTTTCTTTGGTTTTAATTCAAATTGGTTAGTTGTTGGTCGATACTATTTCGGGTTTTCAAAAGGACATTTTTTTGGTAGGCATTTAAAAAAGCTATATCCCAATGGCATACAATTAAAAGTGCCGTTGCTTCAAAAACAGTCATCCGAACAGAAATACAATTCTTGAAACTCAACTCGATTTTGTTGCGAAGGTTTAAGGATAATCGTCTCAAAATATCCATCAAAATACAACTGACATAAAAATCAAAATTGCCCTTTCCTTTGCTAATTTGCTTTTCTTCTCGTTTCTGAATAAAAGCATTAATTTGTTCTCGTAGCACCTCAATTTCGTCTCGAGTACACTTTTTCAATTGAATACTGGTCATAACTTTTTTTCGGCAATTAGGTTTCCATTCTCATAGAACTGGATAACATTGGTCATTTTTGCAAGGGCATGTTTTTCAAAACGTCTTAGCATGCTTTCTATAATGCGTTGTGAATTCCGTTTGTTTTGATTGATTGGCGACCACCAAACTGCATTGTCTTGTTTGCTTTTAGTAAGGATCACCATTTTGATTTTGGATGCTTCGGGTGCAAATACTGGCATAGATATAAAAGGTTTAGGTTAAAAATCACTCAAATCATATTGTACAAAATCAGATGCAGCAACTACTTTCTTAGTACTTTTCAAGCACTTTTTTTCAATCATTTGGGGTAACTTTTCCAAGTATGACGCAGGCAAATTCTTTTCGACATAATCAAATAATTGCGGTAGTGTAATTTTGTTTTTGAAAAAGCGGTTGACTTCATTCTCACATTTTTTAGCGTGATTGATAGCTTCTTTTCTGCGTTGTGCATTACATTCCTGTTTCTTCTTAATGGCTTCGTATTTTGCTTTTCCCTGTAAATGTTCGTTCCATTTTACTTTAGTGTATTCAAAACCCACTTCTTTTGCCGTTTTTCGGGTCATATCAAAATAATCGAAGGGAAATAATGGAGGGAATTCATTTTTCACAAACCATTTTCTGGCCCATTCTGCACGCCAACGCATTTGCTGAATATCATCCACAATCGAAGCTTTGTTAAAGGCTTCTCCAGTAAAAGCAATCCATTTGAATTCCATATAAAGTGAAATGGCTTTTTTCCAAGAACCTGCAAACGGTGTGGAATTTTTGTAAATCTTAGAAATACTCTTGAAAAAGTCTTGAATCACTAATTGCCTAAAATCTTCTTTGAGCATAGTTCCCGAATAGGCTTCTTTGAACAAATAGCGAATATCAATCGGCTTGTAATTGTTGTACTCTTTGTTAGCCAAGTTTACCGCCAATTCTTGAGGGTGCAAGATTAAATTTTGAAGTTTATCGGATAAAGTTGCTTCTTTTTTAACAGTTTCCGCGGGCGCCACCTCGGTTGGATTTTGCATATTGCTGGCTGGTGTTCTAGTAAAAAACAAATGAGAAGGCGTGACCGAAGGGAACTCCTTTTTAAAAAGAGAAATGTTTTTCACATTCTCTTTCTTTTGAGATTCATTTAAAGATGTTCTAGTACTCTCATTGTTATCAGGTAAAACTTTCTCGCTTTCAAGGGTAAAACGTTGATTTTCAGAAGTTGTTAATTTTGAGGTTTTGAGATCTAAAACGGTCAAAATTTCAGGATTGATATGTAATTCTACGGGTCTATTTTGCCCTTTGAATACATAATCGATAAACACTCCACATTCTTCCAAACGCTGTCTGTGATTCCGAACGGTTTTAGTGCAAAGAGACAAACTATTCACTCCGTTGCGCTTTAACTCAGTTACTAAAAACGAATTGATTTTGAATTCTTCAATTGGGCGAACGGCTGTTACTCCCAATTTCATGTACTGTTCATTGCGCTTCATCAATTGGGAATTGTAAAGATGAAGCAAGTTTTGAAAAACCAATTCTGTAGCATACTTAACCGTTTGGATTTTCTTTTTGCAAATAATCATTCCGTATTCATTGCAAAAATCTTCTACACTTTGATTAAACGCTCTTGGTTTTAAGGATTGATTTTTCTTTGCAAAAAGAATAGAAAATGATTTCTGAACCTCGTTTAATTCATTGTTCCTCAGAAACAATCTAACATTTTCGTTGTGTTTATCTATTAATTCATTCTCGGCATTCGTTTGAAAATTATAACCTGAAATGTACTTTCTGTAGTTATCCATTGTGATGGAAAAGGCTTCAATGGTTATTGCAGGATAAACTGCCATAATTCTATTTTCAAGTTGCAAAGAAGTTGCAACGGTCGTTGCAATGCTTTCAAGGGTTTTGTATTTGTGGTCTGTGTTTCCAAAACCAAAAAGATGAGAAGCTAATGAAAAAACATTGCTATCTAAAGAGTTATTTTTCATATTGTCAGCATTTATCCTTGCTGTATCGGGCCAATAGACCCGAATACATCAAGGAATTTTCAGCAGTTGCTGGAGGTATTTTTAGGATCTACGTTTGCTCTTGAATTGGGTAGCCAATAAATTTTCGGTTACACTTTCTAAAGTCCAATTCTGTAAGGGTTTTGATTTTCTAATTTTTCGGGGTTCAGGTCTTCCCACTTCTTTATCGATACACAAGGCGAGTTCTTTCAATTCCTCGGGGGAAAGAAAGATTTTTGCATTGTTAAGTATAGATAAGACTTTGGGATTGTTCATTGCCCTTACACTTTAAATAATCGTTGACGTTTGAGTTGTAGTGCTTTTTTGGCTTTTACGGTTTTGTTGACCAATTGCATAATAGCCAATTCTACTTGTTCATTTTCACGCATTCCATTGACAAAAGTGCGGATGCTTTGTCTCGTGTAGTCTTCGCCAATAGCGTTTTTGATTTTCTTTTTTTTCAAATGCAAGGAAATTGTGGCTGAGTACTGCTTTCCTAAAGTTTTAATAATACTGGTTCTTTCTTGGTTGTTAATCATATTTCAAATTGTATTTGGTAACTAAAATCTTTTTGTAATTCTTTCAAGTCAGCATTCTCAATTTCAAAATTCCATGGTACATAAATGGTTCGAAGCGTTGCACTATAGCGTAATCCAGCTCTTCTTAATTTTTGATGCAATCGGTATCGTCTATTAATTTTTTGAGTTCGTATCATGTTGCCAGTGTACTATTTATACTTTGTGACGAATAATAATTCAATTATCTGCAACATTTTATATCATATAGCAATAAACTGCAATATATATTTGTTACATTTGCGGCTACAATTACGCTACAAAGGCGTACAAATAGCAAATTCAACTATTGCAAATATATGCAACAATTGCAATATTTTGCAATTTTTATAAAAAAATACCACAAATTTCCAAAAACAAATTTCATGCAACTGATTATCAAAGAAGTAAGAGAGAGTAAAAAACTAACTCAAGACGAAATCGTTGAACTTTCAGGTATAAAAAAGCGAACTTATGTAGACTACGAGAACGGAAAATCAGACATTCCGCTCTCTAAATTGCAAAATATAGCAAATGCTTTAAAAGTTAACCTGTTTGAATTGTTTGAAGGATACAACGAAACCTTGGCCGAAATGAGCCAGAATAGTTTATTGACAAAATTGCAATTCGAAAATGAAGCGCTAAAAAAAGAGAATGCAGAATTAAGAAAAGACAAAGCCTTTTTACAATCACTCTTAAAACCGAATGACCACGATAAAAGTCAACCCGCATAGTAGTATGCGAGTGGTTTGGAAGAGAGAGGAAGAAGAAGTATTTTAGAATTTAAAATTCTTATGCCGAAAAAACAGAAAAAATTAATAATAAAAACAATTCAAAAATTTAGATTACCATAGATTCTATAAGGAAAATTCAATAACAAAATTGCATACGGAAACGCATACGATTTGTGCCAATTTTAACTAAAATAGCCCTCGGGAACCCCTGCAAACACTGGAATTAATTTTTAAATTCCGAATTCATAACCCTGAGGTCCCGAGTTCAAATCTCGGTCTCGCTACTAAAAGCCTCAAATAGTAAATTTGAGGCTTTTTTTATATCTTATTCACTCTTCACCCTCACTGCAACTTTAAACCATTATCAATGTACACCTTAGGGCCTTTGTTAATTTTTACCAAAAAGAAGCTGATAAAAATCGTACAATTGATTTTCTTGTTATATTTGATAGCATATAAAAGTATATCATAAACTAAACTTAAATACAATGAAAAAAGTAGCAGCAATTTTAGCTTTTTCATTCTTTGCTTTGTCAGTTCAAGCACAAGAAGCTCCAGCTAAAGAAAAAACAAAAAAAGAAACTTCAACAACTAAAAAAGAAGCAACAAAAACAAAGACCGAATGCAAAGCAGAAGGTAAAAAATGTTGCTCTTCTAAAAAATCAAAATAAAAAAATGCCTCAATTGAGGCATTTTTTTATTGTTTACTTAAATATAGAACTTATTATTTTACTCTAACGCTCCATTCAAAATCCATTTCAGAAACCTGAACTCCTTTTTCATCGGTTCCAATGGATTTCATCCAAAAGGTTTGCCCTTCACCTGTAGCAATAGTTTGTTTTATTGCTTCTTCTATCAAATGTCCATCATTACAGATAAATGTAATTCTGCCTGTGGCCTTTTTAGTAAAATTCCCTTTGTTGTTAGCTACTAACATAGATATTTTTCTACCGCTTTTTTGAATTTGAAACATCACTAAAGCGCCAGTAGACAACTCAGCCGCCATAGCTTGTACAGCAAAATACATCGAATTAAACGGATTTTGATTGATCCAACGGTGTTTTACACTTACTACACATTGCTTTTCATTAATAGCTTTTACTCTTACTCCACATAAAAATGCTGAAGGCAATTTAAAAAGCAAGAATTGATTCAATTTTGATACGTTTATTTCCATTATGTATTGGTTTTTGGGTAAAAATACAAAAAAATACTATGCATACATATAAAAATAAAACTTACTCCCTCTTCAAAAGTCTTTAAAGCCAAAATAGCGCTAAACAACTGTAAAACAAAGCAAAACATATAGCACACAAAAGATTAAAACACATCTAAAATGTTAATATTGTGTTAATATTTACTACTATGCGATACAAGATACTTTCTTTTAGACATATATTTGCATAAGAAATTACTATATACTTTAAATCATGGAAACATCATCAGAAAAAAACATTGCAACATTTACTCACCTGAGTACACTGAGCCAGTATATAATTCCTTTTGGAAATTATATCTTCCCTATTTTGATTTGGACTTCAAAAAAAGATCAATCAGAATTTATAGACCATCATGGAAAACAAGCTATTAATTTTCAATTGAGTATACTTATTTACTCTTTGGTTATGGCAGCAATTGCTTTACCTATTTTAATTTTCACTGTTTTTGGCAACATGACATTCAATGATTTTTATCACAATCAAGGCTTGGTACTAAAAGATTTCAATTTTGAAGATCACATTGGGCTTATTACAGTTGGAATCATCGCTGCTCTTGCTTTTGTTGGATTCAAAATAGCAGAATTCTTCTTAATAATTATTGCAGCTGTGAAAACATCAAATGGAGAAAAATACCAATATCCATTCACTATTCCCTTTATAAAGTAATCAATTATAAAGTAGTATATAGTAGTCTAATCAACACTATAGATCATCTCAACTATCACCTATAATGGAAAGTAATCAAAAAACGAACAGTTCTAATCAAACAAAAAATCAAAACGAAAATTATGAACATTGAAAACACAAAAGCCCAGATGCGTAAAGGTGTTCTCGAGTTTTGCATCTTATCAGTTTTAAAAGAAAAAGATGCTTACACTTCTGAAATATTAGACACTTTAAAAGACGCAAAATTGTTAGTTGTAGAGGGAACCGTTTATCCTTTGCTAACTCGATTAAAAAATGACGGATTACTCAACTACCGTTGGGAGGAATCTACCTCAGGACCGCCACGAAAGTATTATGGTCTAACCGAAATAGGACAAACCTTTTTAACCGAATTAAGCGGCACTTGGAATGAATTATCCGAAGCCGTAAGTCTAATAACCAACCAAAAACAATAATCATGAACAAAACTGTAAATATAAACCTAGGAGGAATGTTCTTCCATATTGATGAAGATGCATACCAAAAATTAACTCGATATTTTGAAGCTATCAGACGCTCATTGTCTAAATCTTCTGGTCAAGAAGAAATCATAAAAGACATCGAAATGCGTGTTTCAGAATTATTAAATGAAAAACAAAAAAGCGAAAAACATGTAGTTGGTCTAAAAGATGTTGATGAAGTAATCGCTGTAATGGGCCAACCTGAAGATTATATCATTGAGGAAGAAACAGGCACTTCAGGAAAATTTAATGATTATGGCACTAGAGCTACCAAAAAATTATACCGTGATAAAGAAAAAGGAATGATTGGTGGTGTAGCCACAGGTCTAGGACATTACTTTGGGATCGATGCAGTTTGGTTAAAAATCATGTTCTTAATTTTTGTTTTTGCTGGATTTGGTTCAGGTATATTGGCTTATATTATCCTTTGGATTGTAACTCCTGAAGCCATCACAACTTCAGAAAAATTAGAAATGACTGGAGAACCCGTAACCATCTCTAATATTGAGAAAAAAGTTCGTGAAGAATTTGAAAATGTATCTGGTAAATTCAAAAATGCCGATTATGACAAAATGGGAAACCAAGTAAAATCTGGAGCCGAAAAGTTGGGAAACTCTTTAGGTGATTTTATTATGACTCTTTTTAAAGTTTTCTCTAAAGTTTTGGGTGTTATTTTAATCTTAACAGGACTTTTTACACTAGTTAGCTTATTTATTGGAGTTTTTACCTTAGGATCCTCAGCATTTATAGATTTTCCTTGGCAAAATTTTATTGAAGCTGGTAACTTTGCTGATTATCCTGTTTGGAGCTTTGGGTTATTGATGTTTTTTGCTGTAGGCATACCTTTCTTTTTCCTAACTATTTTAGGATTCAAATTATTATCTCCAACTATTGGATCAATTGGGAATATTGCTAAATATAGCTTGTTGGCTTTGTGGTTAATCTCTGTTGCCATCTTAATCTCTATCGGAGTAAAAACTGCTACTCAAGTAGCGTATGATGGAAAAACTGTAGTAAAACAAAATATTCCTTTGAGTGCAAACGATACTTTATTCGTAAAATTCAGATATAATGATTATTACACAAAAGATATTGACGATCACACCGAGTTTGAATTTGTACAAGATTCTGCGAACAACAAATTGATTTATTCTAACAATGTAAGCTTGAGAATTTTGTATACTGATGAAAAAACACCTTACATCCAAATTGAAAGAACCGCTAAAGGAAAATCGTTTCAAGATGCAAAATTCAGAGCTGAAAAAATTCAATATGGTATAAAAGTAGAAGGGAATCATTTGTATTTAGACAATTATTTATTGACCGATGTAAAAAATAAATTCCGTGACCAAGAAGTAGAATTGTATTTGTATTTACCAGAAGGTACATTATTAAAACCAGACGCATCAGTACAAAACTATGATCGTTCAGATAATGATTTCTTCAATTTACACTATAGCTCAGATAATTACGTTTACAAAGTAACTAATTCTCAAATAAAATGTTTAAATTGCCCTAATGATGAGGACGAATGGGATGATGTAGAAAATGATTCAAGTTCTGCTAATGTTACGATCAATGAAAATGGAATTTCTATTAAAAAAGATACTTTAATTAAATCCAATAAGGATATAAAAGAATTAAAAATCAATAAAGACGGAATAATCATCAAAACCGAATAGCCATGATAAAAATAATCACTTTAGTAACAAAATTCATCATTGTTACACTGACCGCATTACTATTTGCTTCTTGTAACTTGTCTACAAATTTCAATTCCATCACAGGAAGTGGTAATGTGACCACCGAAAAGAGAATTGTAAATGGCGATTTTAAAAGTATTGAAGTAGGAAACGCTATCGATTTGGTACTAGAACAAGCCGATAAAGTTGAGATTATAGTAGAAGCCGATGATAATTTGCAAAAAGAAATCACTACCAAAGTAGAAAACGGTAAGCTTATTATTGGATGTAAATACAGTTCTTTCTTGAATATCACTTCGAAAAAAGTAATTGTTCGAGCTCCTATTATAGAAGGTATTGAAGCCAATAGTGCTTCGACTGTAAATAGTAAATCTACCTTTAAAGCTACAGAATTTAAGATTGATGCATCGAGTGCGGCCTCACTAGATTTGAACATAGAATCTGAAAAAATAATTTGTGATTCTGGAAGCGGAAGTAGTATTGAATTGAAAGGTAAAGCCATTAGTTTACAAACCAGTTCTTCCAGCGGAAGTTCTATTAATGCAGACGAATTATTGGTAAACGATATCAAGTCTGAGGCTTCATCGGGAAGTATTCAATCACTACATCCGTTGGTAAGTCTCGATGCTGAAGCGTCTAGCGGAGCAAACATCTCTTATAAAAACAAGCCGAAAAGCCTGAAAAAAAGTGAAAGTTCTGGCGGTTCGATAAGCCAAGAATAGTTTTTAGTAGACACAAAAAAAGTCCTTCTTCGTGAAGGACTTTTTTTATGACTAAAATTAAAATGTAACCCAAAAGGACTATTGCAGCTCTTTAGCCCCGATCGTAGTGGAAATCCTTTGTTGCCGGGGTTCGGCAACAAAGATTATAACGGAGAGCGGGACTTTGCTCACAAAAAAGCGCTTTGAATACTGCTCCTAAAAAAATTACTCTTTGGCAGCCAAATAACGTTCGGCATCCAATGCAGCCATACAACCTGTACCAGCGGCAGTAATGGCTTGGCGGTACACGTGATCGGCAGCGTCTCCTGCTACGAAAACTCCTGCTACATTCGTTTTTGAACTTCCTGGAACGTTTACGATATAACCCGTTTCGTCTAAGGTCAAGTAATCTTTGAAAATATCGGTGTTGGGTTTGTGACCAATGGCTACGAAAAATCCGGTAGCTGGAATGTCATACACTTCATCGGTGGTTTTGTTTTTTACTTTGATAGCTGAAACCACTTGTTCATCTCCTAAAACTTCAACTGTATCGTGGTTTAAAAGGATTTCGATGTTTTCGGTTTTACGTACTCTTTCTTCCATAATTTTGGAAGCTCTGAATTTTTCGCTTCTAACCAACATCGTAACTTTTTTACACAACTTAGATAAGTAGTGTGCTTCTTCGCAAGCTGAATCTCCTGCTCCAACGATTACCACTTCTTGATTTCTATAGAAAAATCCATCACAAACAGCACAAGCAGAAACTCCGCCACCCATTTTTAAATAATGTTGTTCTGATGGCAAACCTAAATATTTTGCAGAAGCTCCAGTAGAAATAATTACGGTTTCGCAGTGTAGTTCGATGGTATCATTGATCCAAACTTTGTGGATATCTCTAGTGAAATCAACTTTGGTAGCCCAACCATCACGCACATCAGCGCCAAAACGTTGTGCTTGTTGTTGCAACTGAATCATCATTTCTGGCCCAGTTACACCGTCTACATAACCTGGAAAATTTTCTACTTCATTAGTCGTAGTCAATTGTCCCCCTGGTTGCATTCCTTGGTACAATACTGGATTCATATTGGCTCTAGCTGCATAAATAGCAGCGGTATAACCCGCAGGACCTGAACCTATAATTAGGCATTTAATTTTTTCGATAGTATTTGACATTGTGTTTTGAGTTTTTTAAAATACACGCAAAAATAGGATTTTAAAAAATAATAACTCACTTTGAAGTATTTGTTTTGATTATGGAGTAATAAAAAAACACATTCTTGAACACAGAAAGAATTTGTCAGGGTGGCAGAATCTATTCCGCTTAACGGAAATTCTAACTATTTGTCAGCGGATTTTGAATATAATATGTAAACTGTAAATCCCATATATACAAAAAATCCTTTCTGAAACTCAGAAAGGATTTTGTCGGGGTGGCAGGATTCGAACCTGCGACCTCCTGCTCCCAAAGCAGGCGCGATAACCGGGCTACGCTACACCCCGTAACGCGGGTGCAAATATAGAATACTTTTTTGGCTATCACAAATTATTTCAGAAATAAAATCACCAAACCTTATAAGTAATTCGACAAAAAAAGCATTTAACACTACAACAAACTCTTACACTTGCTATGTATAACAAGTTTTCCTCTCGTTGTTTTTAAAACAGTATTTGAATTATTATTTCCTAGTTACTTAGTATCTACAGAAAAATCCAAAAAAAATTGAACTTATTGGTGTTTAGAAGTTTTTTCAAAAAGAACAGGGCTGTTTTTAAAACAACTTTTGAGACTGACTTGTAATAATTTATTTAGCTACCTAACCAATCAAAATGAATTTTTAAGCCCTATAATTTACTTTTTCTGACGTAATTGTTTTAGTCGATCAATAGTGTTTCGAAGTATATTTTATGAATCTATTTAACCCGTTGGGTGTAATTAAATTGTTTGATTTTTAATATTGTTTATCGGTCTATCAAAAATGAATTTATTGATATACTGAACCAATGTTAATGCTGTTATTTTTGCTAAAATTCTTGTTTTAAAACCTTCAAAAGTTTTAGCGTAATTGTTTCTAATTCTGAACTGGTCGCATAGTTGAGAAAATAATGTTTCAATTCTTTTTCTTGATTTTCTAAAGATATAAGGTTGTGGTTTATAGTCTTTTTGATTATTCCTTTTTGGGGTTTCTAATTTAATATTTACCGTTTGAAACAAGTCCAATTGAATGCTTTGAGACAAGTAACCTCTATCGCCAAGCAAAACACAATCAGACATTTGATGTTTTATGTTCTTTAAAAAATGAACATCGTGAACTTCTGCTTTTGTAATATCCAATGAATGGAAAATTCCATTTATAGAACAAACCCCGTGCAATTTATATCCGTAAAACCAGTTGTTTTGAGAAGCACAAAACCCTTTTGAAGGAGCAGTTTCAAACTCGTTTTTACAAATTTTAATTCTCCTATGACGAGCAAATTTACAAATCTCCAACGGCATACTATCCACAATAAAATAATCTTCAAATTCTAAAAACCGAGACGCTAATTTTGTTCTTATTTCTTCTAAAAAGAAAAACAATTTTCGTCTTCTTTTATTAAACTGACTTCGTTCAATTAAATTGGAAATTTGTTCTCTATTTATCTCTTTAAACAAAGAGTTTTCACTATCAATAGACATAAATTCAGCTGTTAGGCTTAATGCAAATACTTCTAAATCAGACATTTTTTGTTTTCTTCCAACATCTGATTTATATTCCAATTCACAATTCAAAGAACTTATAACTTCTAAAACTCTAAAATAATTTTTCACTATATTTGACATAGATATTGGTTTGTTTGGCGACATCAAGATACTGAATTTCAGTATCTTGACCAATATCTAGTCAGTGTATTTTACTGCAAATAATTACACCCAACGGGTAATCTATTTATTATTATCTGTAGTATACTTTTTTAGATAAGCTCTGGTTTTTTCACCGGATTCCTTCAAATCGCTATCTTTCCAATCACCTTCGGAATTTGCCGATTTATTAAGCATTGAACAGGTTTCGTCTTTGCTTGAAATTGACCAAGTAATCCAACTTAATTTTCTTACTTCCATCCAATCGATATATTCTTGCCATGCAATACTATTTAAAGGACCATCACCAGTGGCTTCCATACCCGCCGATTCGGAGACAAAAATAGGCAAGCCACTTTTGATCGCATCGTCAGTTCTGTCTCGAAGCCATTTGCCATGTGTAGCCGCATAAAAATGCATAGTATACATTATGTTTTCAAAACCAACTATTGGATCTGCAGCGGCTAGATGAATATCTTGATCCCAATGCGGAGTGCCAACAAGAATAATGTTCTTAGGATCATTTTTTCTAATCACTTTAATCACTTCTTGCGAATAAGCTTTTACTTCTGTCCAAGTTTCGTTATCAGGTTCGTTAAAAACTTCGTAAATTATATTTGGGTATTTTCCATATTCTTTTGACATTTCATCAAAAAATATTTTTGCTTGTTCGAGGTGAATATTATGACTGTGGAAATCAATTATCACATAAATATCCTGCTTTATTGCTGCTTTAATCACTGCCTCAATTGTTGCTTTTGATTCAATTGGTTTTTTAATGTAGCAATTTTCATCAACATCAACACCCATTGCGGCTCTCAAAACAGTAGCGTTCCAATCCTTATTCAAGGTTTTTACTACACCTTTGTTGTAGAATTTACCCCACCAATTGTGCCAGCCAAAACTTACCCCCCTAAGAACGATAGGATTTTGATTTTTATCTACAAGTTGTGTTCCTTTTACACTTAGTTGCCCATGTTTCTTCACAAACTGAGCGTTGGAATAATATCCAACAAGCAAAAGAGCTACTATAAAAAAGTGGTGTTTAGATTTCATATTGCTAAATTAAGGGATTAATTTCAAAGTGATTACATCATGTGCAATTATGGATGCGGCAAAGTTTTTCTTAGTCGACCCTGCACTTTTATTTTTCCAAAGATCTTGAAGTTGATAAGTGTTTTTGGCAAAATCAGCTTCAAAACCAAAATCAGCATCTTTGATTGGGTGTTTTTTCCAATCGAAGTTGATTGTTTTTGGTAACTCGGTTCTGTTTAAAAAAGTGACTGCCCAAGCTCCATCTGACAATGGTTTTACCCAAACTTCTACACCATCCTCTACCGTCAATTTGAATCCTTGAATACCTAATTTGTCTTGATTTACAGCAATTAAGTTTTTATTAGTCAAAATAGCCAATGTTTCGGGTTTCATTTTTCTAAAATCATTCCCAGCAATAAGAGGAGAAGCCAACATGCACCACATAGCGAAATGCGAACGATCTTCGATAGTAGTCATTTCATTACCTACCTCCATCATATCAAAATCATTCCAATGATCTGGGCCTGAAAATTTACGAATATCTTTTCGCATTTCGGCAATTTTCATGAATCCCCATGAAGACCAATTTTCTGGATGTTTGAATTCGCAATCAAAACAAGGATAAATATCTCCCGAAATTCTCCAAAGGTTTCCTACTGGTTTTCCCCATTCCCATGGTTGATTGTCTCCCCATTCGCATAGGCTAAATACGATAGGGCGACCTGCTTTTTTGAGGGCATTACTCATAGTAGTATAAGCCTCTTTGGCAGTAATTCCAGCGGTATTACACCAATCGTATTTTAGGAAATCAACACCTAAATTAGCATAAAAACGAGCGTCTTGGTATTCGTAACCACGTGTTCCAGGGTAACCAGCACAAGTATGTGTTCCTGCGCAATTGTACAAGCCGAATTTTAGTCCTTTGGAATGTACATAATCGATAAGCACTTTCATTCCGTTTGGAAATTTAATAGGATCTGGCACTAGATTGCCGTTTTCGTCTCGTTCTTTGGCCATCCAGCCATCATCGAGTACAATATAGTTGTAGCCTGCAGCTGCCATACCAGAAGACACCATAATATCAGCGGTTTCTTTGACTAACTTTTCGTCTATATTGGTTCCGAAGGTATTCCAAGAATTCCAACCCATTGGTGGCGTCATAGCAAGACCTTCGTATTTCCCGAGTTCCTGTGTGCGGGTGTTGCCTTGTGCAAAACCAAGGAAAGTAATGGCACTTATACATAAAGTGATGAGTATTTTTTTCATGTTATTCTATTTTTATATTTGTTAAGATAATGTATTCATTTGGCTATAATGCAAAGGTTTTGAGTAGCAGGGTTTGCGTGAGGGATGGCAGCGGAGCTCTCCCGATTTTTTATCGGGAAGCGGGAGCGTACAGCCCGACCCGCCTTTTTCTGGCGGGACACGCCCAATTAAATCAAGATGTTGTGTGTTTAGTATTTTAGTTTTTAATGGCATTGATTTGAATTATTGCTTTTTTGAGTCCTTTGCTGGTGGCTGTTAGGGTAATTTGCCCAGCATCGCCTGTTGATTGCAGGATGACTTGCGCTAGGCCGCTGAAAAGCGTTCTCTTCCAAGTCGCTGCAGGTGAGATAAGTTGAATGGTACCTGGATTGGTATTTACTGGATTCCAATTGTACTTGTATGTTAAAGGCTCGGCAACGATGACAATGCTGTTTTTTCCTGAACGAAGAGTAGCTTTATCTAAAATAAAACTGTCGCCTTTTTTATTTTCGGGAATAGCATTTGCAATTTGTTTTCCGTTAATATAAATGGATTGGGATTTACCGATACTATTATAAAAAAAGGTGATTTTACTCTCTTTAAAATTTTCGGGTAACTCAAAATCCGTTCTATAAACCAGGGCTTTTACTTTCTTTTCGAAAATAGTATCTCGACTGTCTTTGAATGCATTGTCCCAATTGGAAATATCCAAGTTATCAACAGTTTCTGAAGCTTCAGAAATGGAGTTAACTATTTTTTCTTTGAGATTTGAAATAGGAACAACCGTTATTTTTTCTAAAAATTGATCGGGTTCTGTTGCTGTTGGCTTTCCGTTTCCAACGCCAATAATTTTTGCTGGTCCAGAAATGCTAAAAGCGACTTCGTCCTCTGAAGTTGGCACAAACAAGCCCGATTTGTCTTTGGTATCTACCGTTATCAAAGCAATATCAGTACCATTGGCTTGGATTGTTTTTACATTGGATTGTAAACCTAGAGCAACCGCGTCGGAAGTCGTTTTTACGGTTTGGGTCAAGGTTTTTTTGCCGTTTTTATAGCCAATAGCTTCTAAGGTTCCTGCTTGATATTTTACTTTCCATTCTAAATGACCATTTTTTTCCATTGTTTTTTTGCCAAGACTTTTCTTGTTGAGGAAAAGCTCTACAACATCACAATTACTGTATGCCCAAACATCGATAAGTTGTCCTTCTTTTCCTTTCCAATTCCAATGAGGTAAAAGATGCAAAACCGGTTCTGTTCCCCACCAGGATTTGAGGTACCAAGCATCATCTTTATAAAAACCACATTGATCCAACATTCCAAAATAAGAACCTGTTGCTGGCCACTGATAAGGTGTAGGCTCACCACGATAATCAAAACCTGTCCAAATAAACATTCCTGCTAAATAATCTCTTGCATCATAATGTTTCCAACCCTGTTCTATACTATGTGCTATAGGAGATTGTGGAAAATCATAGGCTGGTTTAAATTGTTTTTCATTGTCTTCAAAATAAATGCCTCGGGTGGCAAAAGTAGAACCTTCTTCGGTACCCCAACTGGCCAGATGAGGAAACTCACGATGGTGTTTATCAGTTGTTTCTTTGCCTCCATGTTTGATATAATTGTAACCAATAACATCTACCGCAGTTGCAATACCATTGTCCCAATTACCGCTAATTCCTGCTGTTATACCTCGAGTAGTGTCAATCGTTTTGGCGTAATCTTGAATGGTTCGAGCCATTCTGGCGCCTTTGATATCGCCTTCTATTCCCCACTCTTCATTGGCAATAGACCAGCTAATAATACTTGGATGATTGCGATCACGAAGCATCATTCGCTTCAACTCGCTGAGTTGAGTGCTTGCAATACCCATCAATCTTGTTTCATCAATTACTAGCATTCCGAGGCGATCACAAGCTTCAAGCAATTCTGGTGTAGGTGGATTATGCGAACATCGATAAGCATTAGACCCAAAAGATTTTAAAGTAGCAATACGAAAATCCTGCAATGCATCTGGCATAGCCACTCCAACTCCTGCGTGGTCTTGGTGATTATTGGTTCCTTTGATTTTAAGGTGCTTCCCGTTTAAGAAAAATCCTTTGCTAGCATCAAAATACACCGTTCTAATTCCGAAAATTGTGGTTTGGGTATCTGTTAACACATTTCCAGCATAAATAGTAGTTACCATTTTGTGCAAATACGGCTGATCTACCGACCAAAGTTTAGGATTATCGATAGTTAGATTGGTTTCGTACTCTTTGGTTTCCATAGGTTTTAGCTGAAGGTTATCAATAGTGGTTGTTGCAATTGATTTTCCTACTGCATCTAAAACGGTTTGTACAATTTTGAACTGATACGATTTACTTCCTTCATTGACAACTGCAACTTTTGAGGCTAGTTGAGCACTGGCATTGCTCAGTTTTGTGGTACTCACAAAAGTTCCATCTGCTGGTACATGCAACGAATTCGTCTTATTTAGCCAAACATGGCGGTAAATGCCTGCTCCTTCATAAAACCAACCTTCTTCCATCATTGCATCTGCTCGAACAGCGATCGTGTTTTCTCCTCCATAATTGACATAATCGGTTACATCATATTCAAATCCCAAATAACCTGAGGGATGAGTTCCTAAATAATGCCCGTTGAACCAAACGATAGCATTGCGAAAAACACCATCAAAAGCAATGTGAATTCGGCGACCTAAATCGCTTTGTGGAATGGTTATTTTTTTTCGATACCACCCGATACTCGTTTCTGGAAAAGCGCGCCCTATTCTTTTAAATCCATGACTGTAACTGGCTTTTTCGCTAAATCCTTGCTCAACAGCCCAATCATGGGGAAGATCTAATTTTCGCCAAGAACGATCATCAAAATCTGAAGCGGCTGCTCCATCCCCATAAGTAGTTTTGGCCAAATAGGAAAAATAACCTGTTCCTGTATTAAAATCTTTACTAGTATCAAAAGGGTGACCAAAAGCAAATCTCCAGTCTTGATCAATAGTGATATGTTCTCTAATATTAGACGTAAATTGAGGAAAAACTAAAGCTGGATAAATAAAAAAAAAGAATAGTAAAAATAGTATGTAATAGGGCTTTTTCATTAGTAAAGATTTTATAATCTCAAAGGGATGTGACTTACAAGTTTACTAAATAGTAATCATAAAAAATGATACTTTTTTTTCAATTAATGCTATTATTTGTTGCATCTTACTCATTATCATCTATTGTATCACAATGCTTTCTGCTTGTAATGACGGCTTAAAAAATACTTGTAAAACAAAATTCCGTGTTAGTATCCTACAAACAAGAATAGCCAACACGGAATCTAACAACAAAGAATTCCCTAACTGCTCAATGTTAGGGAATATCTCAAAACTAACTCAAATAAAAACCAATTTATTTTAAAACGAAACCAATATCATCAACAAGTATTGTATTTCCTCCAGTATTACCTGATTCTTGCATAACCAGTTCATTGAAAACTGTAGGATTACCAATTTTGGAAAGTTCAATTTCAACACTAGCCCATTGAGTTGTGACAGGAACAGAGTATGCTGCTCCCCAGTTGCCACTAACTACCACTTTAAGTGTTCCTTCTTTAGCACCTTTTACTGCTATACGAATGGCTTTGTATGGAGCCAAACTCACAGAGGTGAACCCCATACCTAATCCACTCCATCCACCAAATTGATACTGAATGGAATTTTTTCCTTGATAAACATCTGTCGTGTAAGCCAAATCAACTGGGTAATTAGACCATGGTCCACCCCACTCCATGCCACGATACACATCGTCATATATAGCAGTACCAATGGCTTGTTTAGAATCTGTTGCACCAGAAATATTGGTTACTGTAATGTATTTTTTATCCACACCCGCAGGTAACTTGATTTTAATTTCTTCAAGTGTTGAAGAGATTACAGGAACACTTACTGTACCAATTGTAACTATAGGGTCAAGAAAATATCTTCCCTTAATTATCACTTCATCACCTTCCACTGCATTAATCGGCTGAAAACCTAACACAGTTGGCACAGGTGGTTTTACAATAAAATCATAAATTATTGTACCATTTTTGGTTACTACTTTTAATTTATTACTTGCATTCGCATAAGGTGTTTTTTCATCAATTAAAACAAATATTTCAGTATCAGTCACTAAAACTGGATTAAAATAAGTATCGAAATCATTGAAATAGATTTTTTGAACGGTTGATAGTCCAGTTCCACGAATAATATAGTAATTGCTTGGATCACCTTGAGTCACTGGAGTCAAATCTCCTTCCTCTGCTTTAGCCACATTTGTAATGGCCAAAGTTGTACCTGAATCGGTTTCGTTATCACACGAAGAAAACAAACCCAGTACCATAACTACCATGGTAAAGAAAGGTAGTATGTATTTTATTCTTATATTTTTCATATTTATATAATTTATTTAGTTAACAGTTAAATATGGAATCGTCATTATTATGATATTGAAAAAAGATAGTCGTAATGACGATTCCTAATTTTAAATTTTAAACGTTATTTAAATGTATATGGAACAGGTGCTTCCAATAATTTTGGGTTTTTAGCCACCTCATTATCTGGGTAGTCCATGTAAAAATCGTTGGCAGCATGATTATTTGGATCATAATTTGGAGTAAATGTAGCAGAGGCTCTTCTATCACCTCTGTTTTGAGCCGACATAATCGCAATAGCTTTTGTTTTATCGATACGTCCTAAATCAAACCAATAATCTCCTTCAAAACACAACTCTTTTCTTCTTTCAAGAAAGATATTGTCAAAAGTAATCGAAGTTAAGTCTGTAAGCCCAGCTCTTTTTCTGACGGCATTGATTGATTTTAGAGCGGCAGCATCAGAAGTACTTGCGCCTCCGGCCAAAATAGCTTCAGCATGAATGAGCAACAATTCTGCATAACGCATTTTATATGTATTGTTGTCCATCATTGCCCAGCCATCTGCTGGACCTGTAACTGCCCCATTTACTAATCCAATACAATATTTTTTGATGGCTCCACCTGAACCTTGAGCCAAATCTCTATCCGTTGGTACCGTAAAACCCGTACCCAGTGATGTTTTAATGTTTGGATAACTATCTCCTCCAACCATGATGGTTTCATGTTTTCTTCTATCATTAGCCTCATACAAAGTGAAAATCTCCTGAGCTGGTGCAAAAACACCTGCATAAGATGCATTCGATGTCGATAAAGTTCCATCAATGAAACCAAATTGTGTATTACAGTTGTTTGCTGAACCGTAGGTTCCGTCACCTTTCCATTGGATTGCAAAAATTGACTCTTCATTATTATTGTTTGGATAAGTAAATAAATCACCAAAACTTTTAGTAGGTAATAACTCTCCTCCTAATAATTTGAATTCTCCACTATTGATAACCAATTCTGCCATTCTTTTAGCATTAGCATAGTCTTTTTGGTACAAATATACTTTAGCCAACATTGCTCTTGCAGAACCTTTAGAGACACGTCCGTTACTAGCATAATTTGATCCTCTATTTTTTTCAACTAATAAATCGATCGCTTTTAAATAATCCATTATAATTAATTGATAGATGTCCTCTACTCTGTTAGTATTAATATAAGGGTCACTAGCATAAGTCAAAGGATTTTCAATAATTGGCACAGGCCCCCATAATCTCACTAAATCAAAATAAGCGGTAGCTCTCAAAAAATAAGCCTCTCCTACAGTGTTATCTAAAACACTTTTACTTACCGCTGGTCCAACTCTTGCAGGTAAAAAATTGATAATCATATTAGATTGTTGCACATTGGCCCATAAAGCAGACCAACCGTTTACTAATTCTGGATCACTACCGTTCAATGAAAATGTTCTTAAACCTGCTACATCTGCAGAATAAGTAAACATATTACCAGAACCTACTTCAAGTGACCACCAAAATTTATTATACATTTGAAACCAGGTTCTGCTGTACATCCCATTAGTAGCCGAAGATACTTGATCATTTGTGCTGTAATAAGAGTCTAAACTAATTCCGTCTTCAGAAGGTCTGTCTGTAAAGTCATCTTGACATGAACCTAATACCAGCAATACTGTTGCTAAAAACAGCAAGCTATATTTATTTAAAAAAGATTTCTTTTTCATTTTGTTTCTATTTTTATTAAAATTCTACATTTAATCCAAAAGTGAATGTTCTAGATATTGGATACCTTCCGTTATCAATTCCAGACAAAAGCACATTTTGATTGAAAGAACCAATCTCAGGATCGTAACCTGTATATTTTGTGAAAGTAAATAAGTTTTGAGCGGTAGCATACAATCTCAATCTTGACATATGGATTCTTTCAATTATATCGCGAGGCAAAGAATACCCAAAAGTTACATTTTGAATTCGGACATAAGAACCATCTTCAACATAACGAGACGAAATCACCAAGTTACTGTTAGCGGTATCACCTATAGGTCTTGGATTATTACTAGCTAAGTTGGTAGGAGAATAATAATCTAAAGCATCTACTAATTGATTGTCGTATAAAGAAGCATTTGTAGTACCAGCTCTTTTAGTTAAATTCATTACATCGTTACCATATGACCCTTGAACAAAAACAGATAGGTCAAAATTTTTGTATTTAAAGTTGTTGGTAAAACCAAAGGTGAAATCTGGGTGAGGATTACCAATGAATGTTTTATCCTTAGGATCGATTACCCCATCACCATTGATGTCTTTGTATTTTACATCTCCTAAAGCAGTTTGCCCTGCTGCTGTCCCTACAGTTTGTCCAAACTGTAATGGCGCATTGTTCAAAACGGTTTGATCTTTAAATATTCCTTCGGCAACATAACCGTAAAACATTCCAATAGGATTACCCACTAAAGTATTGGTCACTACAACAGGTTGAAATCCATTGGTATTTACTTCCTGAGTTAACACAATACCGTTAGCGATTTCGTCTAAGTTGTTTTTGTAATGAGAAACCACCAGAGAAGTATCCCAGTTAAAATTGCCTGAAGATTTGGTATCAAAAGCTAAAGTAATATCAAACCCTTTATTACTCATCGTTCCTAAATTAGAGTATGGAGCAGAAATACCTCCATTAAAACCTCCACCACCAGTTAAGTATAATGGTAATGGCACTTGGAATAAAAAGTCTTTAGATACTTTATTATACATATCGAAACTTGCCGATAATTTAGAACTAAATAAAGTAAAATCTATACCTAAGTTAGTTTGATTCAAAGACTCCCATTTTAAGTCTGGGTTAGGATAATTAGCAGGTAAAAAGCCACTTCCTAATCCAGAGTTTTGAACACCTAACATAGCAGAATAAGCGTTGTTAGGAATTTGCTGATTTCCAGTTTCACCATAACCAAATCTAAATTTGATGTTATCTATATAGTCACGAGTGGACTCCATGAAAGACTCATTCGACAATTTCCAAGAACCAGAAATAGATTTGAAAACTCCTTTTTGATTGTCTGTAGTAGGATCAAACTTAGAAGAAACATCTTGACGAATAGATCCTGTTACACTATACTTACTATTGAAATCATAGATCACACGAGAGAAAAGAGAAGCAAGTGACGCACTTCCCTTATATTGTGTTATAGTGTTATTATCTACATCGGCTAAGTTAATTGTATGAATCGAGTTAGTTTTGAATCCTTGAGCTGAGGCAATTAAACCTTCCCAATGTGAATCATTAGATTCTTGTCCCAATAGAACAGTAATTTTGTGATTTCCAAAACTCTTATCATATGTCAATAAGTTTTTTACGTTGGTAGAATACCAATTTTGTCTTCTTACATCCAAATCAGCTAATAAATTTACTTGACTCCCCCAAGCATATGAAGGTCTAAAGTCATCATTTTCAGAAAACTCGGTATTGGCTGCCATTTCCACACGGTATTTTAATCCCTTAAAAATATCTGCTTCAGCATAAACATTTCCTAAAAAGTTTTTTCTAACTAATTTATTCTCTCTAGTCAATGCCTCAGCTACTGGATTATAATACGTTACACTTTGCTCTGAAGATGGAGGACCAGCAAAAGTTCCATCTGTGTTTCTAACAGGAATATCTGGAGACTGTAGTAAAGTATTAGCAATCAAACCAGTAAAACTTTGATTAACTGTAATATCTTCATTTGTAATACCACCTGTAATATTTCCACCAACTCTTAGCCAGTTTTTAACTTTTGAATCTAAGTTCAAACGAATAGTATATCTTTTTAAACCTGAGTTGATAATTGTTCCTTCGTTATCTAAATAACTTCCTGATAAGTAATAGTTTGTTCCGTCTTTGGCTCCTGAAAAAGACAATTGATGACTTTTAGTAATAGCCGTTCTGTATACTTGATCTTGCCAATCAGTTCCTGAACCTAGCAATTCTGGATGAGAAAACTCTTGACGTGTTTGAAAACCCCAAAGCCTGGCTAAATCAGTCTTTAAAGTGGCATATTGTCTTAAATTCAATACATCTAATTTGTTTGCCACAGTACTAAAAGAAGTAAAGTTTTCATAAGAAATTCTTCCCGTTCCTTTTTTTCCTGATTTTGTGGTAATAATAATTACCCCATTAGCACCTCTTGATCCATAAATAGCAGTTGCAGAAGCATCTTTTAAGATATCCATTGTTTCGATATCACTTGGATTGATCATCGATAATGGACTCACCGCATTATTACCACTACCCCCTGAGGCAGAAAATCCGTCTCTACCTGCTAAGGGTTGTCCACTAGTTGATCTTCCTGTCGCATCACCAGAAACTGGCACACCATCAATTACATACAAAGGCTCATTAGTCCCCGAAATAGAAGTAGTACCACGAACCCTTACTGAGGCAGCACTCCCGGGCGCTCCTGAATTATTAGTAACAGTAACCCCAGCAGCCTTTCCTTGCAGCATTTGGTCTACACTAACCATTTTGATGTTTTCTAAATCCTTGGCTTTTACTGAAGAAATAGAACTGTTAATATCTTTCTTCTTTTGAGTTCCATATCCAACATTGACTACTACTTCTTTTAAATCTTCAGCAGCAGAATTCAAGACTACATTCAGCTCTTTTGCACCATTGACTGCTACTTTTTTAGTAACAAATCCGATAAAAGAAAAAGATAAAGTAGCATTATCAGGCACATCGATTACATATTGACCGTCAAAACCAGTCGAAACTCCTTTCGTGGCTCCTACAACCGTTATGTTGGCACCAGGAATAGACATTCCGGTAACATCTTTTACAGTTCCTCGTACTTTATTTTGCGCAGTAATAAAATTACTGGAGAGCAATACAATTAAAAACATTGGAACCACTTTGAGGTCGCCTTTCCAATGCAAAAAATTAGACAATAGTTTTTTCATAATAAGTGTTTAGTTAGTTAAGCATTTAAAATCAGTAGTAAGGAATTCTAATTTTAAATCCATATTAATTAATCTGTTTTATAATTAACAAATTTATAACAGAACTAAACATCAAATTAATAGTATTATATCAATTCATGATAATATTTTTACTTATTCGAAAATAAATAAAGAATACCATAAATATATCGAGGTAAAAATAAAATATATGTAAAAAAATAAATAAAAAATGCGATTTATATAATTTTAAATCACTCAAACTCCATAAATTCAAACGTTTTCGCAATAAAAATCAACAATTTACAATATTCTTTTAAGACCCGAAAAATCATCTCTGTACTGACTAGGTGTTCTTTTTTTTATGGTTTTAAAACTTCTGTTAAAATTCGCTATGTTATTAAAACCCGATTTAAAAGCAATTTCTGAAATACTCAAATCCTTCTCTATCAACCACCTAGCTGCATAACCAATACGAATATCATTAATATAATTCACAAAGGTTTTACCAGTACGCTTCTTAATAAAACGATTAAACGAGATGGTAGTCATACTTGCCACATTTGCCACATCTTCTAATTTGATCTTCTCCGAAAAATTCTTCTGAACATATTCATAGATCAACTTCATTTTATCATACTCTTCAAAAGTATCATTATCAACTGTAAATGTGGACAATAGACGTTGATTTCTAGAGGTAGCCAAATCATATAAAATCGAAGTAATTTCCAAGAAATAATCCATCCCATCTAGCTTCGAGAGCTTAATCAAGCGATCTGTGAGCGCAACAGCAGTACTTTTTGAAAATAAAATACCATGTATAGAACGATTAAACATGTCTTTTATAGGATGCATAATCCGCCTTGACAACAACGACTCATGAAACAAATCATTATGAAATTGAATCGTGATTTCACGTATTTCTTTATTAGTACATCTATGTAACTCCCAACCATGATACAAATTAGGCCCCACCAAAACTAGCTCAACCTCATCTATTTCCTCAATATTATCTCCCACTACTCGCTTCACGCCTTTACCATTCTTAATGAAATTGATTTCAAATTCTGGATGATAATGCACCGGGAAATCAAAATTATCTTTGATTCTATCAAACACCAAAAAACTGTCTCCACCAGACAACGGAGGGATCTCTCTATAAAAATTTGTTAAAGCACTCATGATATTTTCCTTTTTTGCATGCAATTATATGATATAAATTTGATAAAATAATACTACTAAGACAAAAGAGTTCGAATTATCTTTGAAAAATAGAATTATACAATTTTCAATTGTATACCTATAAATTAATCAAAATCACTTTTTATCAAACTAAATTTTATACGATTATCAAATTATCATCTGATTTGAGCTATTTTTATAAAAACGGTTTCTTACAAAAACAACAAGTAGATAAACCACTGAAAACAAAATCATTGTAAATGAACCTTCATAAAATAATACCCACTGGCCTACTCTTACTGAGCATGAGTACAATTGGTTTTGGCCAAATGAATAATACTATTTTATCAATTTCTGACAAAAAATCAACACCAGAAACCATTGCACTTTACAAAAATCTCATTACAACAAGTAAAAAAGCCATTCTTTTTGGCCATCAAGATGATTTGGCTTATGGCGTAAACTGGAAATACGAACCAGGTCGTAGCGATGTAAAAGATGTCACAGGAGATTATCCTGCAGTATATGGATGGGATCTTGGTGGGATTGAAAAAAGCAGTCCGAAAAATCTTGATGGTGTATCTTTTGAGCTCATGAGACGTTACATGGCTGACGTTAAAAAAAGAGGCGGCGTAAATACGATTAGTTGGCATTTAGACAATCCTATCAGCGGAAAAAATGCTTGGGATAACTCCACCAAAAGCATAGCTTCAATATTACCTGGCGGTGAAAACCATAAAAAATTCAAATCATGGCTGGATAAAGAAGCTAAGTTTCTAAAATCATTGAAAGATGACAAAGGAAAAGCTATTCCCATTTTATACCGCCCTTTTCACGAACTTACAGGCAACTGGTTTTGGTGGGGAAAAGGAAATTGTACGCCCGAAGAATTCAAAAAATTATGGCAATTTTCATTTGAATATCTCCAAAAAAAAGGAATTCATAACTTGATCTATGTATACAATACTGCCGATTTTAACTCTAAGGAAGAATTTCTTGCCTTTTATCCAGGTTCAAATTATGTAGATATACTCAGTTTTGATAAATACGTTTACAATGACCCAACCAAAGACCATTCGTTTGTTGAAAATTGTCTCAAACAATTTCAAATCATGAGCGAAATTGCCAAAGAGCAAAACAAAATCATGGCATTTGCCGAAACGGGCTACGAAGCCATCCCTTACAGCCAATGGTGGACCGATACGCTAATGAAAGCTATGGGCGATTTCGAAATTTCCTATGTATTGGTTTGGCGCAATCATGGCTGGCAGGAACAAGAGAAAAAAATGCACTATTATGCACCATTCAAGGGGCAAACTAGCGCTAAAGATTTTGTAGATTTCTATAATTTAGAACGTATCTTTTTTGAGAAAGATGCTGCAAAGGAAAACCTTTACAATAAATAATTACCAAAACCTTATATCCAAAAAAAATGCACGAAAAAATAAGTTTAAAAGAAAAAATAGGCTACGGACTTGGCGATGCTGCGTCTTCTATGTTTTGGAAAATATTCAGCATGTACCTACTGTTTTTCTACACGGATGTGTTTGGCCTAGCACCAGCAGTAGTTGGAACCATGTTTTTAATCACTAGAATTTGGGATTCTTGCTTTGACCCCATTGTAGGAATTCTTGCTGATAGAACAACATCAAAATGGGGGAAATTCAGACCTTATTTATTATGGACTGCCATACCCTTTGCAATAATTGGAGTGCTAACTTTTTACACGCCAGATTTTGACGAAAAAGGCAAAATCATTTACGCCTATATCACCTATTCTTTAATGATGATGGTGTATTCCGTTATCAATGTTCCTTATGCCTCCTTGCTTGGCGTTTTATCCTCTGACCGAAAAGAAAGAACCACCCTTTCTTCTTACCGCATGGTGTTTGCCTTTGGCGGAAGCTTGCTAGCACTATGGCTTATCGAACCTCTGGTAAATTATTTTGGTGGGAACCTCAATTCAAAATCGGGTTGGTTGATAACAATTGCGGTTTTTGGAGTTATTACCACGATTTTCTTTTGGGCCTGCTTTTTATGGACCAAAGAAAGAGTACAACCTATCTCTGACGAAAAATCGAACCTGAAAGAAGATTTAAACGACTTGCTAAAAAATCGTCCATGGTGGATTCTCCTTGGTGCAGGTGTTGGGGCTTTAATTTTCAATTCAATTAGAGATGGAGCTGCGGTATACTATTTCAAATATTATGTAAGTAGCTCTATTAATTTTGATTTTACCCTTTTCGGGACCGATTTCCATATGACACCTACTTCTATATATTTGGTTTTAGGGCAAGCCGCTAATATTATTGGAGTTGTAATTGCTACGCCCATTGCCAATAAATTAGGAAAGAAAAATACATTCTTGGGTGCTATGTTTTTAGCAGCCATCTTTAGTCTGATTTTTTATCTGTTCAAAAACGATGAAATCTATTGGATCTTAAGTTTCCAAGTGCTCATTAGTATTTGTGCAGGTTGTATTTTCCCATTAATCTGGTCGATGTATGCTGATAGTGCCGATTATTCTGAATGGAAACAAGGTAGAAGAGCAACTGGCCTAGTATTTTCGGCCTCATCGATGTCTCAAAAATTTGGCTGGACCATTGGAGGAGCTGGAACCGGATGGTTATTAGGATATTATGGTTTTCAAGCGAATGTGGCACAAACTACAGATACTCAAAACGGGATTCAACTTATGCTAAGTGTGCTCCCAGCAATAGCAGCAGTTATATCCGTCATTTTCATCTTTTTTTACCCATTAAACGAAGAAAAATTACAAATTATAGAGGACGAACTCAACAATAAACGAGAAAAATAAAAATAAACTTTGAATTAGCATTTTATAGCATGATTACATCTGAAAACACCATAGTAGCCGATCGATTAGAAAATTTGAAAAAGGAATTTCAAAAACTAATTGAGAAAAAAAATGAACCAGAAAACACTGCTGGAAACGGGATTTACACCCGTTACAAAAATCCTATCATAACTGCTGCTCATACTCCACTTGAGTGGCGCTATGACTTTGATCCAAACTCCAATCCTATGCTATTGGAACGCATTGGTATTAATGCTACATTCAACGCTGGCGCCCTAAAATGGAATAACAAATACATCACCGTGGTACGTGTAGAAGGTGTAGACAGAAAATCTTTTTTTGCTATTGCCGAAAGTCCAAATGGAGTGGATAATTTCAAATTTTGGGACAAACCTTGTGTTATTCCTCAAACTGAAGAACCAGACACCAATGTGTACGATATGCGTTTAATTGCACACGAAGACGGCTGGATTTATGGCATATTTTGTACCGAACGTAAAGACCCTAAAGCTCCTGCCGGTGACACGAGTATGGCTATTGCCAATGCAGGAATTGTTCGTACGAAAGATTTAGTGAATTGGGAGCGATTACCTGACCTAATCTCAAATACGGGACAACAACGTAATGTGGTTTTACACCCTGAATTTATAAATGGAAAATATGCTTTGTATACTCGTCCACAAGATGGCTTCATCGATGTAGGAAACGGTGGCGGCATTGGATTAGGCTACGTTGAAAACATGAGCAATCCAGTAGTGAAAGAAGAACAAATCATTTACGGAAAACAATACCATACCGTTTATGAACTAAAAAACGGTTTGGGTCCAGCTCCTATCAAAACTGAAAAAGGATGGTTACATTTAGCACACGGTGTTCGTAATACCGCCGCTGGTCTTCGTTATACACTCTATATGTTTATGACCGATTTGAATGATATTTCGAAAGTAACACACTATCCCGCAGGACATTTTATGGCTCCAGAAGGTGCAGAAAGAGTGGGCGATGTATCAAATGTATTGTTCTCAAACGGTTGGATTGCCGATGAGGATGGAACTGTATACATCTATTATGCTTCTTCGGATACACGCATGCATGTAGCTGTTTCTAGCATAGAACAGTTAGTAGATTATGTCACTAACACTCCAGAAGACACCTTTACTTCTGCAGGTTCCGTACAAACCATTATCAAACAAGTAGAGAAAAACAAATTAATCTAAACCTTGTGACAAGCGAATTAAAAAACCTAAAAATCGAGTTGCGATTAGAACTCCAAAACATACTAGAATATTGGATGAATCATACAATTGATAGTAAAAACGGAGGGTTTATCGGCCAAATTGATTTTGAAAATCATAAAAATGACGATGCTGATAAAGGTGCTGTCTTAAATGCCCGAATTCTTTGGGCATTTTCGGCTGCCTATCATTTATCTAAAAACGAAGAACATAAAAACACTGCTAGAAGAGCTTTTGAATACATCAAAAACTATTTTCTTGATCCTGAACACGGTGGTATATTTTGGAGCTTACATTTTGATAGTACACCAAAAGATACCAAAAACCAAATTTACGCCTTAGGTTTTGTGATTTACGGAATGGCTGAATATTACTCCATTTCAAAAAGCGAAGAAGCATTAACCATTGCCATCCAACTTTATAAAAAAATAGAAGCCTACAGCTTTGACCCAATAAACAAAGGCTATTTGGAAGCCTTTACTCGTGACTGGAAACTCATTGACGACCTGCGTTTGAGCGACAAAGATGCTAACGAAAAGAAAACGATGAACACACATTTGCACATCGTAGAAGGATATGCCAATTTGTATAAAGTTTGGAAAGACGAAACGCTTCGTCAAACGATAATCGAACTTTTAACCACCATAGAAACCTATTTCATCAATACCGAAAATGGTCATTTACGTTTGTTTTTTGATGAAAATTGGATCGAAAAACCAGATGTCATTTCTTATGGTCACGATATTGAGGCTGCTTGGTTATTGTTACAATGCGCCGAAATAATTGGTGACACTACTTTGGTTGCTAAGTACAAAAAACATGCAATACAAATCGCCGAGGTGACCAAAGAGGGCATTGATACCGACGGTGGATTATGGTACGAATACGATCCTGAAACACAACAGTTAATGGCCGAAAAACATTCATGGCCTCAAGCAGAATTAATGATTGGGTATTACAATGCTTGGCAGCTTTCGGAAAATCAAGACTATTTAGACATTGTATTTCATAATTGGTCTTTTGTCAAAAAACATATCATTGACCATGAAAATGGAGAATGGTTTTGGGGTGTAAATAGCGACTATTCTACTATGCAAAAAGACAAAGCGGGTTTCTGGAAATGCCCTTACCACAACAGCCGCGCTTGCATAGAACTGATTCACAGAATCTAAATCTTTTTTAAGTTACTAATGGCTAAGAAAACGAGAATCAAATTTTCCCAAAATTAATCTTCATACACTTAGTTTAACAAAAAGCCCTACAACTATTTTCTTAGATCAAAAGCTTAGCCATTTAGCAACCTAATCCTTAATGCTACTGATTATGAAACGACTACTTCTTGTTGCTTTGCTATTGTTCAAATGGATGACTTATGCACAAACGAATCTTATCAAAAATGGCGGTTTCGAAGCCGAATTATCCTACTGGAGAGGAAACGATATCGCTACTATTTCACCATACGATAAAAAAACCGGTAAAAATGGCTGTACCATCAATCAATATGTTGGTGAGCAATGGAAAGGTATAGATCAAATTATTCCTCTTCCCAAAAACACAATTGCTTTAGAATTGAGCGGATGGGTAAAAAGTGATGGCGTCGAAAAAGGGAAAAACGAATGGAATACTGGAAAATTCGATATTGAATTTTTATCATCGGGAGAAAAAGGAATTCAAAACGAAAGTATCGCCGCAGTAGTGGGTACCACTCCTTGGACTTTTTACCAAAAAAGAGTTTACGTACCAGATGGCGCATCAAAACTACGAATCATGTTGGCGCTTGGACAGACCAATGGCACCTTGTTTTTTGATGATATAAAAGCAATTCCTATAACCCAAGAACAACTCAACAAATTTCAAGAAGAAGAAAACACCAAGCGCATGGCTGCCATTGAACCTAGTAAAGAATCAAAAGTAACACTCTTTACCAATGGTGACTTCGAGAACGGAAATACTGCTTGGCGAGGGAATGCATCTACGTCAAATACCGTAACCAAAGAAGGAAAAGCAGCACTAATGATACAATCATCAACTTTCGATTGGAATGGTATTGATCAAATTGCTGATGTCCCCGAAAAAGCAACAACCATAACTATTTCTGGCTGGTTAAAATCAGAAAAGATTCAACAAGGAAAAGACACTTGGAACAACGGCTTACTCAATGTAGCTTTTGCAGGAAATGACAACCAAAAAACGGGAGACGATCAAAACATTAGTTTTGTCACAGGAACCACCGATTGGACCTTTTACACCAAAACATTTCCTCTTCCATCAGGAACTAAAAAGTATAGAATAATGGTAGCGCTAGGATTTGCTACCGGAACCCTTTATGCAGATGCTATTAACGTAACCTTCAACTAAAACCTATGAAAAAAATCAACTTTTATTTCCTGTTAATCGGCTGTTTTATATTTATTTCCTGTTCCAAAGAACAAGATAATTCGAGCACTGATCCTGTGGTAAATCCGCCAACCTCAACAGATGCATTGACTACAAAAAATGTAAAAACCTATATGGTCGATGCCAATGCAACCGAAGCAACAGTAGCCTTATTTTACAATTTAAAAAAACTTGCTAAAACCCATTTTGCCATAGGTCAACAAGACGCATTTAATGGCTTTTACAACAATGGTTCATCAGCACAATCTGACATTAAAAAAACGACAGGAAACGATCCCGCGGTTTTAGGTTTAGATTTTATGTTTATCACCGACAAAAACAATAACGGACAAAGCGATAATTGGTTTTACCAACAAGAAAAAATAATCATTGATGATGCCAAAGAAGCCTTCGGTAAAGGAATGATTACCACTTTTGCGTGGCACTTGAGAGAACCCTTCAAAGAAGAAAGTTTCTATGCTGCCGATATGACTACAGAACAAAAAGCAACAGCTTTCAAAAGTATTTTACCCGGCGGAAGCAATCACAATTGGTACAAACAAAAGTTAGACAAAGTAGCTTCTATTTTCTTGAACTTAAAGGACGCCAATGGCGTATTGATCCCTGTTATTTTCCGTCCATTTCACGAATTTGATGGCAATTGGTTTTGGTGGGGACAAAATTATTGCACCGCAGAAGAGTACAAAACAGCTTTTCAATTTACAGTAGACTACCTTAAGAATACCAAAGGAGTACATAATGTATTGTATGCCTTTTCCCCTGACAATTCATATAGCACCGCAAACAACTATTTGAGCAGATATCCAGGTGACGCTTATGTGGATGTACTCGGAATGGATAATTATGGTGACTTTAATAACCAAGGACAAACTGGAGCCGATCGCGCCAATACCAAACTAAAAATGATTTCGGAACTTGCCATTAGCAAAGTAAAAATTGCGGCCATGACCGAAACAGGTTATCAAGTAACAGCTACTACTCCTGCCATAGCCAATTGGTTCTCGACTTATTTATACAGTTCCCTTACCAACAACAACATCGAGATAAGTTATGTACTCTTTTGGACTAATTCAAAAGATGGCTATTATGTACCTACCCCTGGCACTTCAAACGTGGCAGATTTTACCACTTTTGCTACAAAAACCAAATCGGCTCTGATTAATAAACTACCAAAAATGTACGTTTTACCTAATTAATTTTTCAAATGAAGAAAGTATTCCTATTGTCATTTTTACTTGTTTGTACTGCTTTTGGACAAGCTCAAAAAATGATTACTGTAAAAAACAACCAATTCATCAAAAACGGTAAAGCCTACCATTTTATTGGTACAAACTATTGGTATGGAGCGATGATTGGTGCCAAAACAGGTGACCGAAAACGGCTTTTAAAAGAATTGGATGAACTCAAAGCTAATGGCATAACCAATTTAAGAATCCTTGTAGGTGCAGAAGGTGGCGACCAAGATTACACCGTTACACCAGCTTTGCAATCCAATAAGAACAACTATAACACAGAACTATTAGAAGGTCTAGATTATGTGTTATCCGAAATGGGTAAACGCGATTTGAACGCCATTTTGTACCTCAACAACAATTGGGAATGGTCAGGCGGCATGGCAAAATATTTAGAATGGAATGGTTACGGAAAAGTACCCAACCCTAATATTGCTCCCAACACTTGGCCGCAGTTTATGGAATTCACCTCCAAATTTCATACTTGTGAACCCTGCAAAGCCGATTTTATAAAACACCTTCAGTTTATTATGGGAAGAACCAATACGATCACCCATAAAAAATACACTGAAGACACCGCTATTATGGCATGGGAAGTAGCCAATGAGCCCCGTGTATTTACTAAAGAAAACGAAGCCGCTTTTACCCAATGGCTCAATGAAGTCGTAAACGAAATGAACCGATTGGATCCTAATCACCTCATCACAACGGGGTCTGAAGGAAAAGCGGGGTCTAATGACGATTTAGCCACCTTCGAAAGAACACATACCAATCCAAATATAGACTATTTAACTATGCATATTTGGCCCAAAAACTGGGGTTGGTATAAGATAGAAGATGAAAAAGGATCCACTCCAATCGCTATTGAAAAAACAATGGCTTATATCGATGAACATATCGCAGTCGCTAAGAGATTGCAAAAGCCAATTGTATTAGAAGAATTTGGATATCCAAGAAGCCAAGAAAGTCTAGACAGAAAAGCTTCAGTAGTATATAGAAACGAATTTTACAAAGCTGTATTTGATCGACTATTGAAAGCGGTTACCAACAAAGAACCTTTTGTTGCTTTGAACTTTTGGGGGTATGCTGGCATAGCCAAAAACAATCCCAAAGATGGAAAATGGAAAATAGGTTTAGATTTCACCACTGATCCTCCTCAGGAACCACAGGGATTAAACTCTGTTTTTTCATCAGAAACCAGTACTATGCAGTTGATCAAAAAATTCAATAAAACATTTAAAAACCTAAGTTTGTAGTTTAAATTTTTAAAAGCAGATCTGCCCTCGATTAATATTTAGAATAAAATGTGCCCCATAATCTCGTCATTTAGGACTAAATTATGGGGCATATAAGTTTGTGGCTGATTTATAGTTCTATCTTTTATCTTTTTATAATTTTTGCACTTCTTGTTTTATTGTCTGCTGTGCTTATTTTAAGGACGTAAACTCCTGTTGGATAATTTTTCAAATCAATTTCTGATGTTTTATTTGTTAAATTAAACGTCTCTAATTCTAATCCAGCTAAATTAAGTAACGTAATACTTTGAACTGGAAGATTAATACTGACTTTTCCAGAAGTTGGATTAGGATAAAACACTACTCTTTCGCTTTCGTTTTCATTTACTGATAATGCAGTAGTATTATAGATATAAACCCTAGGAATTTCGGTAACAGTAATAGTATTTGAATTAGGATAATTATTAATAGGATGAGTACCACCAGTAAACTGAAAACCAGTTATGTTTGAGCCTGTTATATTTACATTATAATTTGTTATAGTTGTTTCGTTTCCTGTTGGTGACCATACAAAACGCATTTCTTTCCCTTGTGCAACATCTTCAAAAACATAATCTCTAACATTAGCGGTAGACAAATCAGTTTTTAATTTATAATTATTATTTTTAAACAAATTGATAAAGTCGGTCACATAGTAATAAGATCTTTTTTTCTCTAATGTCCCATGCTTTAAAATTCCAACTCCTCCAAACAAAGAATTATTGTTTGGATCATTTTCATCTTCGGTGGCATACATATAACTCTTGTCTATGTTTAATTTCATTAATGACAAATAAGTTCGAATCATCCAAGCACCTTGCACATCTTCTTTAGTGCCATAACTGGCAAGATTAGGTACTTTAAGATTTCCTAAATTAGTACTCATTCCCCATTCTGATAACCATATTTCAAGATCTGGCAAGTATTTATTTCGATACTCAACCACTTGCTGCATTTGTGTAAACAACTGACCTTGTTCTGGATGCACCGATGCTGTTCCTGTTCCTTGCCCACCTGTGTTGTCGTTATTGTTATAATGATGGAAATTAATAGCATCAGCTGGGAACTTTCCGTCTGGTCTGTTTACCTTAGCCCATTCATGCATTGCCTTTACATATTCTACTTGTAACTTATAAATTCCCCCCATAACTACTTTCATAGAAGGATCGGCTGTTTTTATACCCGCTTTGCTCATAGTCCCTTGATGTCCATCGTAAGCAGCCGACATTAAAGAGGCCAATGTATAAGGAGTATAATAACCTGCAGTAACGGGTGAACTCCAATTTTTATCGGGTTCATTTAAAATTTCAATCCATTTTGCCAATCCTAAGCCACTTTCTTCAACATTAAGAACATCTCCATTCCATCTTGGGGTAGTATTAAAATTTAAATCCGTGTTGGGTATCTGTTGAGTACCCAAATAACCCGCTATCCGATAATAAGCTTTAGCAATATCTAACCAGTTTGATGGTGTATTATAATCCGTTATATTATAAGCAATTGGCTTATAATCACCATTATGAACCGTAGCTGATTCATTCATGATAAAATTAGGGGATTTTTGTAACACTATAACTGACTCAGTACCTTTATTCTTAAAAGAGGTCAGTTGTGCTTTCATGTTTACACCTCCCGAATTAGATGGAGAAACCATTAACTTTTGGGCATCATTAAAAAACCACTGACTTTCGGCAAACAATCTATAATTAGTAAAAACACCAACATTATTAGGATCTTCCCAGAAGAAACCATTACCCCCAAGCAACTGTTTTGCATCAACAGCAGGCTTTATACTTGAAGATACTATTGGAATAGTTGTAATAGCTGTTCCGTAAACTTCTATTTCAGAGGGGAAACGTGAAAGATTTTCTAACTGTTCTAAAATAATATAACGAACGCCATTGGCACTAACATTCTGTGTATTATAACTATTAAATCCTGTAAGACTAATGGGACCTCGAATTAATGTAGTATTAAAAGGAGTCGTACCTGCATACCAATTAATCGTTGGTGTTCCATATCCATCATAGGCTTTTAATTGAGTAATATTATAGGTTCCTCTTAAATCAATCAAAATTTTATGTGACCATGAAATGGGCGAGGAATTTTCGGCCGGTGTATAAGTAAGCGTATTGTCTAATCCTGTTACACCATCAACTAATTTTCCATAATCGGAACTAATTTCAAAATGCGAAAGCGGAAGTAACTGTTCTTTTATCAAAGGAACTTTTTGGGAAAACACAATATTTGCTACTAGAAAAAATAGGTAGAAAACGAAATTTTTGAATTTAATACTTAATGTCATACTTGTGAAATTTTAAAGTAGCATGTTTTTTTTAACCAAATATTCCTAAAAAAACACTTACCAATTAAATAAATCTATACTTATAAAAGCAAAAATAACTAATTATCAATTCGTTAAAAACAATACAAAATAAAATAACAATAAAATTAAAAAGACATAGTATTATAATCTAAAACCCTCTCAATAGCCTCCAATTCATCAGTTGTAAAAAAAAGCGAATTCAGACTATCGATATTGTTGTTCAATTGCCCTACGGAACTTGCTCCAATCAACACCGAAGTTATCCTATGGTCTTTGAGTAACCAAGCCAAAGCCATTTGTGCCAAGGATTGATTTCGCTCTTTCGCTATTTCGTTCAATCGAATGATTTTCTGAATGCGTTCCTCCGAAACTTCGGCTTCTTGTAAATGTCCATTAGGATTGTGAGCCCTAGAATTCTCCGGAATACCTTTCAAATATTTATCGGTCAAAAGACCTTGTGCCAAAGGCGAAAAAGCTATGCAACCCACTCCCCTTTCTTCGAGAACATTTAGCAATCCTTCTTCGGGAGCTCTTACCAACATCGAATATTTTGCTTGATGAATCAAACAAGGAGTGCCTAATCGCTTCAAAATTTCGGTAGCCTCTCTGGTTTGTTCTGGATTGTAATTCGAAATGCCTGCATACAAAGCTTTCCCACTTCGAACGGCAAAATCCAATGCCATCATCGTTTCTTCTAAAGGAGTTTCTGGATCAAAACGATGCGAATAAAAAATATCCACATAGTCTACATTCATTCGCTTCAAGCTCTGATCCAAACTTGATAACAGGTATTTTCGTGATCCCCAATCACCATAAGGACCTTCCCACATAGTGTAACCCGCTTTGGTCGAAATTACAATTTGGTCTCGTAGATTGCCTTGAAAATTATTCTTTAGTATCTGACCAAAATTCGTCTCTGCCGAACCTGGAACTGGTCCGTAATTATTAGCCAAATCAAAATGAGTAATGCCTCGATCAAAAGCAGTTTTAGCGATACTTTCCGCAATTTCAAAAGAATCCACCGAACCGAAGTTGTGCCATAAACCCAAAGAAATTTGCGGTAATAACAGACCACTTTTCCCACATCTGTTGTATTGCATAATTCTGATTTAAAATGATATAAATATAAAACACGAATTTCACGAATTTACACTAATTAATTGGTGCAAACTCGTGAAATTCGTATTTATTTATGAATTACTCCAACTCAAATTGGCCTTCCAAACCTTTATCCGAGCTTCCGCCAACCATCAGTTTAAAGGTTCCCGCTTCTACCAAGTATTTCCCAGCATTATCATAGAATCCTAACTCCTTCTCAGTCAAAGTAAAGGTTACGGTTTTGGTTTCTCCTTTTTTCAAAGCAATCAACTCGAAGCCTTTTAGTTCTTTTACAGGTCTAGCCAAACTTGCTGCAACGTCTTGGATATACAATTGCGCTATCTCTTTACCATCATAATTACCGGAGTTGGTAATATCCACCGAAACCACAACCGGCTCTCCTTTTGCGAAAGAAGCTTTGTTGATTTTCAATTTTTTATAATCGAAAGTAGTGTAACTCAATCCAAAACCAAAAGGAAACAAAGGTGTTTTCTCTACATCCGTATAATGCGACCAGAACACATTTTTATCACTATTTACAGGTCTTCCTGTGTTGTAATTGTTATAATAAATTGGCACTTGACCTACATTTCTTGGGAAAGACATTGGCAATTTACCACTCGGATTGTAATCACCATACAACACCTGAGCCACCGCATTACCGGTTTGTGTTCCCAAATGCCAAGCCTCAACAATCGCAGGAATATGTTCCGCTGCCCAAGGTAAAGCCAAAGGTCGACCGTTGTTTAAAACCAAAACAATATTTGGATTCACTTTATAAACTTCTTCTAATAATTCTTGTTGAACGCCTGGTAAATCAAGATTGGTTCTACTACGTCCTTCTCCTGATTGAAAACCGTGTTCACCCAAAACCATCACTACCACATCTGCGGTTGCGGCAACTTTTTTGGCCGCTTCAAATCCGCTTTTATCGGCGGTATTAAACACCAGTTCGTCAATAAAGGTCGTTTTACCTACCGTCAAATCGGCTCCTTTTTCAAACGTCAATTGATTGCCTTTGTACTGTTGCATTCCTTCCAAAACCGAAACCGCTGTATTATCATCCGAAGCAATTCTCCAGCTTCCCAACGGACTGTTTTTATCATTGGCCAAAGCTCCAATCAAGGCAATTTTTTGACCCGATTTTTTTAGTGGAAGTAATCCCTTTTCGTTTTTCAACAATACAATCGACTTCTTTGCCATATCCAGCACTGCCTCATTGTTGGCTTTGCTACCTAAGGTCACTTTCTCACGCTTTTCATCACAATATTTATACGGATTATCAAACAAGCCCAATTCAAACTTCACACGCAAAATTCTGCGAACCGCATCGTCTACCAACGCTTCTTTTACTTTTCCTTCTTTGACCAACTTCACCAATTCAACCACATACAAATGCGATTCCATATCCATATCTGAACCCGCAATCACGGCTTTTGCAGTCGCTTCTGCTCCATCTTTGGCAAAACCATGTGCGATCATTTCTCGAACCGAAGCCCAATCCGACACCACAAATCCGTCAAATTTCCATTGTCCTTTTAAAATATCCCTTTGCAAAAAGGCATTCCCTGTAGCAGGAACGCCATTCAAAATATTAAACGAATTCATCAACGTACGCACACCAGCATCTGTCGCCGCTTTAAACGGAGGCAAAACGGTATTGTATAATTTAGAATCGCTAATGTCTACTGTATTGTAATCCCTTCCCGATTCGGCAAAACCGTAGGCCGCAAAATGTTTCGCACAAGCTGCTATCGTATTCACCTTGAGCAAATCGGCTTTGGTGTCTCCTTGAAAACCAGTTACTCTAGCTTTGGCAATTTTACTTCCCAAATAAGGATCTTCTCCCGCACCTTCCATCACTCGTCCCCAACGCGCATCATTCGAAATATCCACATTTGGGCCAAATGTCCAATTGATCCCCACCGCCGATGCTTCGTCTGCTGCCACTTGAGCCGATTTTTTAATCGCCTCCAAATCCCAGCTCGCAGCTTCGGCCAACGGAATCGGACTCAAGGTTTTGTATCCATGAATCACGTCAAAACCTATAATCAACGGAATCCCCAAACGGGTTTCTTCGACTGCTATTTTTTGCACCGCTTTTACTTCTTTTACGCCGCGAACTGTAAGCATGGAGCCCACCCATCCTTTGCGTAAATGTTCGTATTTCTTTTCTGCATCTCCTCCTTTGGGCGCAGGTCCAGTTACTTCCCAAAAGCCGTTGTATTGATTCATTTGTCCCACTTTTTCCTCCAGCGTCATTTGTTGCATTAACAAATCAATTCGTTCTTCAATGGGTTTCGTTTGATCTAAATGTGGTATTTTTTGTGCATTCATACTTACTGTTGTCATCAGGGTAAAAATCCCTGTCATTACTACTATTTTTTGCTTCATATTATGTTTTTTTTTTTACTTTTTGGGCGTGCCCTGCCAGATACTTCGACAAGCTCAGTAGGCAGGTCAAGCTATCCGCTACAAGTCCTCTCCGAAAAAATCGGAGCTGTGGGCTTTTCACTCCTATCCCTCACGTGAAATCCCATCAATCAATTCGTTTTTTGGTCATTCTGGGGAACGAAGAATCACATATTGTGAACAGCTTATATCAATCAAGTTATGAGATTTCTCCTCCGTCGAAATGACAAATTTATGCTATGTACTTACTCACTTATAAAAGTCGAAGCCGGCAAATTGGCTTGATTAAAAAGTGTGGCTTGATCCGTATTTTTCCAAGCGTAACGCACTTTAGTCGGCGTCTTTACTTTATCCGATTGTACGATGACCGAATTATTCTTAATCACAGCTGTTGCTTTATAAAACACATTGTCAGCACCCGCAACTTCAAATAAATCAGCTTTTTTATCCTTAAAATGCAAGCCTTCGGCATAGTCAAAAGTGACTATCACTTTAGTTTTTTCCATTTTTATGGCCTTAAACAATGGACCATTCACCAATGTTTTGTTGGTTTTATACGTATTCGCCAAAGCCAAATTCCCCAATCGAATCCCGACCGATTTTTTATCCTTTGGATGAATATCATCAATAGGCGAAATATCGCTAGTAACCACTATTCCTGTATTAGGAACTTGTTGGGCTACTTTTCGCTGAGCATCGCGAATCACAGCACCACCAAAATGATCTTCTCCATACTTATAAGGAGCAATTTGAACCACATAAAACGGAAAGTCATACTGCCACAATTGTCTCCAGGAAGTAATTAAAGCTGTGAGGGTTTTATCATAAACTGTTGATCCCACATTGCTTTCTCCTTGGTACCATAAGGCCCCAGCAATTTTGAATTTAGTCAACGGATAAATCATAGCATTAAAGGCTCGTCCCGGCTGATTGGGGCCATAACTTTCTTCTTTTCTAGTTTTCGCAGCTTCCAACAAAACAGCATCCTTTTGAATCACTTCTTCTGGTATCCAAATCTCTGCTGGCGTTCCTCCCCAATTGGATGAAATCAAACCAATCGGTACATTTTTTAATTCTTCTTGCAAACGCTTCCCAAAAAAATAGCCCACAGCGCTGAAATATTTCATCGTCTCTGGTGTACAGGTAGTCCAGGTACCAGATACATTATTTTGCGTTGTGGACGCCGTTAATTTGGGAATCGAAAAGAATCTTATGTTGGTATTTGTGGCATTCTTTACTGCTTCATCGCCATCGGTTATTCCCCATCCGGCACTCATTTCCATATTCGATTGCCCGGAACAAATCCAAACTTCTCCAATCAAAATATTTTTAAGAACAAGTTCATTGTAGCCTTTTATGGTAATTGTATAAGGTCCTCCTTCTTTGGGCGTTGGAATCTTAATTTCCCATTGGGCTTGATTGCTCGCTTTGATTTTGTACGTTTCGTTGTTCCAACTAGGAGTAATCACTACTTCTTCCTGCGGATTTGCCCAACCCCATAATGTCACATCAGCATTGCGTTGCAAAACCATATTATCCGAAAAAATATTCGGAAGCGTAACATTGGCTAAAGCCAAACCAACTTGGAAGAAAACGACTAGGGCAAAAAGTCTATTTTTCATATAATAATTTTTTAAAAAAAGGAAGTAATTGATCCGCCATCACTTTATCATCATTAGTATCGGGATGATAACCACAACCTTTGGGAGACATCGGTTGGAATTCAAACAAGGTTATCGGTTTGTGAGCTTTGTCCGTTTCAAAAGCTTGGATTACTTTTTTCAAGCATTTCACCAAAGTCACATTACGATCTCCCGAAACCATAGGGCTAGTCAACAAAACAATTCGGGTATTGGGTGAATGTTTATACACCGTTTTGATAAAATCAATATAATTCGCTACGTATTTTTCTTCATTAAAAGGCAGTCTTGGCTTTTTTCCATCACCATCCGAAAGATCATTGGTACCCAAACAAATGCTCACCAAATCCGGCTGAAAAGCAAAATCATACGGTTTGGATTGGTCTTTGTTCAAGTATAAATTTTCGTAAACATCAGGCATAATGGCTTCTTCCAAATGCTCGTCATTCCAGTTGCGATACATTCCAATTCCAGAAACAGAGCTCAACAGATAGTCTGCATCCAAACGTCTAGAAAGCACTGGTCCATAGGCCAAATAACCGTTGTGTTGATCGTACCATTCGCCCGAACCACAAGGAATCGGATTCGAATCATTGCCCATTCCACAAGTAATCGAATCACCTATGAACTCGATTTTCTTTTTGTTTTTGATTTTTGTTTTCGACGGAATCACTTGGGCTGTCGTACCTGCAAAAAGCACACTGCCATTGGCCGCCTCCGTGGCTTTATACACCTCTAATCGATGCGTTTCTTTAGCAGAAGTAACTTGTATTGGAAAAGATTGAGCACTTCCTTTTTCTATTCGTAAACGACCCAGATACTCACCATCTACTACCAAAGAAACATAATTATGATGTTCAAAACCATCTACACTTTGAAGCGAAATAGCACAAGTCGAACCCGTAAACTCAAAAGCCACCGAAGCAGCTGAACCAATAAGAAGTACTTGATTATTCTCGAGTGGAGCTACTCGACCTGACAAAGTATAATAACTAGAACTTTCCTGTTTTTGTTGCGCCGATACATTTATCACTAACAACAACAAAACCAAAGCAAAACGTAACTTATTTAAAAACATGAATTTTGGAAATTTATTTAACATAAGCTACAAATTTAAAGGGATAGATTAGTAAATTTAGATACTATTATTTCATTTTCTAATCAAATACTACCAAATGGATTTATACTATTTGCTTTTTTATCAATCCACTTCCCTTTTGATACACTGATCGTATAAATTTATCCATCCGAAAAGTAAACGCACAAAAAAACCACCCTTTTGAGAGTGGTTTGATTGCCTTTATAATCTATTTTGTATTAGCTTTTCACGTTAGCCGCAACTACAGTTCCTTTGATAGTTAATACTTTTGGAGTAGTTTCTGCATTAGAAGTTACCGTAACAGTTTTAGTAAAAGCTCCCATTGCTGCTGCATTGTAAGTAGCCGTAACCGTTCCTGATTTTCCTGGAGCGATTGGAGTTTTAGTATAATTAGTAGCTGTACAACCACAAGAACCTTGAACATTAGTCAAAATTACAGGAGTTTTTCCTGTGTTTTTAAAATCAAAAACAATAGGTTTTGGTGTGCCTTGTGGAATAGAACCCACATCAATGGTTTCTGATTTCCAAACCAAAACACTAGCATAATTTGCTACTTTGGTTACCATTGTTTTAACTGGAGTAATAGCCGAGAAAGACATTAATCCAAAAGCTACTGCCAATAAAGAGATTTTTAACATTTTCATAATTTCTATATTTAATTGTTTAGTGTTCTATTTTTTACTTTTCAAATATAGTTACTCTTTTTCTTATTGCTGTTAAACAAATTCAAATGATTGTTAACGACTTGTTAATGCCTTAAAAACAACTTATTTTTACTTAATATTACATCAAAAAAAGATCCTTTCTTGAAAATCAATCGCCTCAATAGTATCATTGTCATTGGACTAATTGCCATTATAGGTATTTTATTGGCACAACTTTTATGGACCAAAGAAGCTTTTCGAATTGAAGAAAAAAAATTCAGTCAAAAAGCTCATATTGCATTATATGAAGTAGCCAAAAATTTATACAAAGGCAACAATCAAGAAATTCCGGTGCAAAATCCAGTGCAAAAAATCTCTAATGATTATTACATCGTTAATGTTGAGAATGATTTTGATGCCTCGATTTTGGAATTTTACCTCAAATCGGTATTTAAAAAATTAGGCGTAACCACAGATTTCGAATATGCTATTTATAATTGTCAGAGCGACGAAATGGTTTATGGCAATTATGTTTCGCTTGACGAAAAAGATACTTCTAAGCACTCTATTCATTTTCCCAAACACAAAAACTTGGTGTATTATTTTGCCATTCGTTTTCCCAACGAAACGAGCTTTTTATTCAGCTCTCTTAAGTTTTGGTTCGTACTTTCATTGGTTTTGGTGTTGATTCTTTTGATATATGTGTATTCGATTTATACGCTTTTGCAACAAAAAAAATATTCCGATTTACAACGTGATTTCATCAACAATATGACCCACGAATTCAAAACACCCTTGTCGTCCATACTAATTGCTTCGAATTATTTGAGTAAACAAAAACCAATTACTGATGACGAAAAGTTGGAAAAATATGCCCAAATCATTGTGGAGCAAAGCAACAAACTGAACCAGCACATCGAGAAGATTTTAACGGTGGCCAAATCGGATGCTACGCCGTTACAACTCCAAAAAACTACTTTTGAATTTCTTCCGATCATCAAAGAAATAATAGAAAACTGTCAACTCAAGCATCCAATGGTGGTGTTTCATTTAGAGAATCAAAGTACCAAAACTCAGCTAAACGGTGATGTTTTTCATTTTTCAAACATCATTTATAATTTATTCGACAATGCGATAAAATATTGCGATAAAACACCCGAAATCACTCTTCGTTTTACTGATACTAAACAGCATTTACAAATCGACTGTATCGATAACGGAATTGGGATTGAGCCTAAAAAAATTTCTTTTATTTTTGATAAGTTTTACCGAATTCCATCCAAAAAAAGCAATGAAATCAATGGTTTTGGACTAGGATTGTATTATGTTAAAAAAATTTGTGATTTGCATCATTGGAAAATAATTGCTAAAAACAATGAGACTTTTGGAACAACCATAACTTTAGTATTGCCGATAAAAAATGAATAATCGAAAAATTTTATATGTCGAAGATGATGCCACTTTGGCTTTTTTGACAAAAGACAATTTAGAACAAAATCAGTATGATGTTTATCATTGTGAAGATGGTGTAACTGCCTTAGAACGGTTTCATGAAATAGCTTTTGACATTTGTATTCTCGACATTATGCTGCCCAAAAAAGATGGTTTTGAATTGACCGAAGCCATACGAAAAGTAGACACTCATATTCCCATCATTTTCCTTTCAGCCAAAACACTCAAAGAAGATCGCATCAAAGGACTGCGCTTGGGAGCCGATGACTATTTAGTAAAGCCCTTTAGTATCGAAGAATTATTGCTCAAAATTGAAATTTTCTTAAAACGTTCTCAAAAAAAGGTGAAACTTGAAAAAGAGCATTATCAAATTGGAAAATATATTTTCGATACCAAAAACTATTTACTTTGGAATGATTACGAAAAAATAAAATTAACCCAAAGAGAATCCGAATTATTGAAATTATTTCTAGACAATAAAAATGTAGTCTTGAAACGAGAAGAAATCTTAACGGCACTTTGGGGTGATGATGATTATTTCATGGGTCGCAGCTTGGATGTTTTTATTTCCCGATTGCGTAAAATTCTAGCCAATGAACCCGGAATTACCATTGAAAACCTACACGGGATTGGGTTTCGTTTTTTTTGTTAACCTCTCAACATCTCTTTATAAAAATGACAAAACCACCTTATTCAGGTGGTTTTGTCATTTTATTACTCCAATGAACTACAACGGAATATTGCCGTGTTTTCTGTCTGGTCTATGGACTGTTTTTCCTTCGAGCATACTGAAGGCTTTTAACAACTTTCGACGTGTATCTTCTGGAAGAATAACCTCATCTATAAATCCGCGTTGTGCTGCAGTATACGGATTGGCGAATAACTCAGCATATTCAGCTTCTTTTTCTAATAGTTTTGCTTCGTGGTCTTCGGCTTCGCTAATTTCTTTTTTGAAGATAATTTCAGACGCACCTTTAGCACCCATTACCGCAATTTCTGCTGTAGGCCAAGCAAAATTCATATCGGCACCAATGTGTTTTGAGTTCATTACATCATAAGCTCCACCATAAGCTTTTCGAGTAATCACCGTAACTCTTGGCACTGTAGCCTCACTAAAAGCATATAATAATTTAGCACCGTGCACAATGATTCCGTTCCATTCTTGATCGGTACCTGGCAGGAAACCCGGAACGTCTTCCAACACCAACAACGGAATATTGAAACTGTCGCAAAAACGAACAAATCTCGCAGCTTTGATAGAACTCTTCACATCCAAACAGCCTGCCAAAAACATTGGATTGTTGGCTACAATTCCGACACTTCTTCCTCCCAAACGAGCAAAACCAACAATAATATTTTCGGCATAATCTTTATGAATTTCATAAAAAGAATCGGCATCAATAATCCCTCGAATCACTTCGTGCATATCATACGGTTTGTTGGCACTGTCTGGAATAATGGTAGCCAATTCCATTCGTACTTCATCGCCCAAAACATAAGGTACTTTTGGAGTTGTTTCTTTATTATTTTGTGGCAAATAGCTCAAAAGATTTTTTATACTATTCAACAAAGCCACTCCGTTGGGAGCAGTTAAATGCGCCACTCCTGATTTGGAAGCGTGAGTTACGGCTCCACCTAAAGCTTCTGAAGTTACTTCTTCATTGGTTACCGTTTTCACTACATTAGGTCCCGTAACAAACATATAACTGTTATTCTCTACCATCATAGTAAAATCGGTTATCGCAGGTGAATATACCGCACCTCCCGCACAAGGTCCCATAATCGCAGAGATCTGAGGTATCACCCCAGAAGATTGTACATTACGATAAAAAATATCAGCATAACCTCCCAAAGAACGTACACCTTCTTGAATTCGGGCGCCTCCAGAATCGTTTAATCCAATCATAGGTGCACCCACTTTGAGCGCCATATCCATCACTTTGCAAATTTTCTCGGCGTGTGTTTCGGACAAAGAACCACCAAAAACGGTGAAATCTTGGGCAAAAACATAGACCAATCTGCCATTAATAGTTCCGTAACCCGTAACTACACCATCTCCGTAAATCAGGTCCTTCTCCATTCCAAAATCGGTAGTTCTGTGGGTAACTAACATCCCAATTTCTTCAAAAGAACCTTCGTCCAACAAATACATAACACGCTCTCTTGCGGTTAGTTTCTTACCAGCGTGATGTTTATCAATTCGCGCTTGACCACCACCCAATTGGGCTAGTGCTATTTTTTCGTTTAATACTTTTATTTTAGATTCCATACTTTTCTGTTGTTATTAAAATGTACCAAGCGCCTATTTAATTAGGCAATCGAAGTACTTTTTGGTCCTGTAAATACTGTTTCAACGCCAATTTTGCTGCAATCAATGCTTCTTTCTGGGTTTGTTCTTTTAAAATCTCAGGATGGTAATACTTCTTTACAAAATTGGTGTCAAAATCTCCCGAACGAAACGCCTCGTGCTGCATTACAAAAGCACCAAATGGTAAGGTAGTTTGCACGCCTTCCACTTTATAATCCGCAATAGCTTGTTCCATACGCTGAATAGCTTCTTCACGAGTGGCTCCGTAAGTGATTAATTTGGCCAACATCGGGTCATAATAAATAGGAACATCCATACCTTGAGCATATCCGTTATCCACTCGGACACCATCGCCTTCTGGCAATTGGTAGACTTCTAAATTACCTACACTCGGTAAAAAACCATTTAAAGTATCTTCGGCATATACACGTAATTCTACAGCGTGACCGTGAATTTTCAAATCATCTTGTTGAATGGTAAGCGCTTCACCTCTAGCCACACGAATTTGCATTTCGACCAAATCAACTCCAGCAATAATTTCAGTAACTGGATGCTCTACTTGCAAACGCGTGTTCATTTCTAAGAAATAAAAATTCAGTTGTTCATCTACCAAAAACTCCACGGTTCCTGCACCTAAATAATCACAAGATTTAGCAACCAATACAGCGGCTTCACCCATTCTTTTTCGAATTTCAGGTGTGATAACTGCAGAGGGAGCTTCCTCCACTACTTTTTGATGACGACGTTGAATACTACATTCTCTTTCAAACAAGTACAATACATTGCCGTGACTATCAGCCATCACTTGAATTTCGATATGCCTTGACGACGCCACATATTTTTCAATAAAAACCGCTCCATCACCAAAAGCAGCCACTGCCTCGCTAATAGCACGGTTCATTTGTGCTTCAAAATCGGCTTCATTATCCACCACGCGCATTCCTTTACCTCCACCTCCAGCAGAAGCTTTGATTAAAATAGGAAAACTAATTGCTTTTGCGGTTCGCTTAGCTTCTTCAATATCGGTAATCGCGTGATCCACTCCAGGAACCATTGGAATATCGTATTGTAGAACAGCTTCCTTGGCTGCCAATTTGCTACCCATAATATGAATGGCTTTGGATTTTGGACCAATGAATATGATGTTGTTTTTTTCAGCTTCTTCGGCAAACTCAGCATTTTCACTCAAGAAACCATAGCCTGGATGAATCGCATCTGCTTGAACCGCTTTGGCTACTTCTATAATTTTATTTCCTAACAAATAGGACTGATTGGAGGGTGCTTCACCGATCCAAACCGCTTCATCTGCAAAAGCTACGTGAGGCGCGTTTCGGTCTACAGTAGAATACACCGCCACTGTTTTGATTCCCATTTTTCGAGCAGTTTTCATCACGCGAATCGCGATTTCTCCTCTATTGGCAACTAGTATTTTTTTCATTTTTTTTCTATTCAAATTCTACCAACAATTGTCCTTTATCTACGGCATCGCCAACAGCTACAGCAATCGATTTGATTACTCCATTTCGTGGCGATTGAAAACTGTTCTCCATTTTCATCGCTCCCAAAATAAGTAAATTATCGTTTTCTTGAACGGTTTGTCCCACACTCACATTGATTTCTAAAATCAAACCAGGCATTGGTGCTTTAATGGCATTAACTTTTTGTACCGTGCTGGTATCAAATCCCATTTCTTTAATCAAAAGGTCCAAAGCGTCAGCAATGGTTACAGTATACACTGAATTATTCACTTCAATAGTGTATTCCTTCTTATGAAAATCAGCAGCTATAATCTGAGCTTGATACCGCTTGTTTTCACTTAAAATATGAAATTGATTGTCAGTTGTCGCAACCACATCTAGCGCATTGGCTGAGGCTGCATCGCATTCGAAATGAAAAGTATCATTTACTTTTAGTTGATAACTACTACTCATGTTTACGTTTTTAGTACTGGTAAATGTAATTAAAGAAAACGTTTTCGTAACACAGTTAAAGTAAGTTTTATACAAAAAATACTAAGTAGTAAACTGTTTTAAAAGAAATAATGAAAATTGGTTTTTCTAACGATAGATTTCGAAAGAAAAATGTAAATAAATTACAAAATTAATAATCCAAAGGAGCGCAACGTTTGCATCGGTTTTGAGTACCAAAACAGCTCAAAATCGGATAAATGGTCTTCAAAATCAGCTTTAATTTCTTGAAAAGAATACACTTTGGATTGTGAAACTGAAATTTTATCTAAAATAGCAAGCAACCATTCGCCTTCCGCTTTATTGGTTTGAACAGCAAAACTTTCTTTTTTATCGTGAAAGGTCAATTTAGCGAGTTCCCAAGAATTGCCTTTTTTGGATTTAGTAAAATATTCAACCGAAGGTTTTCCTCCCAACCAAACTACTTTGGCTGTAGGTTTTGTGGTGAAATTTTCTTCTTCTTGAAGTGCATTAAAAATAAAATCAGGGTGAATTTTGGTTTTTGGAATTTTGAAATCGAACCATTCTTGCAGCTCAAAGTCGAAACAAATACCATGCATAAAATTGAACAAGGATTTCTTCAATCCGAAACTAAATTTTTCGTGGTCAATACCTGTTTTGTCAGTATAATTAATGTCATTGATGGCAAAAATTCCTTTCTCTGAACCTTGTAAGGGAAGTAGTTCTGGCGTAACACCAAATTGCTCTGGATACAATCCCACTGGGCTATGAGCCGTCATCGCAAACTGATGCCAAAATCCAGATTGCAACACTCCTGCTTCAAACAATTGACGCACCATTTCGAGACTGTCTATCGTTTCTTGAACCGTTTGGGTTGGGTAACCGTACATCAAATACGCATGTACCATAACACCTGATTCCGTAAAATTGCGAGTCACTTTGGCTACTTGTTCCACGGTTACTCCTTTATCAATTAATTGTAACAAACGATCAGAAGCTACTTCCAATCCACCCGAAACTGCTATACAACCTGAAGCTTTTAGTAATCGACATAAATCGGCCGAAAAACTTTTCTCAAAACGTATATTCGTCCACCAAGTAACCGATAATTTTCGTCGTAAAATTTCAAGTGCTAAAGCTCGCATTAAAGCTGGTGGCGCTGCTTCGTCAACAAAATGAAAGCCATTCTGACCCGTTTGCGTCATCATTTCTTCCATTCGGTCGCACAACAAATTGGCGGCTATGGGTTCGTAGATTTTGATGTAATCTAAAGAGATATCACAAAAAGTACATTTGCCCCAATAACAGCCATGCGCCATCGTTAACTTGTTCCAACGACCATCACTCCACATTCGATGCATCGGATTCACCACTTCGATTACAGAAATGTATTGATCCAACAACAAATCTGTATAATCTGGAGTACCTACTTGCGATTGTTTATAATCAGGTCTAGTAGCATTGTTTTTATAAATGACTTTTTCTTCTTCTAGCAGAAAAGTTCTTTTGAACTCATTGGAATTTGGATTTTGAATATTGGAAATTAGTAATTCAACAGGAAGTTCCCCATCATCTAAAGTAATAAAATCGAAAAACTCAAACACTCGAGCGTCCGAAAGCGAACGCAATTCGGTATTGGGAAAGCCACCTCCCATTGCAATTTTAATATTCGGATAATGCTTTTTCACCCACTGTGCCGAACGAAAAGCGCTGTACAAATTCCCAGGAAAAGGCACAGAAATCAGCAATAATTCAGGCTGAATTCTGGCTATTTTTTCTTCTAAAATAGACAATAAAATACCATCAATATAAGTAGGTTCTTTTTGCAAAGCATCGTACAATTCGTCAAACGAATTGGCACTTCGACCCAGACGCTCAGCATAACGACTAAACCCAAAATTTTCATCGACACATTCGACTATAAAATCCGAAATATCTTCAAGGTACAAAGTTGCCAAATGTTTGGCTTTATCCTGTGTTCCCATCGTACCAAAAGCCCAATCCAACTCCTCCAATTGCGCAAAACGTGACGCTTCGGGCAAAAAATCTTCTTGACAAATTGGCAAAGCCAAGGTTGGATTTTTGCCTTGCAAAAAAGCAATCACTGAATCTATGGTTTTGAGATATTCGTCCCAAAGTGCTACTATTCTTTTCGCATTATCAGACAAGTTGCTAGTTCCCCCCTTGGGGGCTAGGGGGCTCAATCCCTCTCTCGAAAACAATTTTAAAATCACCTCAATACCCAAATCCGCTTGCTCTGAGGGCACTTCAAGGGTGTTCAAAAAACCTTTGATATACGCTGTCGCTGGATACGGGGTATTCAGTTGCGTAAACGGTGGCGTGATGAGAAAGAGTTTTGGTTTCAAGACGGTATTGTTTTGATGCAAAAATAAGGGATAAAAATTGTTTTTTTTGAAAAAGATTGGTTGCCAAAATTTTGATTAAAAAATACACATAATCTCGAAGATAGATTGCTCTTTTTATATATAATTAGCTACATTTATGCCTGTTAAATTTGAAAAATGAAATACAAAATATTCCTACTACTTATTTTAATAATCACTTCTTCTTTTGCTCAAAATAAAAACAAAACAATTGGTTTTAAAGAGAATAAAGGCCAAATTATAGACCAAAATGGCAAACCCAATGATGCAGTAAAATATCTTCTAAACTCAGCTGGATTGAATGTTCAAATTAAAACTAATGGTTTTTCATATGATATTTATGAAACCAAAAAACATCCACTGACTGAAAAGCAAAAATCAAAAATTCATCCATCATTACAACCCGAAAAAAATAAAGAAGTAATTCCTGATTATTCTTTAGAGCACATTTACCATAGGATAGACATTGACTTTCTGAATTCAAATCCTAATGTAGAACTCATAAAAGAAGAAAAATCGAAAGATTACGATAATTTTTATAACGTTTCCAATAAGCCCAATGGTGTTTTGAAAGTTCATAGATACCAACAAATCACCTATAAAAACATTTACCCTAACATTGATGTGGTTTTCACGGTTCCAAAAGACACATTAAAAACCGTAGAATACAATTTTGTAATCCACCCAAAAGGAAATATATCAGATATACAATTAAAGTTTAGAGGAGCTGAAACAGCATTAGTTGACAATAAAATCCGAATGAGCGTTCGTTTTGGCGAAATGGAGGAAACCCTACCTGCCAGTTGGACTGAAGATGGAGAAGTTAAAAAAGAGATTGCGGTTGGATATAAAAAAATTAAGAAGAATGTGTATGGCTTTGAAAGTGCTGAAAATGTATCTGGCAAAACTGTGGTAATTGACCCTGTGCCCATTAGGCTATGGGGGACGTATTATGGAGGTGAAGGAGAAGAAAACAATTTTAATGGTATTGTTAAAACAAATAATCAGTTTGTCTACATAGGCGGGCATACCTCAAGCGCAACTAACATAGCAACTAGTGCTAGTCATCAATCAAGTCTTATTGAATATATTGATGCCTTTATCTCAAAATTCAATAAAAATGGCGAAAGAATTTGGGGCACATATTATGGTGGAAATCATAGAGATATATTTAGAGCAATAGATTTTGATAGTAATAATAATCTTTATGCTTTGGGAGACACAGGAAGTACAACAAATATTGCTACACCAGGATCACATCAAACAACTTATAACGAATGGTATGATGTAATGTTAATCAAATTTGATCAAAATGGACAAAGAATATGGGGTACATACTATGGCGGAGAATTTGTCGAAGATGCAACAAGTATAAAAATTGATAATAATCAAGATATATTAATTGCAGGTTTAACTCATAGTATTAATAATATAGCTACTGCCAACAGTTTTAAACCTACAGTACCCCCAACAACATCAAGTCAGAATCAAGGTTCAGACGGTTTTCTTGCAAAATTTTCTCCTAATGGACAAAGGATATGGGCTACCTATTATGGTGGCAATGATGGACATGATTCCATAATTTCAATTGATGTTGATTCTAATAATAATATTTTCTGTTCAGGAACAACTGATAGTTTTAATGGAATTGCTACAGTTGGTTCATATAATGAAAAATTTCATTATGACACAATGCATTGGAATGATTCTTTTGTTGTAAAATTCAACTCGAATGGAGAGAGAGTATTTGGTACTTATTATGGTGGGTACGATTATGATATAAATAGTAATATTAAAATTGATAATGAAAATAATTTTATAATTACAGGCCATACTAGAAGCATTGACGGTATTGGAAACATAAATTCTTATCAACAAAAAAACGGGGGTGAATATGATATTTATCTTGCTAAATTTACTAATAACGGAAATTTAATTTGGAGTACGTTTTATGGAGGATTAGGATATGATGGTGATTGGGGAAACAACTCACTAAACATTGATGAAAATAATTCAATTTATCTATTTAGCAGTGGTACAAGTAGTAATAATATTGCAACCATTGGATCTTATCAAGAAAACATTAAAGGACATTCTAATCTGTATATTATAAAATTTAAAGCTTCAGGTGAAAGAATTTGGGGAACCTATTATGGAGGAGAAAGCGCAGATTATTCTGGAGACATCGCATACGAAAAAAATGGTGTTTTTTATATATCTGGATGGACATACAGTAACACTAATATTGCTTCAGCAGATGCATTTCAAAAAAATAAGAATGGAGATATTGATACTTTTTTGATAAAATTCAAAGACTGTGTTTCTAATATTACCGTCACTAGTAATAATTCAATATGCACAGGAACTACTCTTGAACTTAAGGCCTCAGGTGGAACCAATTATTCCTGGACTGGTCCCAATGGGTTTACTTCATCACTACAAAACCCAACAATTCCTAATGTTACTGCCATAAATAGTGGCAAATATTTTTGTGCCATAACTGGAACAGGAGGTTGTGATGACACAAAAAGTATAGATGTTTTTGTTGGAGATGCAGATGCACCCATCCCTGATTTAACAACTTTACCTACTATTTATGGAGACTGTAACACCTCAATTACAACAATTCCAACTGCCACAGATGCCTGTACAGGAGTTGTTACAGGAACCACTACAAGCCCATTATTTTATACATTACCCGGAACTTACACAATTGTTTGGAACTATCAAGATGGAAATGGAAATTCGGTTACTCAAGACCAAAAGGTAATAATTAATGCTCAACCTTTGCCTGTTTCAACCTCTCCCCAAACCTTTTGCATCCAACAAAATACAACTTTAAATTCGATTGCCATCACAGGGCAAAATGTAAAATGGTACGATGCTTTAACCAATGGAAATCTACTCGCTAGTAATACTTCTTTGCAAAACGGCGTTACTTACTATGCATCACAAACTTTAAACGGCTGCGAAAGCGAGAGAACTGCTGTTTTAATCAATATTCAAAATACACCTACACCAATCACAAATACAAATCAAACCTTTTGTAGTAATCAAAACCCAACGATTGCTGCTATTCAAATAACTGGAACCGACATAAAATGGTACGATGCATCTAGTAATGGTTCTTCCATAGCAGCAACTACAAATCTTATTGATGGCACAACTTATTACGCTACTCAAACCATTAATAATTGTGAAAGTAAACGATTAGGAATTACTGTTTCGATTACAAATACTCCGCCTAGCCCAACTGCAAACGCATTTCAATCCTTCTGTAAAAATGAAAAAGCATCACTTAATTCCATACAGATATCAGGACAAAATATAAAATGGTATGATAGTGCTATTTCGACAGTTACTCTCCCTAATGACAAATTATTAGTAAACAATACTACCTATTATGCTTCTCAAATCATAGGTTGTGAAAGTAGTAGAATTCCAATTCTAATTAGAATTCAAGATACACCATTACCATTAGCGAAAAGCAATCAACAATTTTGTATCGATGAAAATCCACTTCTTTCTAACTTAACTATTTCTGGAACTACCATCAAGTGGTATGATGCCCAAGTAGGTGGCAACCTTTTATCAAACAACACTACTCTTCAAAACGGAAAGACCTACTTTGCAGCACAAACAATTAATGGTTGTGAAAGTGAACGACTAGCGGTTACTTCAATTATACAAGATAGTACTCCACCAACAGCAGAAGCAATACAATCCTTTTGCGTTCAAAAAAATGCAAAAATTAGCGATATTTCGATTTTAGGACAAAATATAAATTGGTTCGATAGTCTCACGTCTTTGATAAGTTTACCTGAATCCACTTTACTAACGAATGGAATAACCTATTACGCCTCTCAAACTGTAAACAATTGCGAAAGTACCCGAATTCCAATTTTGATAACTATTCTCGATGCTATAAATAGTGAATGTATTAATCTAGTAGATGCACTTCCGTATCCAAAATTCTTTACACCAAATAATGATGGCTTCAACGATACTTGGACAATTGATTTTAACTATTTAGAACCTAACTCGTCCATCAGAATATTTGATCGCTATGGTAAACTGGTCAAAGAATTAAGAAATAATGATTCTTGGGATGGAACATATCTTGGTCATGTACTTCCAGCTACGGATTATTGGTTTATGGCTACTCGAAAAAACGGTTCTGAATTTAAAAATCACTTTAGCTTAAAACGATAAAAAAAGGTCTTCAAAATAAACTTTGAAGACCTTTTAATATGCAATTTGAATATTAAAATTTATATTATTCTCTACTAATTGCTTAAAACAAGACGCTTCAGGCAAATAGTCTTCTTGACAAATTTACAAAGCCAAAGTTGGATTTTTTCCTTGCAAAAAAGCAATTACTGGATCTATGGTTTTGGAGGTATTCGTCTTGTAGGGCAATTATACGTTTCGAATTATGCGAAATAATTTGTTCAGAAACTTTAAACTTTAAACCTTGAACTTTAAACAAATTTTCAAGTCCTTCTTTCGAAAACAATTTCAAAATCACCTCAATACCCAAATCCTCTTGTTCCGAGGGTACTTCAAAGGTATTCAAAAAAACTTTCATATACGCGGTCGCTGGATACGGAGTATTGAGTTGGGTAAACGGTGGCGTGATGAGAAAGAGTTTTTGTTTCAAAGCGGTATTGTTTTAATGCAAAAGTAAGTTATTTTAAAAAAGAAATCTTTCAAAAACAGACAACTTCAATCCTACTCCAAAAAAGTAATGGTTACCTCCAATCCAAACAACTTAAAGTATGCATTCAATTACACTATATTTGCAGCTCAAAAAAAAACAATGAAAATAATTCTAACAGGAGCAACAGGTGTTTTAGGATCACATATAATGTATGAGTTCTTAGAACTTTTTATAAATAAAAACGAATATTCTAAATTATACATCATAGCTCGAAGTAATGGCAAAAAATCAGCATCTGATCGCATTACTGAACTATTAACCAGTGATTATACTCCTAAAATACTTTTAGATTTTGGACTTGAGAATCTTGAAAAATATTATGAGATAATAAATCTTGAGAGCAATAACTCATCATTATTAGAAGAAATTTCTGGATCATATTTGATTCATTCCGCTGGTTACGTAAATCTTTCTACGGACGAGGAAGTAGAAGAGAAAATTTTCAACGAGAATTTCCTAATTACAAAAGAACTTTTTACTACGTTACATCCTTATATCAAAAAATTCGTCTACATTGGTACTGCTTTTGCCTCTGGAACAAGAAATGGACTTATCGAAAATGACTTCCATAATTTAGATTTCGAACCCAATCATCGAAATAGTTATGAAAATGCAAAACTTCATTCAGAAAAATTTATTGCTAAAGAATGTAGCGCTTATGGTCTGCCGTTTCAAATATTACGACCAAGTGTCATTGGAGGCAAAATGATGAGTAATGAAAACAATTATTTCATACCGAAATATATGGTTTTCTATCTTGTAGCAAAGTTTTTTCATTTCACTGCTAAGCGAAAAAAGAAACAAGACAGTATTAGGTTTATTATCAATAAAGAAACCGTTTTAAATATCATTCCGGTTGATTATGTTGCTAAGGCAATTTTAAAAACTTTTGAAAGACAAGATATCGAACAGCTAAATATTGTCAATCATAAAAGTTTCAATATCTCAGAAGGATTAAAAATAATTATGGAAGAAGTAAACTACGCTAAGTATACTTTTGTAGAAAACACACCAGATTTTCAATACCAAAATACTATCGAAAAATTATATTATGAAAGCATTGGTAAGCATCTAAAACCTTATTTTATTGCTGATAAAAATGAATACAACACTACTTTGTTAAATTCTATTCTCCCAATTCCAGAATTAACAACGGAAGCTTTTACAAATATGATTCGTTATGCTATTAAGTATGAATTCAAAGACATTAATGTATAATAGTTTAAAGTATGTCAACTTTAATATGACTAAACTGGTCTTACATCAAAACCAATTCATAAGCTAAACTTAAAACTGATGACTTTTTCTAGAAATTACTAAAAGAGAACCTAAACTCAACAAAGCAGCCCCCGTCAAATAATACCCCACATACGAAATGTCATAATCCGTAGCCAACCAAATGGCAATCATAGGGGCAAAAGCAGCTCCAAATATTCCTGCTAAATTAAAGGTTAAGGAAGCTCCTGAATAACGGACTTGTGTTGGAAACAACTCAGACAAAAAGGTGCCTAAAGGACCATAGGTAAATCCCATTAATGCCATTCCGATACAAACGAAAACAGTTACCATTACAGCACTTCCCGAACTAAGAAAAAATTGGAAGAAAAAACCAAAAACAGCTATGGCAATAGTAGCCAAAACAAGCATTTTGCGACGCCCAATCGCATCTGCAACCACTGCCGAAACAGGAATAAACAGCGCAAAAAAGAGCACGGAGAACAACTGAATCAACAGAGCATCTCTTTTGGTGAAACCCAAATCAGAAGTTGCCCAACTTAACGTAAATACCGTCATTAAATAAAAAACCAAAAAAGTAGTCACTGCCGCCAAGGTTCCAAAAATCAATTGATTCTTGTAAGAGGTAAGCAAGGTAAGAAACGGGATTTTTACTTCTTCTTCTACTTTTTTAGCCTGTTCAAAAGAAGGCGTTTCAGAAATTTTAGTTCGAATATAAAAACCAACCACTACCAAAAGCGAACTGGCTATAAAGGGAATTCGCCAACCATAATTCATAAAGTCTTCGTTGGACATACTATCCGTTAAAAGCAAAAAAGTCCCTCCTGAAAGCAACAAACCTATCGGAGCGCCTAACTGTGGGAACATTCCGTACCAAGCTCTCTTGTTGGCTGGCGCATTCTCGATGGCTAGTAAAACAGCTCCACCCCATTCTCCTCCTAGACCAACGCCTTGTCCAAAACGACACAACATCAACAACAAAGGTGCTGCAATACCAATACTAGCATAACTCGGCAGAAAACCAATGGCAACGGTAGAAACTCCCATCGTTAGTAATGCGGCTACCAAGGTAAATTTACGACCTATCTTATCCCCAAAATGTCCAAAAAAAGCCGAACCTAAGGGACGCGATAAAAAAGCAATAGAAAACGTAGCTAGTGACTGCAACGTAGCCATAGTAGCATCTGTACTCGGAAAAAAAAGTTGTGGAAAAACCAATACCGCGGCATTGGCATAAATATAAAAATCAAAAAACTCAATGGTCGTTCCTATCAAACTGCCAAAAAGCACGTGTCTTAATCTGTTTTTCTGATTATTCTCTGTTTTCAAATTCATATGAAATAAATAACAACAAATTTTTATATTTTAAAACTTAATCAATATTATCAATAAAACATCAATTAATATAGTTTTTTTCTAAAACGGTTGATTTGCTAAACTATGTTTTTTTAACATCAATTACAAAGATTTATTTTTAAATAATACCAATAAAACATTAATAAATTAGCATTATTAGTATTTTACTAACAAAAAAATAGTGTTTTAAAAAATGTAAACACAAATAAATAGTTTAATTTGTATGTTTTTGATATTAATCGTACTATTACAAAATATTAACAAAAATTTAATACCAAACACCGAATAAATTGATAGAATCCTCCGAACATATCAAAGTAATTGACGATGAGTTATTATGGAAACAATTAATTAATGGCGATGAAAAAGCTTTTTCAAATTTGTTTGAAAAATATTTCAATCAATTAGTTTTGTACGGGTGTTCCTTCTCATCAAACGAGGATAAAGTCAAAGATTGCATTCAAGACGTGTTTGTGGATGTTTGGTTATACAAACAGTCTCTAAATGAAAATATTTCACCTAAAATCTATCTATTATCTAGTGTTCGCAAAAGAATTGCTAGACAACAAGAACGTGATAAAATATTTAATACGTCAACATCGACAAAAGCACTAGAATTTCTTTTTGATTTTTCTATTGAACATGAATTAATAATAGATGAAAATAGTAGAGACAGAATTAGTCAACTAAACAAATTAATAAATCAGCTACCTTCAAAACAAAAAGAAGTTTTATTCCTTAGATATCATCAAGGGCTAAGCATTGATCAAATAGCAGAAATTTTAAACATAAACTATCAATCTACTAGCAATTTACTTCACAGATCACTCCTCAAACTTCGTAAAGATTGGAGTACTTTTATATTTATTTTACCTTTTTTATCTATTCAAAATTAGCAATAAGAAAGCATAATTTAAACTTACATTAAAAAAACATCCTAATTTATAATCAGGTACAATACTTGACATTCATTTTTACAATTTCTTGATCTACCAAAATAGCATGTTTTTATAGAGTATAAATGAATAAGCTTACTTTAATTATATTCAGTAAAAAAACAAATTTTACTTGCTGATAAATGAATCAAATAATAATTCATAGATTAAAAAACTAGAAATAAAAAAGCTATACATAATCATTTATACATTGATTTAAATTTAAAAATATCAATTTTTGTTTCTTCAAAATTCACCTAATTCAACTACAATTACAGTCCTTTTATTCCAAAAAAAACTTTCATAAATAGTAAATTGGAAGATTATCCATCTAAACTCCTTCAAAAAAACCATTCATTTACAAGAACTTCTCAAAAACATAATCTTTTTTTTAAAAATTTTCACAATTTGATGAGTATATTTTAAAACAATTGTCCTTTATGTGTTTATAACTACCCTTCACAAATGCAAAAAAGAGACTTTTATACTGAGATTGATGATTTTTTAATGGACGAATCATTCAAGTTATGGGTACATAACAACCAAGACAATGAAAACTGGGAAGAATGGACTTTAGAAAATTCAAAACGAGCAAAATTAGTAGAAGAATCTAGGCTTTGGATTTTAGCATTAAAGACTAATGTACAAAAAGTGACCCAAGAAGAGCTACAATCTGCACTACTTTCTACTTGGGACAAAATTGAAGTAAAAGAGGAGCAAAAAAAGAACAAAACAACCTTCAATATACCACACATTAAATGGACACAATTAGCAGCATCCCTTTTACTTTTCGTTTTTCTCGGATACAGCTTTTACAACTTACATCTTAAAAATACTGCTTCAAAAAACGATAATGTTTTAACAAAAAACATTCATGACGGCATTATTGTACAAATTAACAATAGTAACAAACCTCAAATCATAATATTATCTGATAAAAGTTCAGTATTGCTACAACCCAATAGTAAACTAAGCTATCCAATACATTTTACTGGAAATGAAAGAAAAGTTTATTTATCGGGTGAAGGTTTTTTTGAAATTAGTAAAAACCCTAAGAAACCCTTCCTTGTTTTTGCCAATGAAATTGTTACAAAAGTTGTCGGGACAAGCTTCAGAATCAGTGCTTTTGAAAACCAACCCAACATTGAAGTATTGGTTAGAACAGGTAAAGTAAAAGTGAAGTCACAAAAAAATAGTACTAACAAAAATGAAGAGATCACTTTATTACCTAATGAAGCGGTTCGTTTTACTAAAAAGAGTGCAACATTTGATAAAGTTACTGATATCATTAAAGACAAATCTTTATTCCAATCTAGTACAAATATTGAACAACTAAGTTTTGAATTTAATGACATTCCAGTTACTCAAATTTTCAACACTATTGAACAAGCTTATCAAGTTAAGATAGACTATCCAAAACAAAAACTTAAAGATTGCTTTCTTACCACATCGCTTAGCGACGAACCATTACTAGAAAAACTTAAGATTATATGCAATGCATTAGGAAAAAACACCAGCTACGAAATGAATGAAAATCAAATTATTATAACAACCGATGGTTGCAATTAAAATTATGCCTATGTAAAAATTTAGATTAAAAAAAAAAGGTGCCAACATGCTGTAACATTTTGACACCGATTAAAAAAAACCAAATTACTTTCTGTAAAAAGTAATCAAAAGAGTTTAAAATACCCGTAATAAGTACTAATAAAACCCAACCAAAATTATGAAAAAACCTGTTGTTAAACAACGATTACTCTATCGAATCATGAAAATAACATTATATCAAATCCTGTTAGCATTTGTGTTTTCAACAATTACCCTTGCAAATAGTGTCAAAGGACAAAAAAAATTAGATACTAAAATTTCTGTTAGCCTTAATAACATGAACTTAAATAGAGTAATTAAGAAACTAGAAAAATCCGCTAATGTAAAATTTTCATACAATTCTAGAATTAGTCAACTTAATTCTATAGTAAACTACCAAGCAACAAATGAGTCACTTTCTAACATACTAAAGAATATTCTTAATCCTCTTGATATAGAATACTTTGAAGTAAGCAATCAAATCATTTTACAAAATAAACTACAGAAAGCAAGTTCTATTGACATTGATAAATTGAATACAACTAATCAAAACAAGCGAACCATAATCGGAAAAGTTGTAGACGAAGACCAAAACCCTCTACCTGGCGCAACCATTCTAGTTAAAGGAACTAAAATTACAACGCTTACTGACTATGATGGTAAATTTGCGATTTCAGTGCCTGAAAACAACACTACACTTGTCATTTCATATATTGGAATGGAAACAAAAGAAGTAAACATAAACAACTTACCCCAAACAATTGTTCTAAAAGAAGTTGGTGAAAAACTTAAAGAAATAGTTGTAACTACAGGATACGAAAAAACATCTAAAAGAACATTTACTGGTGCAGTAAGTAAAATCACTGAAAAAGAATTATTAGTTGAAGGAGTTGTTGATATCAGCCGAATGATTGAAGGAAAAGCTGCTGGTGTAACAGTTCAAAACGTAACTGGAACTTTTGGAACTGCTCCAAAAATTACAGTTAGGGGATCTTCATCTATTTTTGGTGACACAAAACCACTTTGGGTAATTGACGGTATTGTACAAGAAGACATAGTAAACCTATCGTTTCAAGACCTAGCTTCTGGTAACTCAGAAACACTACTAAGCTCTTCAATAGCTGGATTGAATCCTAATGACGTTTTGAGTATTGAAATTTTGAAAGATGCTTCTGCAACTTCTATTTATGGTTCAAGATCCTTAAATGGTGTAGTTGTAGTTACCACTAAACAAGGAAAAAGAGAATCTCCATTAAACATAAACTATTCATTAGAACAAACTGTAAGAACAGTACCTAATTATAGTCAGTATGATATTTTAAATTCTCAAGAAACTATGAGTATTCTTAAAGAAATTGAAGCAAAAGGGTTCCTTGACTTACCTTCAACTTCTCAAGGCCGATATGGAGGCGTTTATAATATTCTTTCTAGAGCAATTAATACCTACAACACAACTAATGGTACTTTTGGAGTTAAAAATGATGCAGCAGGTAGAAATGCTTTCTTACAAAAGTATGAGTTAGCAAATACAGATTGGTTTGCCGCTTTATTCAGACCTTCAATTACACAAAATCACTCTTTGAACTTATCTGGAGGAGGTGTAAACAATTCTTATTTTGCATCACTTGGATTTTACAATGATCCTGGATGGACATTAGCAGACAATGTAAAACAATTTACTTCAAACATTAAAAATACTTTTTTTATTAATGATAAATTAAGTCTTACATTATCAACACAAGCCTCTTTGAGGAACCAGTCTGCGCCAGGAAGTTATGACAGCCTCAGAGATGGTGTAAGCGGAAGCACAACAAGAGACTTTGACATCAACCCATTTAATTATGTATTGAACACCAACAGAACCTTGAGACCCTATGACGAAAATGGTAATTACGAGTACTATAGAAACAATTGGGCACCTATAAATATAATTGAAGAATTAGAAAACAATTATATGGACATCAAAGTGAAAGACATTCGTTTTCAGGCAGATTTAGAATACAAAATAAGTCCAAAATTCACTTACAATTTCACAGGAAATATTAGAAGTGCTAATACAACAAGAGAACATAATATTTTAGAAAAATCTAATATAGTTGGTGCTTATAATGCTCAAGAAACTACTATTGTAAGAGATCAAAACATCTTTTTGTACCAAGATCCAGACAACTTAACAGCTCCAAAAATTTCAGTATTACCAAATGGAGGAATATTAAGAAAATTTTCTAATGATTTAACCTCATTTAATATTCGTAATAGCTTTAGCTACAAAAATGTGTTTAATGAAATTCATGAATTTGATGCTTTATTTGGTCAAGAACTTAGATCTGTTGATAGAAATAGTAATAATTTCACATCATACGGAATACAATATAATAAAGGTTTAACCGCATTTACAGATCCTAGAATATTAGAAAAATTAATAAATGGTGGCGAATCATATTTTGGTTTTAACGAAGAAAGAGAAAGAACCGTTGGTTTCTTTGGAAAAGTAGGATACACTTACGACAGACGTTATACAGCATCTATCACAGGAAGATATGATGGTTCTAATAGACAAGGAAATAGCGGTTCTTCTAGATGGCTACCAACTTATACTTTTAGTGGAAAATGGAATATTAAGGAGGAAGGCTTCATGAAAAACATGGAAAAGTTGAACACCTTAAGCTTAAGAGGCTCATATGGCTTAACTGCTACGGCCGGGCCAGCAACAAATTCATTAGCTATCTATAGAAGTTTTGTAACTGACCGTCTTAATCTTGGAGATAGAGAAACTGGTTTGAATATTGATGAACTTCAAAACGGAGACTTAACTTGGGAAAAACAATTTGAAACCAATATTGGTTTAGATTTAGGTGTATTCAATAACAGAATTCAATTCACTACTGATGTTTACAGACGTAAAGCGTTTGATTTAGTTGATTTTGTAACTACTTCAGGTATTGGAGGTCAAAAATTAAAGCAAGGAAATAATGCCAATATGGAAACTAAGGGTATCGAGCTTGCTATTACAACAAAAAACCTAAACAACACTAGATTAAAGTGGTCAACATCTTTTAATTTCTCCATATTTGATCAAGAAATTACAAAATTACAAAACACACCATCAGTATTAGGTTTAGTAGATGGGACTGGAGGAAATGCAATTGGTCATCCAAGAAATGCCTTGTATTCTTATCAATTTACAGGATTAAACAGCCAAGGATTACCTACTTTTATTATGCCTGAAGGAGAATTAGATAATGTATCTGGAGCAAATTTTCAAGATTCAGAAAATGTAACTAAGTATTTAAAATACGAAGGATCAATTGAACCTAACAAATCTGCAGGTATATCCAACACCTTTACTTATGACAATTGGTCTTTAAGTGTTCTTATTGTTGCTGCTGGAGGAAACAAAGTTCGTTTGAATCCTATATACTCTGACAGTTATGACGATTTAACTGTTTTTACTAAAGAATTCACAAATAGATGGATCAATCCAGGAGATGAAGCATTAACAACAATTCCGGTTATTGCTGACAAAAGATTAATTGCAAACTATGCAGCAGATTCAAAAGATTTAACAAGAGCATACAATGCTTATAATTTTTCAGATGAACGTGTTGCTGACGGTACTTTCGTAAGATTAAAAAATGTAGCTATTAGCTATGAATTCCCTAAAGATTTAAAGAAAAAATTAGGACTTAACATCTTCACATTGAAAGGGTCATCAGCTAACCCACTTTTAATCTATTCTGACAAGAAACTAAACGGACAAGATCCTGAATTTTATAGATCTGGTGGAGTATCTCAACCGATAACTAGCCAGTATACATTCTCTATCAACGTATCTTTTTAATAAACCAAAAAAATGAGAAAACTAAATATAACACTAAGTCTCTTATTGACATTAGTACTTTCAAGTAGTTGCGATGATTTCCTTTCTGAGATTCCTGACAACAGAACACAATTAAATACACCAGAAAAAATATCTGAAATATTAGTTAATGCATATCCGCAAGCCAACTATATGGAATTTGCTGAAACAATGACGGATAATGTTTTTGACAGTGGTGATTTAACACTGACAACTATAAAGAACACTCAAAATTACAACTGGGAAATGCAGGATGATATTCAAAGAGACACTCCTTCTTTTTATTGGGATGCTTGTTATAATGCTATTGCACATGCCAATCAAGCACTTGATGCCATAAAAAAATTAGGTAACCCAAGTAATTTAAATCCTCAAAAAGGAGAAGCACTTATTGCCAGAGCTTATTCTCACTTTATGCTTGTTAGCTTTTTTTCTCAAAGGTATAATCCTGCAACAGCAAAAACTGATTTGGGAATACCATATGTATTAGAACCCGAAGACGTATTGATAAAAAAATACACTAGAAATACAGTGGAAGAAGTTTTCAATTATATTAAAGCAGATTTAGAAGAAGGCCTTAAATATGTCAATAGTAATTACAAATTGCCAAAATTCCACTTTAACAAAGCTGCTGCAAACGCATTTGCTAGTCGTTTTTATGCCATTACAGGCGAATGGAATAAGGTTTTAGAAGTTTCTAATGAATTATCTGCAAACAAAATTGATCAATTAAGAAACTATCAATCCTATTTAGATGTAGATTTTAATACAGGTACAAGAAAATATTCTCAAGAAAGTGAAAACACTAACCTATTAATTGTTTCTGCTTCATCTATTTACTCTAGAAGTTTTTATTCAAATAGATTTCAATTAACAGGCGCAAATAGAGACGAACTCTTTGGAGTATCAACAAATTTAGTAAATAAAGAATATTTATACCGCCCGTTATCTTACAATGGTCAAATCACTATTTTCGTTCCTAAATTTACTGAATACTTTAAATATACTAACGCAAATGCTGGAATTGGTCTTCCGTTTACCGGTCTTGTATTATTAAGTAATGACGAGTTGTACCTAAACAGAATCGAAGCACTGATTATGACCAATCAAATCGATTTGGCTAATAAAGAATTAGATTACTTTATGTCAATTCGTGTAAAAAATTACAATATCGCTACTGATAAAATAACAGAAGCTAAAGTAATTGCAAAATATCCTGTTATAACTGATGAATACACACCCTTTTATAGCTTAACTCCTGTACAAGCTTCTTATATAAAAGCAATTGCTGAAATCAGAAGAAGAGAATTTATTCATGAAGGCTTAAGATGGCTTGATATTAAAAGGTTTGCTTTAAAAGTAACCCATCAATCATATAATCAAGCGGATAATATTTTAACAAAAGACGATAAACGAAAAGCTATTCAAATCCCATTACACGTATCTAATACAGGAATCGAAAAAAATCCACGTTAACAAAACAACAGAACTATGAAAATATTAAAACAAGTAAAAAAAATAGCATTACTTACTTTAGTATTGCTGATATTTAATGCCTGTTCAAGCGAGGAAGGCCTTAAAGAAAGTCAATTAGATTTATCAACACCAGCTAAGTCAGAATTAGACATTTGGATTGATAATAATTATTTGAATACATACAACATCAATATTCAATATAAATGGAACCAAAATGTAGTAGATAATAATCGTTTTTTATATCCACCCTTGCAGTCTAAGGTACAGTCTGTACTAGAAATTGTTCAAAAAATTTGGCTGGAGAGTTATAAAACCATCGCAGGTCCTGATTTTGTAAAAAAGATTGCTCCAAGAGAATTTGTACTTGTGGGTGGAATTAATTTAAATACTACAGGAACAATAACACTCGGTCTAGCAGAAGGAGGTCAAAGAATTACTTTGTTTGAAACCGATAATGTTAACAAAAAAGATCGCGAAAACGTGAAACGCTTTATTCATACTATTCAGCATGAATATCTACATATTCTTAATCAAACGAAACCATTTGATGAGAAAACGTTTTCAAAAATAACACCTTCAGGATATACCTCTAACTGGTATGCGACTTCTACAGCTGTGGCTAGAGAACAAGGTTTCATTACAGACTATGCAAGGTCAAACATTAATGAAGATTTTGCAGAAATGGCATCTATTATGTTGGTTAACTCAAAAGCGGAATACGAAGCTATACTAAATGCCATAACAAGCAGCACTGCAAAAGCTAGTATAAAAAGTAAAGAAGCTGTTGTAGTAAAGTATTTCAAGGATGCTTTTGGTATTGATTTCTATAAACTTAGAGATGAAGCTGAAAAAAACACTAATGCGGTAATTAATGGATAATATTAGTTTCTAAACACGAATTTGTTTAACCAAAAAACATATTTCAACTAAACAATTTATAATATAAATTTAAAATTATGAAATTAAAGAAAATATTTAATCACTTATTGGTTGCTTTCATTGTATTCCAATTTCTTTCTTGTGATAATAAAGAATCACTAGATTCTCCATTTAACGCTACTCCATCGGAACGATTAAATGCACAACAAAAAGAGCTTAATGACCTATTAGAATCCGCACAATACGGATGGAAAGCTGTTTATTTTACAGATACTACACAGTTGGGAGGCTATACACACTTATTTAAATTTAAACAAGGAAAAGTAGACATGGCCTCAGATTTCGATAGCGATACTGGAACGTATTCTAGCGAATACAGCATCGAATTAGGAAGTACAGTAAGTCTTGTTTTTACAACAAAAAACAGAATACATTTATTGTCTGATTCTAACAATTATCCTGTAGCAAGTTTGAGAGGAAAGGGGTATAAAGGAGACTTTCAATTCCTTTATTATGGTAAAGAGAATGATCAAATCATTTTCAAAACGAATAGAAGTTTTAAAGAATTACGTTTTGTAAAAGCTACAGCTGACGACTGGTCAAACTTAGCTAAAAACATCGCTATGATCCCTAATGTTATTGGTAATAGCACAAGACCTCTATTCAGGCTTCTAGAAACTTTCGATGGTTCAAAAACAAGTCAATTTGATTTCAACTTTACTGAAGCAACTAGATATGCGACAGCTAATTCGATAGAATCAGGTTCTAACATGACTAGTAACATCGGTATCGCTTACACGCCAACTGGTATTATTGTAAGTCCGCCTGTCAAAGTTGGTAATCAAAAACTAACCGACTTTACTTATGATAGTGCGAGCGGAGCCTTTACTGCCACTGGAACAAATAATATTACTGCCACCATAAAATATAGTAACAAACCATTAATAATAACGAATGATTACAAAAAACTTTTGGATGGTAACCCTCAAACATCATTTGGGTATATTTCAGCTTTCTTATCAAAAGCACCTACAAATTCTCCTCTATGTATATCATTATTAAATGCCGTAAATGGAACATTACCAGCAAACCAAAATCTAAGTAGAATACAATTGAATTTCAATACTCCTTTTGGTAATTATATTGAATATAGATTCGCTGGTGGCAAAAAGACAATTTATCACAATATATCAACGGCTGAAAATAGTACAAACAAAACAATTGTACTTACACATGATTCTTGGGAGAGCAATGGTGTTATCATTCCAGAACCAGCATTCTTGAAAGAAATTGACGCAGAACTGATGGATCCTAATGGGTTGTATGTTAAAAAAGAAAATTTCAATATACAATTTTCTAATGCAATTTACACTTTTACAAGTTTTTCAAATCCTTTTAGAATTACAACTTATGCATTATAACAACATCCAAATTTAAAATCTTATTAAACAGAAAAAAGAAGACCAAACCAATGGCACAACAACATTTAAGGCATCAATATACAGAATGCTTTTTATGGCAGGAGTGCTAATAATTTCCTTTTTCATTAGTATGCAAAATCAGTTGTGAATTTTACAACTATGATTATCTTGAACATAAAGCAACTCAAATTGAGTTGCTTTATTATTTTAATCTTATCTGATGAATCAATTTTTACAATTTATAAAACTTAACTTAGGAGAAGCAACTTCATAGTAAACGATTCAAATAAATATTCATGAATTAAAATAAGCCCTCCTATTAAAGAGAAGTTTTTTACAATGTCTTATAATATTTTTTGATATTTTAGCATCAAATAACAACATTATGCCATCCGACTGTATCAGCTTTCAAAATTCTGGGTATTTTTCCTCATTAATCAATGATTATTTAGACCAAAAACCAAACGTACAGCCTTTGTACCATCGATTCCCAACTCTTGAAAACTTTGGCCCTCAAATAGAAGAAAAGAAAGCCAACTTCGAAGACAATAAAAGAGCCGTATTAGTTGCTGCTCTTGAAGCCCAAAATGCCAAAATCAATGCTTCAACGGCAACGTTAAACAACATCAAACTTTTAAATCATTCCAATACCTATACCATTACAACAGGTCATCAACTGAATTTATTCAGCGGACCTTTGTATTTTCTATATAAAATCATTTCAACCATCAATCTTACTAAGGAATTACAACAAAAATATCCTGAACAAAATTTTGTCCCAGTCTATTGGATGGCTACCGAAGACCATGATTTTGAAGAAATCAATTACTTTACTTTCAAAGGAAAAAAATTCTGTTGGAACAGAGAAAGTACAGGACCAGTTGGGCGCTTATCTGCAGAAGGTCTCGAAGATTTTTTAGCGATTTTTGCACTAGAGTTAGGGAGCAGTACCAATGCCGAAATGCTAAAAAATTTATTTCAAGAAGCCTATTTGAAGCACACCAATCTAGCAGACGCGACTAGATATTTGGCCAATGCTCTTTTTGGTCACTACGGATTAGTCATTTTGGATGCTGATGATGCCAATCTAAAAAGACAATTTATTCCATTCATTAAGGAAGAGGTACTTAAGCAAACAGCTTTTTCAAAAGTGAATGAAACTATCCATCAATTTGGAGATTATACCGTTCAAGTCAATCCTCGTGAAATCAATTTGTTTTTTATAGAAGACGACTTAAGAGAGCGTATTATTTTTGAAGACGGATTGTACAAAATAAACAATACTAAACTCCAGTTTTCAGAACAAGAACTACTTGCCGAATTGGAACTTCACCCTGAAAAATTCAGCCCTAATGTAGTGATGCGTCCTTTATACCAAGAAGTTATTCTGCCTAATTTAGCCTATATTGGTGGTGGTGGAGAAATAGCCTATTGGTTAGAATTGAAATCATTTTTTGATGCGGTAAAAGTGACTTTTCCAATGCTTATTGTGCGTAACTCCGTAGTTTTAGCCACTAAAAAACAGCTAAAAAAAGCCGATGCCTTAGCCTTGACTTGGAGCGATTTATTCCAAAAACAAAACTTTTTAATCAACAACAAAACCAAACAATTATCGGAATTCGCCATAGATTTAAGCGATTTGAAACAGCAATTACAACAACAGTTTCAAGCCCTAAATGAACTCGCTTCCAAAACCGACCGTTCTTTTGAAGGCGCTGTAAAAGCGCAGGAAGTAAAACAAACCAAAGGACTAGAACAACTTGAAAAACGATTGCTAAAAGCACAAAAACGAAAATTAGCCGATAGTTTGAATCGAATCACGGCACTTCAAAATGAACTTTTTCCTAACCAAAGTTTGCAAGAACGTCAAGCTAATTTTGCTGAATTTTATTTAGAAAATGGCGAGCAACTGATTCCTAAATTGGTTGAGCAAATAAAACCTTTGTCTACCAATTTTACCATTATTACCTTTTAAAACCTACTTTTTTCATGAGCAAAGACCGACTGATTTCATTGGATGTATTTCGAGGATTAACTATTTTATTAATGACTGTTGTCAATAATCCTGGAAGTTGGTCCACGATTTATGCTCCCTTACAACACGCAGAATGGCACGGCTGTACTCCAACCGATTTGGTATTTCCATTTTTTGTTTTCATCATGGGAACCGCCATTGCTTTTGCCATGCCAACTAAAACCTATGATAGTTCAACCTTCAACAAAATCTTTGTTCGTTCATTGCGGATGATAAACCTAGGTTTGTTCTTTAACTTTTTCGGTAAAATTCAGTTTTTAGACCTTGAAGGAACACCATTAATGATTATTCGCCTACTTATAACAGCTATTGTTGGTTATGCTTTAATGGGGAATTTCAATCAAAAAACCAAAACCTATTTGGCCATTGGATGTTTTATTCTTTTTATGTTCCTTGCTTACAGCGGTATCCCAGCTTATGAAAACGTACGTCTTCCTGGGGTTTTACAGCGTATCGGGATTATATATTTCATCGCTTCTCTTTTATATTTAAAAACTACGCCCAAAATGCAACTCATCGTAAGCAGTGTTTTACTACTGGGCTATTGGGCGCTAATGACATTAGTTCCTGCACCTGGCTTTGTAATTACCAATCTCGAAAAAGGAACCAATTTAGCTACTTGGGTGGACCAAATGGTATTATCAGAACACGTTTGGGAAGCCACCAAAACTTGGGATCCAGAAGGTATTCTGAGTACAATTCCTGCTATCGTAACGGGTTTATTAGGCCTTCAAATTGGGCAATTACTCAATATGAATATATCCAAAAAATCAAAAGCACAAAAAATGCTGAGCATTGGAGCACTATTACTGCTCTTGGGTTGGCTTTGGAATTTTGTTTTCCCAATCAATAAAGCCTTATGGACCAGCTCCTATGTACTTTATACCGCTGGATTGGCCACGCTTATCTTGACGATTTTATATTATTGTATTGACCTACTCAACTTCAAAAAAGGAATCACCCTATTTTTGGTTTGGGGAGTTAATCCTATGATTGTTTTCTTTTTATCGCAAATCATTCCTCAAGCTTTGGTAATGATTTTGGTACAAAATCCAAAAGATAAAACTCCAATCGACTTTTGGACCTACAGTTATGAATTTGGAGTTTTGCCTCATTTCCAAAATCCAATGAATGCTTCACTCGTCTTTGCTTTGCTTTATGTAGGTTTTTGGAGTCTTTTATTGTGGTATTTCTACCAAAAGAAACTGTTTTTTAAAGTATAATCACGCTATTTTATCGCATAATCAAAAATTTGACTTAAAAATGACAATTTCACAAATTGTATTTGCAAAAAAAGTCTATTTTTGCACCAAATTTTAAAAAACCAAAAAATGGCTACAAATAGAACTTTTACAATGATTAAGCCTGATGCTGTAGAAAACGGACACATCGGAAACATCTTAGCAATGATTACAAATGCAGGTTTCAAAATCGTTTCTTTGAAATTAACGCAATTGACTGTTGCTGACGCACAAGCATTTTACGCAGTACACTCAGCTAGACCTTTCTTTGGAGAATTAGTAGAATTCATGACTCGTGGTCCTATTGTTGCTGCCATTTTAGAAAAAGAAAATGCAGTGGAAGATTTCAGAACTTTAATCGGAGCAACTAATCCAGCTGAGGCTGCTGAAGGAACTATCCGTAAAGCTTACGCAACTTCTATCGGAGAAAATGCAGTTCACGGTTCTGATAGCGACGAAAATGCTGCTATCGAAGGTGCTTTCCACTTTGCAGGAAGAGAGCAATTCTAAATCAGTGTTCAGTAAACAGTTTTTAGTGGGCAGTAAAATGCACTAAAAATAGTTATCTCATAAAAAAATCCCATTTTGTTTAGAGCAAAATGGGATTTTTTATTACCTGAAAATTATAATTCAGTAAACGTTATTTAGTCGGTATACTAAACTGAACACTTTTACTTTATCTCAACACCACGTCTCTAACCACATCACGACGTAATTCCTCATTAATCATCGCAATTATTTTCGATTTCCCGTGGCTCAATTCTTCCCGTAAAACAGAAGAAGATAATTCAACATACAAAACGGATCCTTTCAAAATCACATTTTTGGTATAATGATTCACACCGTTCCCCATCAAATTTTTCCAAGCCTCACGAACATCAATCTGGTTAAGTCCCGTTTGCAATTTATTAACTTCAATAATATGCTTCAAGACATCACCTACCGTATTCTGATCATTTAGTCGTTTTGCCATTGTCAATAATTTTTATCGGACCTGTTTTTTATAGTGATACTCTTTTTGCTCTGCATTCCTCAAGACCAATTCCTTTGCATCAATCCTTACCAATTCCTCTGACCATTGCGCAAAATCAGTCTTGAAATCAAGAATAATTTGATCATCTTTCTCTCGAATACGAATCGTTTCTACCAAATCATTCGCCTGAAACGTACCGTCCAATTGCGGCATTACTTTCTTTCTAAATCCGGTATCGCCTTTAATTTCAAAATAATCAAAACTATCATTGCTCGGGTATTCTTTATCTTCACCTTCCTCGAAAACCACTTTCTCAATCTCCCAATACCCAGTCAACAAAGTCACCGATTCCTTCTCAACTTTAGGTTGACACCCTAAAAAAAACAAACAAAGGGTTACTACTACAACTACTTTTTTCATAGAATATTTTTATTTTTTATAAGGAGCTATTTCCTGCTGTCCACTATATCTTGTCGTCCCGAACCCCGGGACCACAAGGATGCCGTTCCCATCAGGGCTAGAAAAACAGTGCACAACAACACGTCTGCTCTAATTACAAAGTACGCCTAAATCAAGTAAAGAAACAAAGAAAAATTGTTCGCATTCCACATTTTAAAAGAAAAAGGAAAGCAACTAAAAGACAATTAAAAAGATAGAAAACAATAAACTAGCACAAAAAAAGCAAGGAAAAATCAGCTTTTATTTCGCACTAAACTTCTTGTAAATACCAATTAGAAAAAGAACAACGCCAGCTCCAAGAAAAAAACCATACGCATAATCCATTTTGCCTCTAACTAAATTCGCCAAGAAAAGACAAATCATACTGATGAAGTACAAATATAAAGGGCTCAAATTTTTCATATAAATTATTTAAAGAAAGAATCTACAAACTCAAACTTATTAAAGACTTGTAAATCTTCTATTCCTTCACCTACTCCAATATATTTTACAGGAATCTGGAACTGATCCGAAATACCAATCACAACGCCACCTTTGGCTGTTCCGTCTAATTTAGTAACCGCAAGAGAAGTAACTTCGGTAGCAGCGGTAAATTGTTTGGCTTGTTCAAAAGCGTTTTGACCTGTAGAACCATCTAGTACCAAAAGTACATCATGAGGCGCATCAGCAACAACTTTTTGCATCACACGTTTCACTTTTGATAGCTCATTCATTAAATTGATTTTATTATGCAAACGTCCAGCGGTATCAATAATCACAATATCGGCATTTTGAGCCACCGCTGACTGTAGTGTATCAAAAGCTACAGAAGCTGGGTCACTTCCCATTTCCTGTCTCACAATAGGTACTCCAACACGATCTGCCCAAATCTGCAATTGATCGATGGCTGCCGCACGGAAAGTATCTGCTGCACCAAGCACTACATTGTATCCTGACCTCTTAAACTGATAAGCCAATTTGCCAATAGTAGTGGTTTTACCCACTCCATTTACGCCCACCACCATCAACACATAAGGTTTAGTGCTGATTGGAACTACAAATTCTGTAGCTTCACCATTATTGGTTTCAGATAACAAACCAGCAATTTCTTCTTGAAGTATTCCATTTAACTCATCAACCCCTAAATATTTATCTGCTGCAACACGATTTTCAATACGTGTAATAATTTTTAAAGTAGTAGTAACTCCAACATCCGAAGCAACTAAAATTTCTTCCAAATTATCCAATACATCGTCATCAACCTTCGACTTTCCAGCAACGGCTTTGGTTAATTTAGTAAAAAAGTTAACTTTCGTTTTTTCAAGACCTTTATCTAAAGTCTCTTTCTTTTCAGTAGAAAATATACGTTTAAAAAAACTCATGGGGTAGTTATTTATAAATACAATAAAAAGACAATCACTCACTTAGAGCGTAAATATAAAAATAAAAAAGCTACTTCCGAATGAAAGTAGCTTATGTATAATGCGTGTATGAATTATTTCTTTTTCAAGAATTCATCAACAGCTTCAGGAGCCATAATTGATTCTACGAATGTATATGCACCAGTCTTAGGAGATTTCACCATTTTGATGGCTTTTGATAATCTCTTAGAAGCGGTTTGTAACGATGCTACGGTTTTCTTTGCCATGATTTAAATGTTTTTTAATATTTTAACAAATTTCTAATTTATGAAACTAGAGTCTATTAAAATCTTTAATTATTTAATTTCTTTGTGAACAGTTACACGTTTCAAGATTGGATTAAATTTTTTAATCTCTAATCTATCTGGAGTATTTTTTTTGTTCTTTGTTGTTATATATCTTGAAGTTCCCGCAACACCAGTTGTTTTGTGCTCAGTACATTCTAAAATTACTTGGATTCTATTACCTTTCTTTGCCATCTTGCTATATATTTATTTAGGAAAAAGATTATTTTATAAATCCTTCAGACTGCGCTTTTTTCAAAACAGCTGCAATTCCATTTTTGTTAATTGTTTTTATCGTAGATGCTGCTACTCTAAGAGTAATCCATCTATCTTCTTCTGGAAGATAAAAACGCTTTTTCACTAAGTTTACAGAAAACTTTCTCTTAGTTTTATTCATAGCGTGAGAAACGTTATTTCCTACCATCGCTCTTTTACCTGTAAGGTCACAAACTCTTGACATTATGCTTATCTTTTATCGTTATTCAAAATCAGGGTGCAAAGAAAAGAAAAATAAACGGATGAAACAAAAATTTATAACACATTTTTTAAAATTTCTTTTTGCAACATTTCCAAAGCCTTAGCAACCGTTCTATCTATTACTTTTTCTCGGGGTTGACCAAAATTAAACTCTTCTACAAGGACTCCATCTGGGGTTGCCAAAGCAATAAATACGGTGCCGATGGCAGCCGTTGAGTCTCCTTTTGAAGGACCAGCATTGCCTGTTGTAGCGATAACATAATCAGTTTCGAAGATTTTTTGGCTATTCAAAGCCATCTCCTTTGCGACTTCGGCACTTACTACGCTAAAGCTTTGAATGGTATCCGAAGCAACCCCCAACAACTTCATCTTCATTTCGGTAGCATAAGCCACCACACTTCCTTTATAATAATTAGAAGCTCCAGAAATTCCCGCTATCAATTGCGCAATTTTACCTCCCGTACAACTTTCTGCTGTTGCTAGCGTTTTGTTTTTTTGCATTAACAACCTTCCAACCACCACCTCTAGAGTCTCTTCTTCATCATAACCTACAATAATATCCCCAATAAGCGAACTCAATTGTGCTAATTGATTATCCAATTCAGTTTCTAAAAACGATTTATCGATTCCTCTTGCGGTCAAACGCAAACGCACTCTTCCAGGAGCTGGCAAATAAGCTAATTTGACAAAATCGGGCAAATTATCCTCCCAAACCTCAATACGTTCCGCTACTAAACTTTCTCCTTGACCGTAAGTCAAAACCGTTTTATGAATAATAAAAGGACGCTCATATTCATTCACGATCTTAGGAACCACCTGATTGTCCACCAAATATTTCATTTCATAAGGCACTCCTGGTAACGAAACAAAAACCGTCTGTCCTTTTTGGATCCACATTCCCGGTGCAGTACCTACTTCATTATGCAAAACGGTAGATTTTGAAGGCACCAAAGCCTGATCTTTATTCATTTGAGACGCTTCTCTTTGTAACGCTCTTTCAATTAAAGCAATCACATGAGCCTCTACATCTGTATTACGAACAAGTACATCCTCAAAATAATCACAAATTGTTTTTTTGGTAATATCATCCTTAGTAGGCCCTAAACCTCCCGTAATCAAAACAATATCAACTTGATCTTGCAGTAAAGCAAAAGTATCCAAGATAGCCTGTTTGTCATCACTAATAGATAACATTTCTTTGATCTCAATCCCTATTCGATCCAAAGCTTTGGCAATGTAACCCGAATTGGTATCTACAATTTGACCAATAAGAATTTCGTCACCGATAGTAATTATGGCTGCTTTCATTTAATAATAAATTGAAATGGATGTATAATTTAAAAAAAAGCTAGTTACAAATCAAAATCCTTTTTAATTTCCTTAACAGCTTCTTTTACGCGTTTTTTAACACTCTTGAACGTTTCAATAATATCTTTTTTTCTTCCTTCGGCTTTGGTCCAAGCTTCCACTTGAAGAATTTCCTCAAAAGCTACATTTAAGCCAATTAAATCAAGGGTAGGCTTAATTTTATGAGCGAATGCATAAGCTTGTTTATGATCTTTATTATCAATTCCTTCTTTGATTTTTTTCAAATCCTCTGGAACTTCGGTAACAAAAAGAGTCAAAATTTGCTGAACAAATTCTGGATCATTATCGGAAAGTGCATACACTTTGGAGAGATTGTATTTTAAAGCCATTATTTTACTTGTATTCTAAATAGTTGTTGTCCTTCTAAAAAACCTTCTAATATATCATTCGGACGAACTGACGCTACTCCTGCTGGTGTACCAGTAAAAATAATATCTCCAATTTTCAAAGTAAAAAACTGAGACACATAAGCAATCAATTCATCAATCGACCATAACATATGACTAGAACAGCCTTTCTGAACTGTTTGTCCGTTATTGACTAACTCAAATGTAAGATTTTCTAACGAACTAAACTGTGTTTTAGATAAAAATTCTCCAATCACTGCCGAACCATCAAAAGCCTTTGCTTTTTCCCAAGGCAACCCTTTTTGTTTTAGTTTTTCCTGTAAATCTCTTGCTGTAAAATCGATTCCAACACTAATTTCATCATAATATTTATGTGCAAACTTAGGTTCGATGTATTTTCCAACTTTACTAATTTTTACAATCAACTCAATTTCGTGATGAATATCTTCCGAAAATTCTGGAATCACAAATGGATATTGCTTGAGCAAAATAGCCGAATCGGGTTTCATAAAAACAACTGGTTCGGTGGGACGCTCGTTTTTTAGCTCTTCAATATGGTTGGCATAATTCCTGCCTATGCAAATTATTTTCATATCCTTAGTGATTAGTAAATAGTGAATAGTAATTAGAAAACAAGCGCTATTCACTAATTACCCTTCACTAATCACTCTATTTAGTATTTAATTTTCTTAATTTAATAGCTGTAAGCACTTTTTTGGTATACAAAGGAAAATCAGCATTTTGAATCCAACTAAAATAACCTGGCTCCGATTCAAGTACCTTATCTACTTTTACCCCTTTATGCTTTCCAAAAGTAAAAATCTCTTCGTTATCTTTATCAAACGCAATCATTCCTGCAAAATCGGCAATCTTTTTACGTGTTGTAAATTCTGACAATACTTTCATGTCGTTTTCCAACTCAGGATAACGATCCAGTTGTGCTTTCAAAATCTCATAAGTTGCCATCGTATCTGCTTCAGCTGAATGGGCATTTTCGAGTAAATTGCCAGTATAAAATTTCAAAGCCGCCGCCAATGTTCGCTCTTCCATTTTATGAAAAATTGTCTGAACATCTACCGAAACTCTATTTTTCATATCGAAATCTAATCCTGCTCTCAACAATTCTTCTGCTAATAGCGGAATATCAAAACGATCCGAATTAAATCCTGCCAAATCACTATCCTTAATCATCAAATGCACTTGTGAGGCCAATTCTTTAAAAGTAGGCTCGTTCACTACTTTTTCATTGGTTATTCCGTGTACCGCAGTAGACTCTGCTGGAATTGGTATTGTTGGATTCACCAACCATGTTTTACTTTCTTTGTTTCCGTTTGGATACACTTTAAAAATTGAAATTTCTACAATACGATCTTTCCCAATATCAATGCCTGTTGTTTCCAGATCGAAAAAACAAATTGGTCTATTTAGTTTCAGTTCCATTTTTGGTTATTATAAGGTTGCAAATATAATTCATTAAAAATGATTAAAAACAAGTGTTTAAACATTTTAGGATAAAACCAATCCCTCCCCTTGTTATAAAAGAGTAAGACACAAAAAAAAAAAAAAAAACCGACAATTGAATTATCCAAAGTCAGTTTTTTTTTGTATTTTTTTATTCTATAGTATTAGAAATCTCTATTTACATCGAAGGCTTCTAGATATTCAGCTACTCGTTTTACAAAACTTCCACCCAATGCACCATCAACCACTCTATGATCATAAGAATGAGACAAGAACATTTTCTGACGAATACCAATAAAATCACCTTCAGGAGTTTCGATTACCGCAGGCACTTTTCTAATAGCTCCCAAAGCTAAAATCCCCACTTGCGGCTGATTGATAATTGGTGTTCCAAAGACAGAACCAAAAGTTCCCACATTCGTCACTGTATAAGTACCCCCTTGCGTATCGTCTGGTTTTAACTTTCCTGCTTTGGCGCGATTTCCTAAATCATTTACTGCTTTCGCCATTCCCACCAAATTCAACTGATCGGCATTTTTGATAACAGGAACTATTAAATTTCCGTTAGGCAAAGCTGCTGCCATACCTAAATTGATATTTTTCTTTTTGATAATAAAATCACCATCAACAGATATATTCATTCCTGGAAAATCTTTTAACGATTTAGCCACAGCCTCCATAAATATAGGCGTAAAAGTCAACTTCTCACCTTCTCTTTTTTCGAAAGCTGTTTTTACTCGATCTCTCCATTTTACAATATTCGTTACATCCACCTCAATAAATGATTGTACGTGAGCCGAAGTTTGAACAGAAGCCACCATGTAACCCGAAATCAACTTACGCATTCTATCCATTTCAACAATTTCGTCTCCTCCATTTACAGAAACAGGAACTGCTTTTGATACTACTGTTGTCGCCACAGGTACGATCGTATCCACCATTAATGATGGCGTTACCGTAACTTTAGGTTGATTTCCTCTGTTTTTAAGGTATTCTAAAATATCCGCTTTGGTAATTCTTCCTTCTTTTCCAGTTCCAGAAATAGTTTGTAGTTCAGCAACAGAAATACCTTCTTCTTTTGCGATATTTTTTACCAAAGGCGATAAAAACTTATCCGATTCGGTAAAATCTACAGGAGCGAGCACAGTATCCTTAGCTACTTCAATCGCTTTTTCGATAGCCACCGCTTCTTCTGGGACTTCATTCACCACAACAGTTGTAACCCCCTCACCTGCTTCGGTTTCAATAATAGCAATGGTTTGCCCTACTTGAACCAAATCATTTGCCTGAAATAATTGCTCAACCAATACTCCAGAAACTTCGCTTGGAACTTCACTATCCACTTTATCCGTTGCAATTTCTAAAACTGCTTCATCTGCTTCAATTTTGTCTCCAACTTGTTTCAACCAATTGGTAATAGTTGCTTCTGCAACACTTTCTCCCATTTTTGGAAGCTTTAATTCAAATCTTGCCATATTATTAACCTAAAAGGTGATTTTTATTTTCTGCTTGCGAAATTAATAAATAATTTAAATATAAATTACATTAAATGTAATTTTTACCGAATTTTTAAAATCATACCTCTTTCGTTATTATTATTACTTCCAATCAAAAAATTAGAACTTTTTGGTATAATTTTAAAAGTAAATCCTTGGTTCTTTAACGATTCTAAAATCGCTATACATTCTTTAAAAGAAATATCCTCATTATCTAGAATGATTTCGGTTCCATGCTTTCTCTTAAAAAGACACGAATTTACCATTTTTTCTCCTTCAAAAGGCTGAAAAAAGACTTTTTTTCCTAAAACCAATTGCAACTCATTTGCTAATTTTTCGTTGGAAGAACACAACAAGTAACCTGTAGGCTCTTTTTGATTCTTGGATTTCCCTTGAAGGGTTTTGAATAAAGAAAAAAAGAAAATCCCTAATTGCATGAAAATTTCAAAGAAAAAGGAAACTCTAAAATGTTTTTGATAAATAAATCGCATAGCTTCTTGAAAGCGTTTCATGTAAGCACCATCCTTTATAGTACTTTCTCCCTTATAATGCAACACTGTCGTTTCATGAAAATAAAAGTTATCTTTTCCCTTTTGTACTACTAGATACGACAAGTCAATATCATCCGAATACATAAAACAGTTTTCATCAAATCCACCTACACCTAGGTACAATTCGCGAGAAAGAAACATAAAAGCCCCTACAAGGATATCTACTTTACCCGTTTGATCAGGATGTAAATGTTGCGCATAATATTTAGTAAAAATTGAAACAGAAGGAAACCATCGATACAAGCCCATGACTTTTGTAAAAGCCACCCAAGGCGTGGGAACACAGCGCTTGCTCTCAGGTAAAAAATTCCCAGAACCATCAATTAATTTTACACCAACAATTCCGAGATTTCCTTGAGCTTTGGCAAAAGTCAAAACCTTTACAAAAGTATCTTCGGCAACGATTGTATCGGGATTCAAAATACAGAGATATTCTCCCTTAGCGGCAGCAACTCCAATATTATTACCCTTTGGAAAACCGAGATTTTCGGTGTTCTGAATGAGTTTTACTTCTGGAAAGCGAGTTTGCATCATAGTGCAACTATCATCAGACGACCCATTATCGACAACTATGATTTCGCCTTCAATGTTTTCTAACGCCTTTTGAACGCTAAGCACACATTGTTCCAAGAAATAGCGAACGTTGTAATTGAGAATGATAACAGATAATTGCATGATGCAAATATAATGAGATAATATTCTCTCAAAAGCACAAGTGATTATTCTTACTATTAAAAAATTATTACAAATGTATTTCCTTATTTTTACCATTCATTAGAATGAATGTCCATGAAATTCTTGTTCTACTTAATCTGCTGTTTTTCTATAGCTTATCCTCAAACAAATAAGGGTATCAATGCTGCTGTAGTAAAAAAGAAAAACTGTGAGTGTCCCAAAAACAAAATAAAACCCTTGCTTTCAACTCCTATGTCGGATTCCATAAAAGAAACTTCGGGTTTAGTGTTTTTTGAGGGTTTATTTTGGACACACAATGACGACCATGACACCACGCTTTACGGTTTGGACAATTCAGGAAAAATCAAAAGAAAAATTAAACTAAACGGAGTCGTAAATCATGATTGGGAAGAAATCACACAAGATAGCTCCTACCTATATATAGGAGACTTTGGCAACAACTATTCGGGGAATCGAAAAGATTTAAGTATTTTAAAAATTGAGAAAACATCCTTTTTGCAAGAACAACCTCATATTGAAACGATCACTTTTTCGTATAGCAATCAAACGGATTTTAGTCCGCTAAAACCCAACAAAACAGCTTTTGATTGCGAAGCTTTTATAGTAACGAAAGACAGTATTTATTTGTTTACTAAAGAATGGGAAACGACTACTACAAGCCTTTATGCTCTGCCCAACAAAACAGACCATCAAGTGGCACAACTACAAGCTTCTTGGGATTGCAAAGGCTTGATTACTGGAGCTACATATTTAAATGCTGAGAAAAAAATAGTGCTTTGTGGGTATACCAAGAGAGGAAGTCCTTTTTTATATCTTTTATATGATTTTGAAGGCAATCATTTTTTTTCGGGTTCCAAAAAAAGAATCAATCTAAAACTACGATTTCATCAAATTGAAGGAATTGCAACGACTGATGGCAATAGCTTTTATTTGACCAACGAAGCTTTCGTCAGAAAACCATTTTTGAAGATTCCGCAACAATGGCACATTGTGGAACTTAAAGACCAAAAGAAAAAAAATTAGTTTTTGTAAACAGTCGTTTTTTTTGCCAAACTTTAAAAATGAAACATATAAGACATGTAAACGCTTTTTTGAATAAGAAAAAAGCAACAAGTACTAGTTCAATAAGTAACCTCAAATGACCCTACATTTATAGTATTAGTAATTTATATTTCCTTTTAATCATGAACACATTTATTCAGATTTACGAAACTTTAGATGACTAATTTGTCTAAAATGAAATGCTACTTATTTTTGAATAGTATTATCTAAATAATCACAAAAAGTAACCTTGTTATTCTTTAACCCCGATGGGAGCGGCATCCTCCTGACTGGTGAACGAACCAGACAGGAGATATAGTGGACAGCGGGACCCATCTTTGCTGAAAATGCCTTTTGTATCTGTTCCTAAAAAACAACCCTCACACTTTGATAAATAATTCGCAAATGGCTATAGAATAGTTTACTTTTGCAAAAAAATAAGCACTGTGAATTACTTATCTGTCGAAAATATATCAAAATCTTTTGGAGAACGAACGCTCTTTAAAGACATTTCGTTTGGAATCAACAAAGACCAAAAAATTGCTTTTATTGCTAAAAATGGCTCTGGAAAAACCACAATAATGAGCATTATTAATGGTCTAGACGAGCCTGATACTGGACAAGTTGTTTTAAGAAAAAGCATCAGAATGGCTTTTTTATCTCAGGATAATAAATTACAAGACGAATTAACAATCGAAGAAAGTATTTTTGCGTCAGATAATGAAAGTTTGAAAGTTATTGAAGCTTATGAAAAAGCACTAGAAAACCCAGAAGACGAAGAAGCCTACCAAAAGGCTTTCGATGCTATGGACCGACATAATGCTTGGGATTTTGAAACACAATACAAACAAATCTTGTTCAAATTAAAGCTGGAAGACTTCAAACTTAAAGTAAAAAGTCTCTCTGGTGGCCAAAAAAAGCGATTATCCCTAGCCATTATCTTGATTAATCGACCTGATTTATTGATTTTGGATGAACCAACAAATCACCTCGATTTGGAAATGATTGAGTGGTTGGAGAGCTATTTTGCAAAAGAAAACATCACCTTGTTTATGGTTACACACGATCGTTTTTTTTTAGAGCGCGTATGTAATGAAATCATTGAACTCGACAACGGAAAAATATACCAATACAAAGGCAATTACTCTTACTATTTAGAAAAGAAAGAAGAACGTATTGCCTCTGAAAATGCTAGTGTAGATAAGGCTCAAAATTTATTCGTAAAAGAGCTTGAATGGATGCGTCGTCAACCAAAAGCTAGAACTACAAAATCCAAATCACGTCAAGATGATTTTTATGTAATTAAAGAAAAAGCACAAAGTCGTCGAAAAGAAAACGTAGTTGAACTAGAAATTAATATGGAGCGAATGGGAAGCAAAATCGTAGAGCTTCATAAAATTTCCAAAAAGTTCAAGGACCACGTTATTCTAGACAACTTTAGTTATGATTTTCAAAGAGGGGAACGTATCGGAATTATTGGCAAAAACGGAACTGGGAAATCAACCTTTTTAAATCTGCTTACTGGCACACTTCCTCTAGACAACGGAAAAGTAGTAGTTGGAGACACAATCAAAATTGGATATTACACACAAAGCGGTATCAACCCAAAACCAGGACAACGAGTAATTGATGTAATTAAAGAGTACGGAGAATTCATCCCTTTAGCCAAAGGAAGAATGATTTCAGCTTCTCAATTATTGGAGCGTTTTCTCTTTGACGCAAAAAAACAATACGATTATGTAGAAAAATTGAGTGGAGGCGAATTAAAACGATTGTATTTATGTACCGTTTTGATTCAGAATCCCAACTTTTTGATTCTGGACGAACCAACAAATGATTTAGACATTGTAACGCTGAATGTTTTAGAAAGTTTTCTTTTAGATTATCCAGGTTGTTTGGTGGTTGTATCTCACGATCGTTATTTTATGGATAAAATCGTAGACCAACTATTTATATTTAGAGGACAAGGCGAAATTGAAACTTTCCCAGGAAATTACTCTGACTTTAGAGCTTATGAAGACAGTAACGATGTAATTCAAAAAGAAGACAATAAAGCAGAAAAAAAAGAATGGAAACAAAATAATCCATCGGGAAATTTAACGTTCAACGAACAAAAAGAATTTCAAAAAATTGAACGCGAAATCAAAGATTTAGAAATCGACAAGTCCAAAATTGAACAGCTTTTTTCAGACGGAAAAGTTGCCGATGCAGAAATCGAGAAAAAAGCCAAAGAACTAGAAAACATCATCAAAAAAATTGAAAGCAAAGAAGAACGTTGGTTTGAACTATCAGCTAAATTAGAGGGATAAATTTTATATCCTAATTTCATTAATTAACAATTTAACCATAATCATGACAAAGAAAATCTTCACATTATTTGCCTTTTTACTATTACTTTCTTGCTCTAATTCTGAGCCGATTACACCACCAGTAGCAGTAGATTACACCGCAAAAAACGAACAAGAAATCAAAGACTATCTAACCAAAAATAATATTACAACGGCTCAGCGATCGAATTCTGGCTTATATTACATCATTACTGAACCCGGAACTGGAACACAACCTACATCCACCTCAAATGTAACAGTAGTTTACAAAGGTTATTTTACAAACGGAACTGTGTTTGATCAGAGTAAAGCAGAAGGAATTACCATCGGACTAAATCAAGTAATCAAAGGTTGGACAGAAGGAATTCCGTATTTTAAAACGGGAGGTAGCGGCATTCTTTTGGTTCCAGCTCATCTAGGTTACGGGAGTTTTGATTATGGACCAATTCCGGGAGGTTCGGTTTTACTCTTTGATATAAAATTGGTTTCGGTAAATTAATTTTGAAACTAAAAAACATAGTAAAGTCACAACTAAAATTATTTTGTTGTGGCTTTTTTTGTGCTTAGATTTAAATTGTTCTTTTTTGTGCTTTTCTTTGTAACAAGAGTTGAATAGTTATTTTAAACTTTCAATTACTAAAATTTTTTTGATATTATATGCTTTTTCAATTAAACTCTTTTTTACAATTTTTATGGCACTCCAAGAACGAACATGGCGTGCACTCGCCTTTTGTTTTTTCATTGGTAACCCGATGTTTTTATGACAAAAAAAAGAAACCAGAATATGCTCTTTTAAAAGCGTATCGAAAGGCATTGCTAAAAAACAGAAACACTATCGATGTTACTGATTTTGGAGCAGGTTCAAGAGTTTTCAAATCCAACAAAAGACAGATTTCAAAAATTGCACAAACTGCTGGAATTTCGTCAAAACGAGCTGAGTTATTATGTAGAATTGTTCAATATTTCCAGCCAAAATCAATTTTGGAAATTGGTACTTCCTTAGGATTAGCAACTTCAGCTCTAGCTTTAGGCAATCCAAGAGCCAAGCTCACGACTCTAGAGGGTTGTGTCGAAACTTCAAAAATAGCCAATGAGCAATTACAAAAAAGTAACTTTGAAAATATTACTACTATTACCACCCAATTTGAATCTTTTTTTACATCAAATCAACTCGATAAAAACTACGATTTCATTTATTTTGATGGAAACCATTCAAAAGAAGCAACCTTGGACTACTTCGAACATTTATTACCAACAATAAACAACGAAACCGTTTGGATTTTTGATGATATTCATTGGTCTTCGGCTATGGAAAAAGCTTGGGAAATTATAAAAAAACACCCTCAAGTGAGAGTAACTATCGACACCTATCAATGGGGCTTGGTATTCTTTAGAAAGGAACAAGCCAAAGAGCATTTTGTAATTCGGATTTAAAATTATTTAAACACTTAAATAATTTAAATTTGTTGTAACAATATCAATCATTTGCAGTCCAATCTGCTATCAAGCAAAGTAAACTATTAAACTTCCAACCAATAATGAGCAATCCACTTATCAAAATAACCAATATCAAACGAAATTTTTCATTGGGTAACGAAACGGTTTATGTATTAAAAGGAATTGATTTAGAAATAAATAAAGGCGAATATGTAGCCCTCATGGGACCTTCTGGATCTGGAAAATCTACCTTAATGAATCTTTTGGGTTGTTTAGACACACCAACTTCTGGAAATTATATTTTGAACGGCAAAGACGTCAGTAAAATGAGAGATGATGAATTGGCCGAAATTAGAAATAAAGAAATTGGTTTTGTGTTCCAAACCTTCAACCTTTTACCCAGAACAACAGCCTTGGACAATGTTGCCTTGCCCATGATTTATGCTGGTTATTCAAAATCAGACCGTGTGGCCCGTGCTACTGATGTACTCAAACAAGTTAACCTAGCCGACAGAATGGACCACCAACCTAACCAGCTTTCGGGAGGTCAGCGTCAGCGTGTTGCTATTGCAAGAGCCCTTGTCAACAAACCCTCTATTATCCTTGCAGATGAGCCTACCGGAAATCTAGATAGTAAAACTTCTGTTGAAATTATGAAGTTATTTGGCGACATTCACGCACAAGGAAATACCGTTATCTTGGTGACGCACGAGGAAGATATTGCGGCTTATGCCCACCGAGTTATTCGTTTGCGAGATGGATTGATCGAAACAGATACTACAAAATAATTTACATTAACCAAGCCTATAAATATGTTTAAAAAACCAATTTTATCTTTACTATTCTTATGCTCAATTTCTACTGTTGTAGCACAAGATCCTATTGAATGGAAAGAAGCTTCAAGTAATGGATATACTTACAAGTATGTTACTAATGACGCTACTAAAGCCCGTTTCTATACTTTAAAAAACGGCTTAACTGTAATTTTAAGCCCGACTAAAAAAGACCCTCGTATTCAGGCTTACATCGCTATTAAAGCTGGAAGCAAAACCGATCCCTCTACCAATACTGGATTAGCTCATTACTTAGAGCATATGCTTTTTAAAGGAACGGATAAATACGGAACTTTGGATTGGTCTAAAGAAAAAGTTGAATTAGACAAAATTGACGCTTTGTATGAGCAATTCAACAAATCAAAAGACAGTATCGAAAGAAAAGAAATCTATAAGAAAATCGATCAAACTTCGGGAGTTGCCAGTAAATATTCTATTGCCAATGAGTACGACAAAATGATGTCTGCTATGGGGGCACAAGGCACCAATGCCTTTACTTCTTTTGAGCAAACGGTATATACTGATGATGTTCCAAGTAGTTCTTTGGATAAATACTTAGCCGTACAGGCGGAACGTTTTAGAAATCCAATTCTAAGAATTTTTCATACAGAACTAGAAGCTGTTTATGAAGAAAAAAACAGGAGTTTAGACAATGATGGTCGTAAAGTTTCGGAAGCTTTATTTTCCAACCTATTCAAAAAACACAATTATGGTTTACAAACCACTATTGGAACAGTTGAGCATTTAAAAAACCCATCCTTAATAGAAATCAGAAAGTATTTTAACAAATACTACGTACCTAACAACATGGGCATTATCTTGTCAGGTGATTTCAATCCAGATGAGATAATTGCAAAAATAGACAAGGCTTTTGCTTATATGCAACCCAAAGCAATTGAAAAATATACTTTTGAACCAGAAGCTCCTATAACAGCACCAATAGCGATTGAAGTTGTTGGCCCAGATGCAGAGAGTTTTGCCATCGGTTACCGTCTTCCTGGTAACAAAGACAAAGATGCCTTATTAGCAAATTTAGTTGGACAAGTACTTACTAATGGCAAAGCCGGTTTATTGGATCTTAATTTAGTTAAGAAACAAAAAATGCTTCGCGCGAGCGCATTCAACTACAGCCTGATCGATTATAGTGTTCTTTATTTATCTGCAGCACCAACTACTGGCCAAACCTTAGAAGAAGCAAAAGCATTAGTCTTAGCTGAGATTGAAAATTTAAAGAAAGGAAATTTTGATGATGATTTAATTCCTTCAATCATCAATAACATTAAAAAAAGTAAAATCTACGAAACTGAAAAATACGGAGATCGCGCTAGCAATTTAATGAGCAATTTCACGTCAGAATTAGATTGGAGAGATCAAGTAGCTTATGTAAACGATTTGTCAAAATTAAAAAAAGAAGATATTGTAGCCTTTGCTAACAAATATCTTGGAGACAATTATGTAGTCGTTTTCAAAAGAAAAGGCGAAAACAAAAACAAAGTTAAAATTGAAAAACCACAAATTACTCCTGTTGAAACCAATGCGGACAAACAATCTGACTTCTTAAAACAAGTCAACGCTATTCCAAGCATTGCTTCAACACCTGTATTTTTGGATTACAACAAAGACATTCAGAAATCTAAAATCGAAAAAGCAGAAGTACTTTATGTTCAAAATAAAGACAACTCTATTTTTAGATTAAAATACCGTTATAAAATCGGTACTTTAAATGACTCAAAACAAGCCTTAGCAACACAATACATTCAATTTTTAGGTACCGATAAAATGAGTACTGAACAAATTTCAAAAGCATTCTATAAAATTGCCTGTAGTTTCAATATCTCAAGTGGTGAAGAATATACCACCGTGAGCATTGAAGGATTACAAGAAAATTTTGAAAAAGCAGTTCAATTGTATGAAGAAGTTATTTCAAATGCCAAAGCTGATGAAAACGCTTTAAAAGCTTTAAAAGCAAGGATTGCAAAATCAAGAAAAGATGTAAAAGCAAACAAAAATGCTATTTTACAAGGACTAACTAGCTATGCTACTTATGGCCCAGTAAATAAATTCAACTCTATTTTAACAACAGCTGAATTAGAATCCTTGACAACAGAAGATTTAATGAGTCGTTTGAAAAACATGAACAATTACGAACAAACGATTATTTATTATGGTCCAGCACCATTAACTACTTTTGTAAATCAATTAAAAGCGCTACACAAAGTTCCTGCAACTTTTACTGCAACACCAGCAGCCAAAGTTTTCAAGCCATTGGTTCAAACTCAAAACCAAGTGTTTTTTACCAATTATGATATGGTACAAGCTGAAACGCGTTGGGTAAGAAATACAGAAACCTATGATGCCAATAAAAATGCAATCATTAACGTATTCAATAACTATTTCGGTGGCGGTATGGGATCAGTGGTTTTTCAAACTATTAGAGAAAGTAAAGCCTTAGCTTATAGCACCTATGGATATTATGTAGAACCTGAAAAGAAAGAAGACAACTATCTTGTTTTGAATTATGTCGGAAGTCAAGCTGACAAATTCAAAGAGGCTACAACAGCAATGAATGAACTTTTGAACAACTTACCTGAATTAAGCGAAAATTTAAATTTAGCCAAAGGTCAAGTTAAAAAAGACATTCAAACCGAAAGAATTACGCAAGACAACATTATTTTTAATTACCTAGCAGCAAAGCAACTAGGATTAAAAGAGGATATCAGAAAAAAAACATTTACTACCGTAGATCAAATTTCTATGAATGACCTCAAAACTTTTCACAATAACTTCATAGCCAATAAACCTTACAGTTATGCCATTGTAGCATCTGAAAGTAAGATTGATATGAATGAAATGAAAAAATTAGGTGAAATAAAGAAAGTATCTTTAGAAGAAATTTTCGGATTCTAATTTTTTTATCCACTAAAGAAAGACTGCTTTTAGCGGTCTTTTTTTATATTTACAGCCATCAACAACCATTGATAAAATAAACTTAGAACACTTACTCTAATGAAAGTATATACTAAAACTGGTGACTCAGGAACTACATCCCTATTTGGAGGAACTAGAGTACCTAAAGACCATGCTAGAATTGAAAGTTATGGCACTGTCGACGAACTCAATTCCTATATTGGCCTGATTCGCGACCAAGAAATGGATAATCATTACAAAAACACACTTATTGAGGTGCAAGATCGTTTGTTTACTATAGGAGCTATTCTTGCCACTCCACCCGAAAAAGAGGTACTAAAAAATGGTGAATTGCGTCTAAAAAACTTAGGCATTACTGATCAAGATATTGAATTCCTTGAAATAGAAATTGACACAATGGAAGCTTTATTACCTCCAATGACGCATTTTGTACTTCCAGGCGGACATACTACAGTGTCATATTGTCATATTGCGCGTTGTGTATGTCGACGTGCAGAGCGTTTAGCGGTACATTTAAGTCATAACGAGCCAGTAGCTCCAATAGCAATTCAGTACTTAAACCGACTTTCTGACTATCTTTTTGTATTGGCACGAAAGTTGACCTTGGATTTGAACGCTGAGGAAGTAAAATGGATTCCTAGAAAGTAATTTTTTTCTTAAAAAAAACGTTCTTAACTTTACGCAAAAATAAATCACTTTTTACTTGTTTTATTCCGTAAAAAATTTATTTTTGCACAAATTAAATCGACAAAATATGTATTGGACATTAGAATTAGCATCTTATTTAAGTGATGCACCATGGCCTGCTAACAAAGACGAACTTATTGACTACGCTATTAGAGCTGGTGCTCCATTAGAAGTAGTAGAAAACCTTCAATCTATTGAAGATGAGGGCGAGATATATGAATCAATGGAAGAAATTTGGCCAGATTATCCTACGGACGAAGATTACCTTTGGAACGAGGATGAGTATTAAAAAGTAACCCAAGAAAAAGTCTCAAAAAAGAGGCTTTTTTTTTGTTAGAAATAACACACAATATAAAACAGAAATACAACTAAATCATGAGTTTCATAAACAGCATACTAAAAGTATTTGTAGGCGATAAATCTCAAAAGGATGTTAAAGCTTTACAACCTTATCTAAATAAAATCAAAAGTTTTGAAAGTACTTTACAAGGACTTTCACACGACGAATTGAGAGCCAAAACTGTTTTCTTCAAAGAAAAGATCAAACAAGCAAGAGCTGAGAAAGACGCTAAAATTGCTTCTTTGAAAGAAGAAGTAGAAACCATCTCAGATATCGATAAAAGAGAAGATATATATATCGCTATTGATGCTTTAGAAAAAGAAGCTTATGATATTTCTGAAAAAACTTTAATGGATATTCTTCCTGAAGCTTTTGCTGTGGTAAAAGAAACCTCAAGAAGATTCAAAGAAAACACTACCATTAGCGTTACAGCTACCCCGAAAGACCGCGAATTATCAGCCACTAAAAGCTACATCAACATTGTGGGAGATACGGCTAACTGGGCCAATTCTTGGAATGCAGCTGGTAAAGAAATTACTTGGGACATGATTCATTATGACGTTCAGTTGATTGGCGGAATGGTGTTGCACCAGGGTAAAATCTCTGAGATGCAAACGGGTGAAGGAAAAACATTAGTAGCTACCCTTCCATTATACTTAAATGCACTTACTGGAAATGGAGTACATTTAGTAACTGTGAATGATTACTTAGCAAAACGTGATAGCACATGGAAAGCCCCTCTATTTGAATTTCACGGCTTAACAGTAGATTGTATCGACAATCACCAACCAAATTCTGAAGGAAGAAAAAAAGCCTACGATGCAGACATCACTTACGGAACCAATAATGAGTTTGGTTTTGATTACCTAAGAGATAATATGGCGCATTCGCCAGAAGATTTAGTGCAACGCAAACATAATTACGCCATTGTTGATGAGGTGGATTCTGTATTGATTGATGATGCTAGAACTCCATTGATTATTTCTGGTCCAGTTCCTCAAGGAGACCGTCATGAGTTTAATGAATTGAAACCAAAAATCGAAAACCTAGTAAGTTTACAGCGTCAATTGGCTAATGGATTTTTGGCAGAAGCTAAAAAACTAATCAAAGAAGGTAACACTAAAGACGGTGGTTTCAATTTGTTGAGAGCCTACAGAAGTTTACCAAAAAACAAAGCATTGATTAAATTCTTGAGTGAAGAAGGTATCAAACAATTGCTTCAAAAGACAGAAAATCAATACATGCAAGACAACAATCGTGAAATGCACATTGTTGATGAAGCACTATATTTTGTTATTGAAGAGAAAAATAATCAAGTAGAATTGACCGACAACGGAATCAAATTCCTTTCTGGCGATACGGATGCGGACTTTTTCGTTCTTCCAGACATTGGAACTGAAATTGCGGCTATCGAAAAACAAAATTTAGACAAAGATGCTGAAGCGGAAGCTAAAGAAAGATTATTCCAAGATTTTGGAGTAAAAAGCGAACGTATTCATACTTTGACTCAGTTATTAAAAGCTTATTCTCTTTTTGAAAAAGATGTAGAATATGTAATCATGGACAATAAAATCCTTATTGTTGATGAACAAACAGGACGTATAATGGATGGTCGTCGTTATTCTGACGGATTACACCAAGCCATTGAAGCCAAAGAAAACGTAAAAATTGAAGCAGCCACTCAAACTTTTGCTACTGTTACTTTACAAAACTACTTTAGAATGTATAACAAACTAGGTGGTATGACAGGAACCGCAGTTACTGAAGCAGGCGAGTTATGGCAAATCTACAAACTTGATGTAGTTGAAATTCCTACCAATAGAGGAATGGCTAGAATTGACAAAGACGATTTGATTTACAAAACGACTCGTGAAAAATTCAATGCCGTTATCGAAGATGTTACCGAATTATCTAAAGCAGGAAGACCGGTATTAATTGGGACAACATCAGTAGAGATTTCAGAGTTATTGAGTAGAATGCTTAAAATGCGTGGTGTAACGCACAACGTATTGAATGCGAAAATGCACAAACAAGAGGCTCAAATTGTTGAGGAAGCAGGTAAACCAGGTGTGGTAACTATCGCTACCAACATGGCGGGTCGTGGAACGGATATCAAATTGACACCAGAAGTAAAAGCAGCTGGTGGATTGGCCATTATCGGTACAGAACGTCACGATTCTCGTCGTGTGGACCGTCAGTTACGTGGTCGTGCAGGTCGTCAAGGAGACCCAGGAAGTTCTCAATTCTATGTTTCGTTAGAAGACAACTTAATGCGTTTGTTTGGTTCTGAAAGAGTAGCCAAAGTAATGGATAGAATGGGCTTACAAGAAGGTGAAGTGATTCAACATTCTATGATGACCAAATCTATTGAACGCGCACAGAAAAAAGTAGAAGAAAACAACTTTGGAGTTCGTAAACGTTTATTAGAATATGATGACGTTATGAATGCACAACGTGAAGTAGTGTACAAACGTCGTCGTCATGCTTTACATGGAGAGCGTCTAAAACTAGACATCGCCAATATGTTGTATGATACTTGCGAATTAATTGTCACCAACAATAAATTAAGCAACGATTTCAAAAACTTTGAATTTGAATTGATTCGTTATTTCTCAATTACATCACCAGTTAGCGAAAGTGATTTTGCTAAACTGAATGAAATAGAATTAACTGGAAAAGTATACAAAGCTACTTTAGATTTTTACACCGAAAAAACAGCAAGAAGTGCTAGAGAGGCCTTCCCTATTATCAAAAGTGTATATGAGGATCCAAACAACCAATTCGAGCGCATTGTAGTTCCTTTTTCTGATGGAATCAAATCCTTGAATGTGGTAACTGATTTGAAAAAAGCTTACGATTCTGAAGGAACTCAATTGGTAGCTGATTTCGAGAAAAATATCACTTTAGCGATTGTAGACGAAGCTTGGAAAAAACATTTGCGTAAAATGGACGAATTGAAACAATCGGTTCAATTGGCAGTTCACGAACAAAAAGACCCATTGCTTATTTACAAGTTAGAAGCCTTCAACTTATTCCGTTCTATGTTGGATAATGTGAATAAAGAAGTGATTTCATTCTTATTTAAAGGTGACTTACCTGCTCAAGAAAATCAAAGAATTCAAGAAGCTAAAGAAGTAGCTCGTCCAAAAGACGATTACCAATTGAATAAAGACGAAATCGAAAATAGCGAAAGTATCAATCGTGAGGCAGGGCAAACACAAGCCCGTCAAGTGACTGAAACTATTGTTCGCGACCAGCCTAAAATTAATCGTAATGACACTGTAACTATTCAAGAAGTAGCTACTGGCAAAACAGAAACGATGAAATACAAAAAAGCTGAAAGCTTATTGGCAGCTGGAACTTGGGTTTTAGTAAGCTAAATATTTTAAAATAAGTTTTAAAAACCGCCTCAACTGTGAGGCGGTTTTTTTTTGAAAAATAACTATTTGATAATGTGAAAATTAAAAAACAACGAAAGCTTGTTTATTTATTTTCTTACCTTTAGTAAAACATTTAACAATGAGCAAAAAAATAGTACTGTTTATTTTTCCTTTCCTTTTTTATTCCTGTTGGCCAACAACTGGAGGAGATACTAGTGAACCTGTTTACAAACCTGTTACAATGGAAAGAATCGCATTTGAAAAATCGATAGCTCTCCAAAATCCACAACCTATTATCAAATCTGGAAAAATATACATTAAAGGAGATTTAATGTTTATCAATGATGTCAATAAAGGATTTCACGTCTATGATTATTCCAATCCTAAAAAGCCAACTCTCATCCATTTTATAAAAGCACCTGGCGCCACCGATTTGGCAATCATTGACGAAATCATTTTCATTAACCAAGCTGTAGATTTAGTAACTGCAACTTTTGATAAGAGCAACAATAAATTATTGGTAACCAATAGAAATAAAAATGTGTTTCCTCAAAAAAGGGCTCCTGATGGAAGCTTCGGAAATCCAACAAATAATCAAATAATTATAGACTGGAAATAAATGAAAAAAATAATATCCTTACTAATTATATTTATTGTTCTAGGCTGTTCTGATAGTGACTCAAACTCAACACCAGAGATTGGTCAAGGAGGTTCTTTGGCTGTTTTTACAATAAGAGGAAATTACTTGTATTGCGTGGATGAGATGAAACTCAATGTTTTTTCATTAATAAATCCTCAAAAACCAGTAAAAGTTAATGAAACTCAAATTGGTTTTAATATTGAAACTTTGTTTTCGTTTGGAGACAATTTATATATAGGTTCTAGAAACGGAATGTTTATTTATTCCATAACAAATCCTGAAAACCCGACAAAACTTTCCAGCGTACAACATTTTACCGCATGTGATCCAGTGATTGCTAATAGTACACATGCCTTTGTAACCTTAAATTCAAATGCATTATGCGGCAATAATGTGAATGTTTTACAAGTATATGACACAAAAAACCTTAGCAACCCAAAGCTAATACATAGTCGAAATCTCATACAACCCAAAGGAATTACACTTTTTTCAACAAACTATCTTTTAGTGTGTGATGATGTTATTAAAATTTTCAATATTCAAAACCCAGCCGAACCTGTTTTAGAAAATGTAATTGAAAAAAAATGCTTTGACTTAATTATCAAAAACAACTCTCTTTACGCCATAGGAGATAATGGCGTCTATCTATACGAATTGGATCCAACCGACATTAAAAACATAAAGTTAATTAGTGAAATAAATTTCTAATTCTTCTCAAAATAGCGCACCTCGATGCGTTTGATGTCTTTGATTGATTTTCGTGCCCAATCGAGTCGTTTTTCGAGAATTTGTGCTTCGGTTAATTGCCAAGAAATATCAGAATTGCGCAGTCGATTGGTTAGATTTTGCAAAATAATAGCTGCAGATACTGAAATGTTTAAACTCTCGGTAAAACCTACCATAGGGATTTTGAGAAATCCATCGGCTTTTTGCATGATTTCTTCGGATAAACCTTCTTTTTCGGTACCAAAACACAATGCGCTGGGTTTAGAAAAATCAAAATCCTCCAAATCACAATCATTGGTATGAGGTGTGGTGGCTATGATTTGATAGCCTTTACTTTTTAGCGTGTCGATACAATTATTTACCGAATCAAATGGGGTAATATCGACCCATTTTTGAGCGCCCATAGCGATTTGTTTGTCGATTCGTTTACCAAAACGCTGCTCAATTACATTCATATTTTGTACACCAAAAACTTCACAACTACGCATTACCGCACTAGCATTGTGCATTTGAAACACGTCCTCGACTACCACTGTAAAGTGATTGGTTCTGTTTTTGAGTACTTTTAAGAAATTCTCTTTTCTATTGTCGGTTAAAAATCCTTCTAAATATTCTAGATAATCCAAATCTATCATGCCTGATTTTTTTTTTGGCAAAAATAAGAAAAGTAATTAGTCCTTAGTAATTAGTGATTAATAGTTAGTGATTTGGATTTTGGAATTTGAGTTTTGAGTTTTGGAATTGGGAATTGATTGAAAAAATGATTTTATTTGAGTTGTTTTTTTTGCGTGAGGGATAGTAGCTGGCTACCGAAGTAGCGCGGATAGCCCGACCGCAGCTTCGCAAAGGGGCGCATAACACGCTTGCTGAATGCCCCTTTGTGAAGCTGTGGGCACGCCCAAATAATGGTAAACAAATTAATTTTCGAAAAATGAAAAAGAAATTAGTAGTATTAACAGGAGCTGGAATAAGTGCTGAAAGCGGCATAAAAACCTTTAGAGATAGCGACGGATTGTGGGAAGGACACGATGTAATGGAGGTGGCAACGCCAGAAGGTTGGCGAAAGAATCCGACCTTGGTTTTGGATTTCTACAATCAACGTAGAAAACAATTATTGGAAGTACAACCTAATTTAGCGCATCAGGTTTTGGTGGAATTGGAACAGGATTTTGAGGTTCATATTGTCACACAAAACGTGGATGACTTGCATGAGCGTGCGGGAAGTCAGAACGTTTTACACTTGCACGGTGAGTTGCTAAAAGTACGAAGTATACGAAATGAATCGTATGTTTTGGATTGGTCTGGCGATTTGCAACTGGGCGATTGTGATACGAACGGTTACCAATTGCGTCCGCATATTGTGTGGTTTGGTGAGGCAGTTCCTGCGCTAGAAGCCGCGATTGATTTGGTAGAACAAGCGGATTATATCGCCATTATTGGGACTTCGTTGCAAGTGTATCCTGCGGCAGGACTGACGGATTTTGCACCAAAAAATGTTCCTATTTTTTATATTGACCCCAAAGCGACTACAATTTCGAATTTGAGAAATCCGCTGACTTGTATTGCTATGAAGGCTACAGAAGGAATTCTTGTTTTGCAACAAAAGTTATTGGAATTAGAGAAAAAAACTAAGTCTTGAAAACTGAATACTGAACACTTATGCTTATTTTTGTGCCTTTCGAACAAAAAACACAACAATGACTACTTTAAACGAATTAAATGCCATTTCTCCTATTGATGGGAGATATAGAAATAAAACAATTGCATTAGCGCCTTTTTTCTCAGAAGAAGCGTTGATTAAATACCGTGTTTTGGTTGAAATCGAGTATTTCATTGCCTTATGCGAACAACCTTTACCACAATTAACTGAAGTAAACCCAAATGTATTTGAGAGTTTACGCAACATCTACAAAAACTTTAGTACCGAAGATGCGCTTTGGATTAAGGAAACTGAAAAAGTTACCAATCACGACGTAAAAGCGGTAGAATACTTTATAAAAGACGCTTTTGAAAAATTGGGTCTTTCTGCTCACAAAGAGTTTATTCATTTTGGATTGACTTCTCAGGACATCAACAACACGGCTATTCCGCTTTCGACAAAAGAAGCATTTGAAAAAGTGTATATGCCATCCTTGATTGGTTTAATTGCCAAATTGAAAGAGTTAAGTCAAGAATGGGCTCACGTTCCTATGCTGGCACGTACGCACGGTCAGCCTGCCTCTCCTACTCGTTTAGGAAAAGAACTTGGGGTTTTCGTTGAGCGTTTGGAAGAGCAAATGCGTTTGTTGTTCAATATTCCTTTTGCGGCTAAATTTGGTGGTGCAACAGGAAACTACAATGCACACCACGTTGCCTATCCACAAATTGACTGGAGACAATTTGGTAAAAAATTCGTAGAAGATATTTTGGGATTACACCACTCTTTTCCAACGACTCAAATTGAACATTACGACCATTTTGCTGCTTTTTTCGATGCTTTAAAAAGAATCAACACCATCATTATCGACTTGGACCGTGATATTTGGACGTATGTTTCGATGGAGTATTTCAAACAAAAAATCAAAGCGGGCGAAATTGGTTCATCGGCTATGCCACATAAAGTAAACCCTATTGATTTTGAAAATTCTGAAGGAAATTTAGGCATTGCCAATGCGATTTTTGAGCATTTGTCTGCTAAATTGCCTTTATCAAGACTGCAACGTGATTTAACAGACAGTACCGTTTTAAGAAATATTGGTGTACCAATGGGACATACACTTATTGCTTTTGAAGCGACTTTGAAAGGATTGAACAAATTGTTACTGAACGAAAGTAAATTCCACGAAGATTTAGAAAATAATTGGGCGGTAGTCGCAGAAGCTATTCAAACGATTTTGCGTCGAGAAGCCTATCCAAATCCTTATGAAGCACTAAAAGGTTTAACTAGAACGAACGAAGCAATCACTAAAGATTCTATGCATGCATTTATTGCTACTTTAGAAGTTTCTGATGCAATAAAGGCAGAATTACTTCAAATCACACCAAGTAATTTTATTGGGATTTAATCGTCCAAAAAATATTTTTACCTACAAAAGCTATCCTAACCGATAGCTTTTTTTGGTTTTAACTTTTTGTTGTAGCTCAAAAACAGGATTTCAAAAACGATTTTTGTAAATTAGCCAAAATCGAGATTTTATAATTTTCAAAACCAAAAACAATGAGTGCAGCTGCAGAAGCATCAACCCATCTTGAACCACTAATTACTGATTTGGGGTTAATACTTATGACGGCAGGAATTGCTGTATTACTGTTCAAAAAATTAAAGCAACCTTTGGTTTTAGGCTATTTAATAGCAGGATTTTTGGCTGGGAATAATTTTGATTTTTTCCCGTCGGTTCAAGATATTAAAAGTGTCGAAGTTTGGGCCGAAATTGGAATCATTTTTTTATTGTTCAGTTTAGGACTCGAATTTAGTTTTAAGAAGCTTATAAAAGTAGGAGGAACGGCATCTATTACTGCCATCACTCAAATTTCATTTATGTTGTTTTTGGGCTATACCGTAGGAAAATTACTGGATTGGTCTACTATGGATAGTATTTTTTTAGGCGTAATTCTATCTATCTCATCAACAACTATTATTTTGAAAAGTTTTGATGAATTAGGTATAAAAGTACAACGCTTTGTGGGTAATGTAATTGGCGCCTTAATCGTTCAGGATATCATTGCTATTTTGCTCATGGTTCTTTTGTCTACCATAGCGGTTAGTGAAAATTTCTCGGGTAGTGAGTTATTACAATCTATTTTAAAGTTGGTTTTCTTTTTAGTGCTTTGGTTTTTGAGTGGTATTTTTATCATTCCAACCGTATTAAAAAAAGCCAAGCATTTATTAACCGATGAAATGTTACTTATTATATCTATTGCACTTTGTTTGCTAATGGTAATTTTAGCAGCCAATGTTGGTTTCTCACCCGCGCTTGGAGCCTTTATCATGGGCTCTATCATTGCCGAAACCACTCAAGCCGAACATATAGAACATTTAGTAAAGCCTGTAAAAGATTTATTTGGCGCCGTCTTTTTTGTATCGGTTGGGATGCTTATTGACCCCGATGCTTTGAAAGAACACGCTATTCCTGTTTTGGTTTTATCACTCGTGACTATATTAGGTCAATCCATTAGCTCTACCGTTGGTTCACTTTTATCGGGACAGCCCCTCAAAGAATCGGTGCAAACAGGAATGAGTTTATCACAGATTGGAGAGTTTTCGTTTATCATCGCTACTTTAGGGATTACGCTGCAAGTAACTAGTTCTTTTTTGTATCCAATAGTTGTTGCAGTTTCGGCAGTGACTACCTTTAGCACCCCTTACATGATTAAATTTTCAGGACCTTTTTCAGACTTTTTGAGTCGAAAACTCCCAAGAAAATGGCTTAAAAGAATCGAACGTTATAGCGCGAGTACCCAAGCAATCAAAACAGTTAACAATTGGAAAACTGTTATTAATGCCTACTTGACACAGGTAATTATCCATTCTATAATAATTGTTGCTGTTATTTTACTATCATCAAAATTCATTCTACCATTAGTAAAAGAATATCCTTTTGGAGCAGCTATAGGAGCTTTAATTACATTGGTTTTCTTAGCGCCATTTCTTTGGGCATTATCGTTAAGAAGAGTTGCGGTTGCCGAGGTCAGTATACTTTTGGAAGATCGAAAATCTAGAGGCCCAATGGCCATGTTGTTCTTGTTTAGAATACTAATTGCAATTGTTTACATTGGCTTGTTATTGAATATTTTCTTTTCTCCAAAAACAGCTTTACTTGCGTTTGTAGTGGCTATTATTCTTTACTTTTTGTTCCAAAAGAAATTAAACCGTCAATACCATAAAATAGAAAATCATTTTTTATCCAATTTAAATGATAGAGAAATTACAAAAGCAAAAAGAAGTCGAAGTGATTTATCGCCTTGGGACGGTCATATGGCGGTTTTTGATATTGCAGCCGAATCGAATATTGCTGGTGAAACTTTAAAAAAATTACAACTAAGAGAACAACTCGGAATCAACATTGCTTCTATCAAAAGAGGTGAAATTACCATTCATATTCCTGACGCCAATGAACGCATTTTTCCTGGAGATGAAGTATTTGTGATTGGCACTGATGCTCAAGTACAAGAATTCAAAAAATATTTGGACCAACACGAAATTGAAGCTACACCAGAAGTGAGAGAACCTGATATTGTACTCCGACAAATCGAGTTAAAAAATCATGAGTTTATTGGTAAAAGCATCAAAGAGTCTAAACTTCGCGAAAAAACAAAAGGCCTCGTAGTGGGTGTAGAAAAAAGAGGAATTCGATTCATGAATCCTGAATCAAATATCTTACTAGAAAAAGATGACATCTTGTGGATTGTAGGTGATAAGAAATTATTAACTGATTTGGTTCATGAATAAAAATAACACAAAAAGACTCCGTTTATAAAACGAAGCCTTACTTTGAACATACACTTGTGAAGTTAGTATTTGTTGAAAAAAAAATAATTAAAGTGCCGTTATAATAAATTCACTTCTACGATTCATTTGATGTTGTTCTTCGGAGCAGTTGGACTGATTCGTTGGTTCGCATCCGCAATCGTTAATAAGCTGCGATTCTCCATAGCCTTTTCCTGTTAATCTAGATCCATCAACACCTTTTGAAACTAACCATGCAATTGTAGCCTTAGCTCTTCGTTCTGATAAAGCCATATTGTATTTGGCCGTTTGTCTACAATCGGTATGTGAACGAATATCCAATTTCATTGTAGGATTTTGATTCAAAACATCCAATATTTTGGCCAAATCCAAAGCAGCTTCTTTACGAATATTGGATTTATCTAAATCAAAATAAATCATTTTGATTCCAAAACATTTCCCTAAATCATCACCCACGGCTACTTTACAAACACTACTTTCTAGTTGAATATCGAGTTTCGTTTCGCCTGTAGTTGTTGGAATACTAATTTTCAATTCCTTAGGAGAATACTCCGTTTTGATGGCTCTTACACTATAGCTTTTGCTACATTTTACCTCAAAACTATAATTGCCTGAGCTATCGGTGGTTGTTTCTCCAATAGTGTTATATTGGTTGTCGATCAAAGTAATTGTTGTGTTGGCTAATACAGCGGCTGTTTTACTATCGGTCACAATGCCTTTGAGACTTTGTTTACAGCTAGGTTTGAAAGTGAATTTGTAAATATCGTCAGATCCCAAACCTCCATCGCGATTTGATGAGAAAAAACCATTGTTGGTCTCACTATCTCTGTAGTACCCAAAATCATCTTTGGGAGAATTCACTTCACCCCCATCATTTTCTATAATCCCTATACTACCGTCGTTGTTGATATTGGTTCTAAAAATATCTAATCCTCCTAGTCCAGGATGACCATCTGAGGCAAAATACAGTTGATTGTCTTTGGTTACAAATGGAAAAGTCTCTCTTGCTTCGGTGTTAATAGCTGTTCCTAAATTAATGGGATCTCCATAAGTTCCGTCGCTGTTGATCGATACTTTATATAAATCAGATTGTCCGATGGTTCCAGGTCTATCAGAAGCAAAATATAGGGTTTGCTCATCGGGACTCAAGGCTGGGTGTGCAGAACTGAAATTATTACTATTGAATGGCAATTCGGTTACATTAGTCCATCTTTTATTGACCAAAGTGGCTTTGTAGATTTTGAGTAAAGTAAATTTATTAACATCTTTCCCTCTTTTGCCGTCCAAATAGTCATTTCTAGTAAAATACATCGTACTGCCGTCTTTGGTAAATACTGGTGTAGCTTCATGAAATTTAGAATTGATGTTGGCATCGTATCGCGATGGATTACTCGGACTGAGTTCACTATCTACATTGGCAGCATATAAATTAGTAAAGTGTTTTCCTGTCCAAGCATGCTTATTTTGTATTACTCCTCCTGTATCTCTTGCGGAGGCAAAAACCAATTGATTTTCTACAATGGCACTTCCATAGTCAGAATACTTGGAGTTGATTCCTGCATTATCAATTGTATAACGTCCTAGATTCGATCTGATTTCATTTAAATAATTACTATTGGTTTTCAAACGTTTTACTCGACTATCTCCCGTTGATTTGCTTTCAAATTGTGCCAATACGGTTGCTGCTTCTTTTTCTTTTCCAGTGGCTTTTAGTGATTGAGCATAACGGTAATAATATTCAGGTGCTAATTCTGGCTGTAATTGATATAGCTTTTCATAAGATTGGGCTGCTTTTTCAAAATCAGAATTAAAATAATAGGCATTACCCAATTTCTCGAACATCTCTACAGATTGATACCCTTTGGCAGCCAAACGTTCATAGGTTTGTATCGCATCTACATAGGCATAACTATCATATTTTTTGTCGGCGGAAGCAATCTTGGCTTTTTGAGCAAAACTAGCACTCCAAATAATGGAGGTCAAAGTTAGACAAAGAAGGAACTGTTTTTTCATGATCTAATTTTTAGAAAAATCTTGGAGTAGTAATTTTTTCGTTGTTTTTGAAGATTTCATAACGCAAGAAAACCTCATGTGATCCTGAATTATAGTTTTCTAAATTGGTCGTTTCTAGATCGTATCCATAACCTATATACATGCCATCTGTCACATGAAATCCAACCATTGCACTCATCGCAGCGCTCCATCGGTAAGCCACTCCAACCACTACTTTCTCTACAAACATAAAGTTCGCTGATGCATCTACTTGTAAAGGAGAACCTTTTACTAATTTGGTTAAAAATGCAGGTTTGA
>NZ_JBCGDP010000007.1:0-216019 GCF_038739875.1 Flavobacterium polysaccharolyticum
AGAAAAACTATGGAAGAACTATTATCGAAAAAACACTATCATTGTAAACTAATTCTAGTATTAAAAAAAAATGTAAACCTATTCTAGGTATTAATTAAAAACTGTAAACTTTTTTTAGGACGATACACATAAATAAAATCCGCGTCAATCAGTTTTATCCGCGTCATCCGTGTTCCATCAGGTTGTTAGTTTTAACCGCAAGGCACGCAAAGGAAAAGTCGCAAGGTTCGCAATGCTTTGCGCTTTGTGGAAAAATTGGTGTTTGTTTCAACAACAAATAAAAAAAATCCGCGTCATCCGTGTTCCATTTATTCATATAGCTAAATTCAATTTGCATAGATTTTTAATTATTTTGTGGACTTTGTGTAATTCTTTGCGACCTTTGCGGTAAATTACAATCGTCTATTTTGTCACAAATTATTTCTATAACCGCCCTGTCCTCCATTTCCCCTTTGGGCAACGACCCGAAGACCATTTGGGAAAACTATCAAAATCGTAAAACTTGTTTTTCTGAGCAGTTTTTAGACCATCAAAATACTTGCGTGGCTGCTTTGGATTCCGCTTCACAACAAGAAGTTTTGGCTTTACAACAAACGGATATAAAGTACAAATCATTGGATAAGTCGGTGTTGTATGCTATGGTGGCGGCAAGAAAAGCGATGGCTCAGGCAGGTTGGGAAAAAGGAGGGAGTTTTGGTATCAACATTGGCTCTTCAAGAGGTGCCACCGATTTGTTCGAAAAACATTTTCAGGAATATTTAACGACCGGCAAAGCCCAGACTTTAGCTTCACCAACGACTACTTTGGGGAATATTTCGTCTTGGGTAGCACATGATTTGCAAAGTACCGGTCCCGAAATTTCGCATTCCATTACTTGTTCTACTGCTTTGCATGCTTTGCTCAACGGAGTCGCTTGGTTGCGAGCAGGAATGGCGAATCAGTTTTTGGTAGGTGGTAGCGAAGCACCCTTGACTGATTTTACGATAGGCCAAATGCGCGCTTTGAAGATTTATACTCAAAATAAAGAGGAGTATCCCAACCGTGCTTTGGATTTGGATAAAAAGCAAAATACAATGGTTTTAGGTGAAGGTGCGGCAGTATGTTGTTTAGAATTAGGACAAAAAGAAAATGCCTTGGCTTTTATTGAAGGCATAGGTTACGCTACAGAAATTTTGGAGCATAACATTTCAATTTCGGCAGAAGCTATTTGTTTTCAAAAATCGATGGCAATGGCTTTGCAAAACACCCCTTTATCTGAAGTAGATGCTATTGTAATGCACGCTCCTGGTACCATCAAAGGTGATTTGACAGAATATCGTGCCATAGAAAAACTTTTCGGAAAAGCTTTGCCATTACTCACTACAAATAAATGGAAAATAGGCCACACGTTTGGTGCCTCTGGAATCTTAAGTGTCGAAATGGCCATTTTGATGCTGCAACACAAGCAGTTTATTTCCACTCCTTTTTTAAATCAAAATTCCGATTCAAGAACGATTCGCAAGGTGCTCGTTAACGCCGTTGGTTTTGGAGGTAATGCCGTTTCGGTGTTGTTGAGTTTGTAAAATTTGTTGAACTGTTTAGACGGTTAAATTTTAGACACAGATTCCACAGATTCCACGGATTTTTTTAAGAGTTAATTTTTTAAAGCTTTGGTTCCTTTGCGTAAATCTTTGTGAACTTAGTGGTTAAATTTTTTACCACAAAGAAACACGAAGAAGTCACGAAGCTACACAAAGCAATACTATTGAACTTTGAGTCCCTTGCGTCCTTGCGGTTAAATTTTTTAGACACAGATTCCATAGATTTCACGGATTTTTTAAGAGATAATCATTCAAAGCTTTGCGTCCATTGCATAACCCTTTGCGAACTTTGCGGTTAAATTATTCTGTAACTATAAACAAAAATCCGCGTTAATCTGCTATATCTGCGTCATCCGCGTCCCATTTTTACTAGAGTAATCTATCCCACAGCTGAAAAAAAAAGCCAATGGTGTTCACTTCTAACCAAAAAAATAAATCTCGACTGTGCGCAATGTGGTAATAAATATGCTGGATTTTCACAACGCACTACTCACTTCTCACCAATCACTATTCACTTTTTTCCAATTCCTTTACTTTCTCATAAACTAAGTTACTCTCAAAACCACGACGAAGCATATAATCACAAAACTTCTTCCTTTTTTTAAGCGCATTTTTTTCCGAAATAGAGTGCCAATTCCTTTCGGCTAAAGCATTAAAAGTTTCCAAATATTCCTCGGTTGAGATTTCTTTTAAGGCAATTGTAATCAAGGTATTGTTGATGTGGCGCATTTTGAGTTCGTTGGTAATGCGGATTTTTCCCCAGTGTTTGATGCGATGTTTGCCACGGGCAAAGCTACAAGCGAAACGCGATTCATTCAAGAAATTTTGTTCGATAAGATGCACAATAAGCTGGTCTATTTCGTGGGATGCTAAATGCATACTTCTCAATTTGGTCAGCACTTCTTCGTGACAGCGCTCTTGATAGGCGCAATACTGTTCTATTTTTTGTTGGGCTTGAAGAAGGGTGAGTGTTGCTGCCATCTTGTAATTGTTGGGTTTGTAGGTCTTTTGCCTACAAAAATAGCGATTTATGCCCACATAACTCCTTTTGATGATTTTAGTTAGGGTTAGGTTAGTACAAAAATGAATTTCTAAACACTATAAATGAAGCTTTTACTTGTGTTTTAGTCAATATTGGTTACTTTTGCGCTGAACTAGCTCGTGTAAACGAAACCTTGTTTTTGGTGATACGTTTTTCAAGCTTTGTTTTTAAAATTTCTAAACATTTTTTTATGAAAAGAATTTTATTTTTTGCGGTGTTGTTGATGGTTCAATTGGGGTTTGGGCAAACTACTTATTATTCAAGAGCAACAGGTAACTGGAACTCAGCTGGGACTTGGTCAACAGTAAGTTTCGCCAGTTCTACAAATGCAGGTACTTTTCCAGTGGCTGGAGATATTGTTAATATTGGCGGAGGATTTACAATTACTTTAACTGCTAACGCTTCATGCGCGAGTGTAACATTTCCTGCATCTGCATTAGCGAGTACCTTAGCAATCGGCACAAATACTCTAACAGTTTCTGGTGCTGTGGTAATGCAGGCTGGAACAGCAGCTGCAACTAGGTCTATTTCAATTGGTAATTCACCAGGTACTTTAAATGCTGAGAGTATTACTATTGCAGGGGCTAATACAGCAACATTCGTTAATACTATTACCGTGGCAACAGGTACTATTAATGTCACAGGAGATGTAACTTTTAATAGTGGGAATCAATCAGCTTCTGCTAATCTAAATACAACAGGGGCAGCCACAATTAATATTGGTGGGAATTTAACAAGTGGAACAAATAACGGTCGCCTTGGATTAAATAACTCTGCTACTTGGAATATTCGCGGAAATTATTCCTTTGCAGGAACTTTATCAAATAATAACAGAATGAATCTTGTTCTTAATGGAACAGGAAACCAAAGCATTAATGGAATTAACAATTTTAGAAGGCTATCAATTAACAAGAGTAGCGGAACTGCAACTGCTCTTGCTTCAATTGTATTAAATAATGTGGGATTAGATGTTACTCAAGGAGCTTTAGATTTATCAACATTTACGCATACTGGTGCTGGAACACTCACGGTCTCTAATAATGCTTTTTTAAGAGTCGGAGGGACAGCTTCATTACCAACTTTCACTACATATACAATAGATGCTGGTAGTACAGTAGAATTTTATGGTGGAGCCCAAGCACTTACTGCAACATCATACGGTAAACTAACCCTTTCCGGGAGTGGTGGGAAGACTTTCCCAACAGGAACTACCACAGTGAATGGCATATTATCTATTGAAAATGGTGCAAATGCAAATACTTTTACAGGAAGTCTGTCTTATGGTTCTGCTGCTACTTTGCAATATAATACTGCAACTTCACGAACTGCTGGGGCAGAATGGATAACTCCATTTGCATCAGCTGGAGGCGTTATTATTGCTGGAACAGGTGTAATAACAATGAATAATGCAAAGACATTTACTACCAATATACCACTTACTATTAATAATGGAGCAAGTTTAAATACTAATGGTAATTCTCTAACATTGGGAGGGAATTTTACTAGAAGTGGAACTTTCACAGCAGGTAGTTCAAATATAACTATTTCTGGTAATGGTATTCAAAATATAGCTGGTTTTACTACAACAGGATTAGTAAGTTTTACAAAGGATGGAGGTAAGGCCACACTTACAAGCAACACAACAGGAGGAAACTTTTCGATTAATCTCGGAGCTATATTAAGTTTAGGAACAGGATTAGTGCATACTGCTACTGGCTCGCTGACACTAACTGGAAACCCTGCAGGAACAGTAAATGGTTCATGGGGAGGTAATGGTTCAGCTGCAACAAATATTAGACCTTCTTATTTTGCATCTGCAACTGGTATTTTAAACGTTACTACTTCTACAGCAGTAAATGCACCAATCGATAATAATTTTGCTTCCTATGGCGCTTTGGGTGAAATAGGAGGAACAGTAGGTGAATACTCAGGTGTATTAACGCTTACAGCCCCTAATGGGACCGTTTTCATTAATACTAAATTTGCAAGCTATGGTACACCAAACGGGGTTTTTCCTTATTTTACTATAGGGACATGTCACGCAACAGGTAGTCGTTCAGTTACTACTGGGGTATTAGGCAATACTACTGCCTCTTTTGGTATTGGCAGTTATAATATGTTTTTTACTCCAGATCCATGTGTAGGTACGGTTAAAAACTATAGTGTTGTATTAACGTATGCTTTGCCAATATGCTCAGGCTCTAGTCCTGGTCTTATTGATGGTTCTACCCCAACTGGAGGAACAGTTGGAAGTCCATATACTTATGTTTGGTCTCGAAGTTCAGCGGTAAACGGTACTTATACTACAATTAGTGGTGCTACTAATGAAGATTATACTCCAGGTGCATTAACTGCTACGACATTTTACAAAAGAACGGTAACATCAGGAAGCTATACAGATGAAACAATAGTTATTGTACCAGTTATACAAGCCCCCACTGTTGCCCCTACAATTACCAGTACATGTACAAACAGTACCCTACGGGTAGCTGCATCATCTATTCCAGGAACTTATGTAGAATGGTTTACAGATTCGTGCGGGGGTACACTATACGCAACAGGAAATGAGATAACTCCAAGTTCTTTAGGAACTTATTATGCCAGATATAGAAATACTTGTGGGACAAGTCTTTGTGGAAGTATAACTATAACCGCTCCAGTAAATCCTATTGTTATTACGGCAGCTACAGTGCCTGATATTTGTACAAGTTCTGTGATACAAGATGTAAATTTAACCTATACTTATACAGGAACCGCTCCAAATCGATACAGTATCGTTTGGGACAGGTCAATACCTAATTTGCTTTTAGATGATATTGATTTTACTATTACTAGTCCTATAGTGTTAAATATACCTGCTAACACACAAGCTGGTACATATACAGGTGTTTTAACAATGAAAACTAGTGGTAATTGTATTAGTGAAGATAGAATCTTTACAATTAAAATTGGTAAAGCAGCAAGTGTAACTTCATCGACACCAGTTATATGTGTTAATTCGCCTTTAACCATAACTTCTACTACAACAGGAACAACGAGTATTGGTTCTGCAACTGGCTTACCCTCGGGAGTAACAGCATCATTTGCATCCAACATCATCACAATAAGTGGTACGCCAACAGTGTCAGGAACGTTTAATTATAGTATTCCATTAAATGGCACATGTCCAGGAGTTGATTTAGCTAGTGGCACAATCATAGTAAACCCTTTGCCTTCAGCTCCTATAGTTGGCATCATCACGCAACCCACTTGTGCATTGGTAACAGGAAGTGTTGCTTTGAGTGGCTTACCATCTTCAGGATCTTGGACTATTACAGCTACACCTGCAACTACTGGTTTGACAGGATTAATTGGAACTAATTTAGATAATACGGTTGTTAGCGGATTAGATGCTAATACTAGTTATACTTTTGTAGTTAGCAACGGTACATGTCCATCAACAGCCTCTACGGCAGCAGTGATTAATGCGGTTCCTACTACCGCCACTTGGAATGGTGCATGGACAGGAACAACGCCTGCTGGTTCTAATCCTTTGCTAACACAGCCTATTGTTTTTGATGGGAATTACACCTCCACAGGTGATATTAATGGCTGTTCTTGTACGGTAACATCGGGTAATGTTGTGATAAATTCGGGACATACGATGACCATAACTAATGCAGTAAATGTTACTAATAATGCTACAACAAGTCTTGTTTTTGAAAACAATGCGAGTTTGGTACAAACCACCGATGCCACGAATACAGGAGCGATAGAGTACCGTCGTATCTCTTCACCTATGAAGAATTTTGATTTTACCTATTGGTCATCGCCAGTAACGGGTCAAAATATTGTTGATTTGTCTCCGAATACTTTGGCGGATAAATATTTTAGATTTAGTGGTTCAGCAGATGATTGGGTATTTTATAATGGTACAATGGTACCTGGCGTAGGTTATATCATTCGTGTTCCCAAGCCAGGCTCACCAGCGCCCGATAATTGGTCAGGTAGTACTTATTCACAACCGGTAGCTTTTAAAGGCGTTCCAAACAATGGCAACTATCCTTTTGCTGTAGGTCCCAACGAATTGAACTTGATAGGTAATCCTTATCCATCAGCTATCAGAGCAGATGATTTTATCAATGCCAATAGTGCGATTATAAATGGTGCCTTGTATTTCTGGACACACAATACAGCGATTACTAATAATACATATACTGCTGATGATTATGCGAGTTATACTTTAGCAGGAGGTACAGGAACAAGTAAAGCGCCAAGTACAGGTTTGGGCGGAACTGTTCCCGATGGATTTATTGCTGCAGGTCAATCGTTTTTTGTAGAGAATTCAATAGCAGGAAGTTTTCAATTTACTAATTCGATGCGTGAAACAGGCAATAATTCACAGTTTTTCAAACAAGCGAATACCAAAAAAACGGCAGCAGTTGAGAAAAATCGAGTTTGGTTGAACTTGACCAATAGCAAAGGGGCTTTCAAACAATTGTTAGTGGGCTACATTACAGGAGCTACCAACGATTGGGACAATTTGTATGATGGACCAAGTTTTGATGGACAAGAGTTTGTGGATTTTTACAGTACCAACCAAGGTAAAAACTTAACTATTCAAGGGCGTGCTTTACCGTTTGAAACTACCGACGTAGTTCCTTTGGGTTATCGAAGTACTATTGCTGGGCCATTCGATATTAGCATCGATAACAGAGATGGTGCTTTGGCGGGTCAAGAGATTTGGTTAGAGGACAAAAAAACGAACACGCTTCATGAATTGACCAAAGGTAAATATACGTTTACCGCCATCAATGGAGTAGAGAACGATCGTTTTGTGTTGAAATACACCAACAAAACTTTAGGTACTGATGATAACGAAGTGGCAGATAAATCGCTTATTGTAAGTGTGAAAAACAAAAAAATCAGCCTTACTTCTTCGGCGGAGGCGATAACACAAGTTCAAGTATTTGATTTGTTGGGCAGAAAAGTATACGATAAATCAAAAATCAACGCGCAAGAATGGTCAATTTCGAATTTGTCTTCAAGCGAACAAACCTTGATAGTAAAAACTACTTTGGCCAACGGTGCTATTAGTAACAAGAAAATTATTTACTAGAGAAATAGCTTTTTAATTAAAAAAACCTTTCAGAGTCAAGTGCTTTGAAAGGGTTTTTCTTTTGTAGTGTAATATATTAATTGGTTGATGGTTTAAACGGCGTGTGGTTAAGGTTTTTACCACCAAGAAACACGAAGAATTCACGAAGCCACACAAAGCAATACTATTGAACTTTGCGCCTTTGCATTTAAATTAAAAATTAAAAAAAAAGCTCTTAGTTTTTGACTAAGAGCAAATTTAATAAAGCTTCAATTTATGATAAAATATTTTTACTTATTCTTAACAGCAGCCTCTATATTTCTTTCTATGGTATGCCCTGGTCTAGTCCATTTTGGTTTTTCTCCAAGCGCATTGTATTGAGAGTCCTCTGCTTCAACCGTTTCGGGTTGCATAATTTTAATAAAAGGTTTTTGTGGTTCCAGGCCTAGTATTTCAAACATTTTCATGTCCTCGTTCACGTCAGGATTTGGAGTTGTCAATAGTTTATCACCTGCAAATATGGAGTTGGCTCCTGCAAAGAAACATAAGGCTTGTCCTTCTCTACTCATATTCATTCTTCCAGCAGATAGACGAACTTGGGTTTCGGGCATTACGATTCTAGTGGTGGCTACCATTCGGATCATTTCCCAGATTTCAACAGGTTTTTCTTCTTCTAATGGGGTTCCTTCAACGGCAACTAGTGCATTAATGGGTACTGATTCTGGTTGGGGATTCAATGTAGAAAGTGCTACAAGCATGCCTGCACGATCTTCGATACTTTCTCCCATTCCGATAATTCCACCGCTACAAACCGTTACATTGGTTTTGCGAACATTTTCTATAGTTTGTAAACGGTCTTCAAAACCACGTGTAGAGATAACTTCTTTATAGTATTCTTCAGAAGTGTCTAAATTATGATTGTAAGCATATAAACCTGCTTCGGCTAATCGTTTGGCTTGATTTTCAGTAAGCATCCCTAAGGTACAGCATACTTCCATGTCTAGTTTGTTGATGGTGCGGACCATTTCTAGTACTTGATCAAATTCTGGTCCGTCTTTTACATTTCGCCATGCGGCTCCCATACAAACTCTAGAGGAACCTCCAGATTTCGCTCTTAATGCCTGTGCTTTTACTTGGCTAACAGACATCAAATCATTTCCTTCGATTTCTGTGTGGTACCTTGCAGCTTGTGGGCAATAGCCACAATCTTCAGGGCATCCTCCAGTTTTTATAGATAGTAAAGTTGAAACTTGTACTACATTAGGGTCATGATTGGTTCTGTGTATAGATGCTGCTTCATAAAGCAAATCCATTAGTGGTTTATTATATATCGCAATGATTTCTTCTTTTGTCCAATTGTGTTTTGTACTGCTCATAGGTGCATTTTTTAGAGCAACAAAAGTAATCAATTTGTTTTGAAGTAACAATCTAGCCTCAGTAAAAGCGGTATTTATTTGGTAAAGTTAATCTGTCACTAATCGATTATTCCAATACAATAAGAGAAGCATGGTTACTACAACGGTTGAGGCAATTCCTTCAAATAGTAAACAAATGCTATAGGTCATAACTGATGGATTTCCGCCAAAAAGAAAGGTTTTGGAGAGTGATTGAACATATTCGTCACCCCCTTGAAGATAACTGTAAACAATTAATCCAATAATGCTCAAGAATACACCAATTAATGAAGTTTTCATTGCAGCTTTGGCGTTGTTGGCCAAAATGACTTCCCCGTCATGAATGTTCATCATGATGGTTCTATTTACACCATATAATACAAAAAGGGTGTTGAATAGACGGAGATAGAACACATCAGATAGGCCAATAATGTTCATGAACAAAAAGTAGATGGCAATTCCCAGAAAAATAAGAAAGCCGTTCTGAAATTCTCTTGAAAGTTTCATAGCGTAGTTTTTAAGTTAGGTTTTAGAGTGTTGAAAATGAATTCAATACCTATAAAATTACTAAAAAAAACGACTCTAAATTTATTTTATGAAAGATTAACTTTTGTTAAGCGATTGATAGGTAGCGATGTAATCCCGAGTATTATTTTCGTCTTTTGCTAGTTGTGCTTTTAGAAAATCTATGTTCAGGAATTTTTGCTCAGAACGCAAACGGTGTAAAATAGAAACTTTAAGCGGTTGGTGGTATAAATCTTTATTGAAGTCTAAGAAATGAACTTCTATGCTTTGTTTTTCGCCTCCCACTGTAGGATTGGTTCCAATGTTCATCATTCCATATACCAGTTGGTCGTTAATGATGCTGCTTACAACGTATACCCCGTTTTTTGGAATTAATTTAAAATCTTCTGCTATGGCAATATTTGCTGTTGGGAAGCCAATGGTTCTGCCTAGCTGCTTTCCTTGAATAACCTGGCCAGAAATTGGGTAAGGATATTCTAAATAGGCGTTGGCTAACTCTATTTCACCTTCTAAAATGGCAGTCCTTATCTTGGTTGAACTAACAGAAATTGCATTTATTTCTTGAGCTGTTATTTGTTCAACTTCGAAGTTATATGTTTTACCATAGGTAATCAAGTCGTTAATATCTGCGGTTCTATTTCTGCCAAAACGATGGTCATATCCAATAATGATTTTTTGAATATTAAATCGATTGACCAAAATGTCTCGAACGAATTCTTCGGCAGTTAATTTTGAAAAGTTGGTATCAAAAGGATGAATGACCAAATTCTCGATGCCTAACTGCTCTAATAATTCGATTTTTTCGGCAATAGTGTTGAGTAGTTTTATGTCTGATTTTTCTTGAAGCACCATTCTGGGGTGTGGAAAAAAAGTAAGCACGACACTTTCGTATGTTCCGTTTTTGGTGCTTTGTGTTATTTTGTTCAAAATGGTTTTGTGGCCAAAATGAACGCCATCAAAAGTGCCTAAGGTAAGAATCGTTTTTTTGGTTGCAACAAATTCGCTTATGGAGTGAAAAATCTTCAAAATGACTAATTTATAAAGTTGCAAATTTATACTATCTATTTTAAAAGAAACAAGATAAAAAGTATCATTTTAAAAATTGCCAAAACTGATTCTATTTTAAATCGATTGCGGGATAGTACTTTTGTTTTTAAGTGGATAATTTAGTAGCTTTTTCTGCGTTGAATTTCTTGTTTTTTTGCTATAAACTATTGCATTAAATATAACTAAAGCTTTTATTTGTGTATCTTTTTTAAGATCGAATTTAATAATTTATCTTTTTTAGATAAAACCCAAGTGGCTATGAAGATAATTGTAGTAACTTTAATGTCTCAAAATCTAATGTTAATGAAAAAAAAGATACTTTTTTTAGTTTTATTTTGTCTTTCGTTCTTTGCTCAAGCCCAAGATAAAGTGTTTTGGAAACCTATTTCTAAAGCTTCAATTTCTAGTAGAAGTTTGTCCAAAGATGAAAGACAAAATGAAGGCGTGTATGAATTGGATACTCAAACTTTCAAATCAACTTTAGCTTCGGTTAAAGAGAAGATGTATGAGAATAGTACAGAGGAGATAAGTTTACCGAATGCAGTTGGTAAAATGGAACGTTTTTTAATATGGGAATCTTCCAATTTTGATCCAATTTTGCAAGCACGATTTCCAACGATTCAGTCCTTTAGTGGAAAAGGAATAACAGATCCTAGTGCTACCGTTTATTTCAGTACATCTGACAAAGGAATACAAACTATGGTTTTGCGTAATAATGGCAAACCTGCTGAGTTTATGGAGCCGATAAAAGGCGAGACTCAAAAGTATGTGTTGTATCGATCGGATAAAAAAGCCAAAGGAGATTTACCTTTGAGTTGTAGTACAGATGAAAAAGATTTAACGTCAAGTTTATTGTCTAAAACGGCAAAGACAAAAATAAGTGGTCGTATTTTTCGAACGATGCGATTGGCTTTGTCTTGTACTAGTGAGTACACTACGTATCATGGAGGAACTGTAGAAGGTGCTTTGGCTGCTATGAATGCAACAATGACCAGAGTCAATGGGGTTTTTAATAGAGATTTAGCTTTAAAGTTGGTGATTATTGCAGATAATGACAAGGTTATTTTTACTAATGCTGCAACGGATCCTTACTCAGCTGTTGTAGGAGGAAAAGCACCTTCGGAATGGGGTCTAGAATTAGAGAAGACGCTTACTAGTAATCTTTTAGGAGCAAGTAAATACGACATAGGGCATTTATTTGGTGCTTCTGGTGGTGGAGGAAATGCTGGTTGTATTGGTTGTGTTTGTGATTCAGACAAGGCAAGAGCTTACACCTCTCCTTCTAATAACAAACCTGAGGGAGACACTTTTGATATTGATTTTGTGGTGCATGAATTTGGACATCAATTAGGGGCTACCCACACTTTTTCGTATGATATTGAAGATACGGGAACCAATGTAGAACCTGGAAGTGGTTCGACTATTATGGGCTATGCGGGAATTACAGATTATGATGTTCAATCCAATTCTGATGATTATTTTGCTTTTGTTAGTATTAATCAAATACAACAAAATTTAGCCCCAAAAACATGCCCTGTTGCAACAGCTGTAACTACTGCTTTATTTGGGGTAAATGCTGGACCTGATTATACTATTCCTAAAAGTACTCCATTCGTGTTGAAAGGATCTACAACTGGAACTACTACAAGTTCTTTTACTTATGTTTGGGAACAAAATGATTCTGCAGAGACTACTTCAGGGGGTAATAGTTTAGCTATAGCTGATAAGGCAGATGGTCCTTTGTTTCGTTCTTTTTTACCAACTTCTTCGTTAACGCGCTATTTTCCATCCTATGATAATGTTTTACTCAACAAACTTACTAGCCCTTGGGAATCATTGAGTAGTATAGGTAGGACGTTGACATTTGTTTTTACTGCCAGAGATAATGCTGCTATGGGGTCGGGTCAAACTGCTTCAGATGAAATGTTGGTAAATGTCAATGCTACTGCAGGGCCATTTGAAGTGACTTCCCAAGCTATTGCTGATTTAAGTTGGACTCAAGGTGCTACTCAAACAATTACGTGGAATGTAAATGGTGCTAATTTATTATCAGGAGCGGCTAATGTAAATATTAAATTGTCTATTGATGGAGGTCTTACATTTCCAATCACTTTAATTGCTAATACACCAAACGATGGCTCGCAATCTATTGTTGTGCCTGAGGTAACTGCTCTGAATTGTAGGATTTTAGTTGAGCCTACCAATTCTATTTTTTATGCTATGAATCCGACTCCTTTTGCTATTGGTTATGCTGTTGTTTCTGCTTGTGACACTTATGCTTTTGCGGCTCCCATTACAATTCCAGATGGAGTAAGTAGTTATACCACAAGACAAATTGTAGTTCCTGCCGATTTGGGTTCTATTACTGATGTTGACGTTGAAGTTGCTTTATCTCATACTTATATGTCTGATGTGGAGTTGGAAATCGTGAGTCCTCAAAATACTACAGTTCGATTGTTGCAAAGGGTTTGTGGTGGTTCAGATGTAGCGTTGACACTAAAAATTGATGATCTTGGTGATGCTCTTCAATGCGCCAACAGCGCTTTTCAGATTATCAAACCTGGTGACTTATTAAGTAGCTTTAATGCTCAAAATCCAGCTGGGACATGGGTTTTACGAGTGAGGGATGCTTATGATAGTGATAGTGGAATAATTAGTTCGGCTTCGCTGAAGATTTGTACTCAAAAGGCGACCTTAGGAACAGAAGAGTTGGGCATTGCTGATTTTAAATTATTTCCTAATCCTTCTAATGGTAATTTTAAAGTCGAATTTTCTAGTGTGTCTAATTTGCCTATTATGGTTTCAGTAGTGGATGTGTTAGGACGAAGTGTGTATCAAAAGCAATATGAAAAGACTACTAATTTTAGTGAGGTCATCGATTTGAAGAAGATAATGGCAGGAGTTTATCTTGTAACGGTTGAAGATGGTGAGAGGAAAGAAGTGAAAAAGATAGTTGTTCAGTAAAGGAGTATTTAGATCTTTTAATAAAAAAACGAAAAAGGAAAACTATTTAAGTGTTTCCCTTTTTTTATTTTCCGTTAAAGCTATTCATGGTGTTGTTAAGTCCAGCGGTACCAAATGATTTGATAATTTCTGTGCTTATTTCTAATCGTTCAGGAAGTGTTGCTTTTTCTTGTTCGTCCCATTCGCCCAAAACATAATCTATTTGTTGTCCTTTTTTGAATTGGTCGCTAATACCAAAGCGAAAACGAGTATAATTTTGGGTATTTAGGATAAGATTGATGTTTTTTAGTCCGTTGTGGCCGCCGTCGCTACCTTTGCCTTTGATACGTATTGTGCCGAAGGAAAGATTGAGGTCGTCCGTAATTATCAAAATGTTTTCTAGCGGAATGTTTTCTTGGTCCATCCAGTATTTTACGGCTTTTCCGCTCAGGTTCATGTAGGTATTGGGTTTTAAAAGCAAGAAAGTCCTGCCTTTGAACTTGTATTCGGCTAAAGCACCAAGTTTTACCGTTTGAAAATCTAGACTTTCTTTTTTGGCTAAAAAGTCGAGCACTTTGAAACCGATGTTGTGACGGGTATTGACATATTCGGCGCCAATGTTGCCTAATCCTACTATTAAAAACTTTTTACTCACTTTCTCAATTTTGTTTTTTGGTTTTCGTGAACCACTGGTTTCATTTTGCTTTGTATCTCTGCTTTTTCGTGATGAAAACAAAATTTGGATTCATTTTATAATGCTGTAAAAATAGTGTATTTAGTGCAGATGTTAAATTGAAAGTCTATAATTGTTATGGAAAGGAGCCGTGTAGTGTAGCCCTGATGGGAGCGGCATCCTTTGCTGACGGGGTTCGGCAGTAAAGATATAGCGGACAGCAGGAGGATTCGTGATTAATAGAAGGGAGGTGTGCTTCTTAATAGAATCATAGAATCTGAAACAAGTTCAGATTAAAAAAAAGCGCCAGTTTTGCAACTGACGCTTTGATATAATGATTTGAAAAAAAATTATTTTTTCTTTCCTTTTGCAGGAGCTTTTGCTGCTTTTGCTGCTTCTTGAGCTGCTTTCATCGCCGCACGAGAGATCTTCACTTGACAGATAACAGTGTTTTCTGGGTGCATGATTTTGAAGTTTGGTGTAGGTACTTTTGTAACATACAATTTATTACCCATGTCTAATGGAGTAATATCAGCTTCAACATAATCAGGAAGGTTTTTTGGTAATGCTTTTACTTTTAATTTACGGTTGTTCATACGTAAATCACCACCTGCCATAACTCCTTTAGAGTTACCAATAATTTTTACAGGAACTTCGATTGTGATTTCCTTATCCTCGTGAATTTGGAAAAAATCGATGTGTAAGATTTTGTCAGACACTGGGTGTACTTGAATGTCTTGTAAAACTGCATTGAATGTTTTACCATTTCCAAGCTCAATCACAACTGTGTGCGCGTTTGGAGTGTAAACCAAGTTCTTGAAAGCTATAACTTCCGCTGAAAAATGAACTGCCTGATTTCCTCCGTATAATACGCAAGGAACCAATCCAGCATTACGTAAGGCTTTAGTTGACACTTTGCCCACGCTTTCTCTTTCTGATCCTTTAATTGTAATCGATTTCATTTTAAATATTTATAATAGTTATTAATTAAACTCTTCTTTATAGTCCTTAGTGGTAAGTTTTTAGTTCTTAGAAGTCGACTAATCACTAAGGACTAATCACTCGGAACTAAAAAATTTACATTATAAATTTTCCACTAATGGAATTGTTGTGGTGTACCATGTGCATTACTTCTGCAAAAAGTGGTGCACAACTCAACACTTTTATTTTATTAGACTCTTTTCTTAATGGAATAGAATCTGAAACGATTAACTCGCTTAGTTTTGAATTTTCTATTTTTTCGTAAGCGCTACCAGACAAAATTGCGTGTGTACAAATAGCTCTCACGCTCAAAGCGCCTTTTTCGATCATCAAATCGGCTGCTTTTGCTAATGTTCCTCCAGTGTCGATCATGTCGTCTACTAGAATTACATTTCTTCCTTTTACTTCACCAATCAATTCCATGGTATCGATAACGTTGGCTACTTTTCTTTGTTTGTAACAAATAACTACGTCTGATTCTAGGAATTTAGAATAGGCATAAGCTCTTTTTGAACCTCCCATATCTGGAGAGGCAATAGTCAAGTTTTCTAATTCTAGACTTTTTACATACGGTAAAAAGATCGTGGAAGCGAATAAATGATCTACAGGTTTTTCAAAGAATCCTTGAATTTGATCTGCGTGCAAATCCATGGTCATGATTCGGGTTGCCCCGGCAGCATCTAATAAATTAGCTACTAATTTGGCTCCAATTGGAACTCTTGGTTTGTCTTTTCGGTCTTGTCTAGCCCAACCAAAATAAGGAATTACTGCGGTAATGTGTCTTGCTGAAGCTCTTTTGGCTGCATCAATCATCATTAATAATTCCATCAAATTGTCTGCCGTTGGGAATGTAGAACAAACAATAAAAACACGTAACCCTCTAATTGACTCTTCGTAGGAAGGTTGAAATTCTCCGTCGCTGTATTTGGCTAAGGTTACTTTTCCTAAAGGAATTCCGTAATTTTTTGCAATTTGCTCTGCAAGATATACACTTTGTGAACAAGCAAAAATTTTAGCTTCTGGTTCTAGGTGTGACATGTAATTTGTTGTTTTATTCCGATGCGCTTACAATATTTACTTTAATAATCGATTAAAGCGTTGTTGTTGTATTTGCCTCGGGTGTAGTTAGTTAGTGTGTGTCGTTTTAACGAGGTGCAAATTTATAAAATTTATTCAACACTGAAAGGAAAAATTTAAGTATTTTTAGTTGAACATTTAATTTTATTTTTTACATTTGCACCGTGTTAAAGAAAAAGATATTTAGCTACCACTAAATATTTCTTTATTGCGAGAAATAACTGTTGTTATTTCAGTCTGCTAAGCCCGGATGGCGGAATTGGTAGACGCGCTGGTCTCAAACACCTGTGGGAAACCGTGCCGGTTCGACTCCGGCTCCGGGTACAAAACCGCTTCGAAAGAAGCGGTTTTTTTGTTTTTAGAACTTTTGGGATTATATGGGATCAAAGGGATCAAGTTCAAAAGTTGGGGATTATGCAAAAAGATTGGATAATCTTAATAAGAAGAAATCTATTTTTCTTACCCCTGTAAACTGACTTCTAAAGGCTTTTATTGGATCAAGTCCAAAGTAGGGGATTATGCAAAAAGATTGGATAATCTGAATAAGAAGAAACTCGCTCTGCAAAGTCTCATTTTTGTATTTTTCCAAAATACTTCTTTCAAGTCGTAAACACAATAAAAGTCTCCGGACCTGCGGAGCTTTTCATAACAACTTTTTGCGGAGTGGGATTTATTTTTTATAATGAACACTTCGGACAGCGGGGAAATGATATAATTCATTTAAAACCAACAGAACAAACTAACACAGCCTATAAAGGAGTGTGCAGAAATTTATTGAATTTTGATTTCCAAAAAGCTATATTATCAGTCAAAACATTTATTAATTTTTATGAACCCGATTTGATTGAGGAATGCCCGAGTGGCCATGATTATTTCTTTTATTCTTCTCAGAAATCCGAATAAAAAAACGGATTATTTAGATAGACTATACCTTAATTTGAAAAAATATGTTTTTTATGAGTTTTTTGAATTGTTCTAATAAGGAATGGATAAATAATTAAGGCTATCGATTGAGATAGCCTTAATTATTATTGAATAAACATATTTACTCTTGTCCATTCTATTATATTTTGTTTTATTTGATTTAAAGGATTACCGTTTGTAATTGGTTGTATTGGTAATGGATTTTGTGAATTGTATCCTTTTGAAGCTTTGAATATAAAGAACTTACCTTTAACTAACTTTGATAATGGAATAGCATAAGCAATTGTGAAAAAACTTCTTTTTTGATTAGTTTGAATTGTTCCTAATTCATAACCATATCCAATTTGAAAATCTAAAACACTCACTGAAACTGTAGGTGCAAAAACATTTGTATTTTCGGAATTACTGCTACCAGCAGAAAATAAAACACCAAAATGAAGACCAAAAGAATTGGTGAATTCTGAATTAATAGTTTCACCAGTAGCATCAGTTGTTTTTTCATATAAACCCCTGCTGATACCAACTCCTGCGCCAATTGAATTAAATAGAAGTATATCACCTTTTTTTTCTGATGCATCTTTAACTAAATTGAATCTAGCAATAGGAACAGTAAAATTTGTATTTAATAAAGTTGCTCGATAACTATATGTTGTACTTGGTGGTTGTACTTCATAAATTTGAGGATTATACGGTGATGTTGGTGTAGCATTTGAATTTTTCTGTGGTAGATTATAAGTCCCAAATTTTATTTTGTTTAGTAATGATTCACTTGTTTCAACTTTTATAACTAATGAATCTGATTTCTTTCCAGCTTCATTTTCTGACCATAAAATAATATCTGTTGCTTTACCATCATCTTTTGGTCTTAAGATTGGTTTGAAATTATATTCAAATATCCCTTTATAATTTACTATTATTGAATTTGGGTTTTTGTAATCCTTATCAATATAAAATTTAACAATTGTTTTGGGGTCTGCATTCCCAATGATTTGAGTATACGTAGCACTAATGTTTTTTGGTGGTATAACTTGAGTTTGGCTAATACAAAGATTAGAAACTAGAAAAATAATGGGAAAAATTCTTTTCATAATTTTTAGTTTTGGGTTGATTAGTGCCAAAATTATGAAAGTAATTATTATTAGACTAGGGTGTAAATACCTGATTTATAGAAGTGTGGGTTGTGTTTAAAATAAAAAAGTTAAAATAAAACACCTTCTGGAGGTGTTTGACAACTCAGATTATGAGTTGCTTTTCTTTTTGAACTATCTACAGGTTGGACAAGTACTTCTTCTGGCTTCACTACAACATTTAATTCCTATTCTGAAATTTTCAACACTTTTTGAAATATCTTTAACTATTTTAAAATCAATTGGAACTATTCCATGCTTATCTAAAGAAGCTAGAGTGTTTTTAATTTTACTGAGTTCTGTTTCTATCTCTAAAACACTTTGAGTTGTAGATTCCTTGTACACGAACCATGGAATATGCAATTTTACAAGTCCTTTACTTCCCAAATCTTTTATATAAGCAAGGTCAGTCTTATTTAAACTTCGGTCTTGTCTGTATTCTGTACTATCTATAACAATTATCATCTGGACATTTTTTTATCAAATATAATTATTAACCATTTACAATATCAGATACCTCCAATAAAGCTTATGCATTTATCACACTTAGCTTATTAACTTTTAAAACCATGATAACTTCTTCAAATCATCAAAGAATAAATTTACCAATTCAACTTTAAAGATTACAAAAACCTCTTCTTAAATAGAAAAGGGTTTTGATTTTAGAGCTTTCTTTTTTTACTTCATTAATCCTTAGGTTTATGGATATGAGGTTTTAAAATTGGATGTTTGGGTTGATTCGGAGGTGTAACTCGTCTTCTTTCATCTGGTGTTCCATCTGGAGTGTTAGGTTTTGGACCTGGCTTAATTGCTTGAACTTTTTCCATACTTATAGTTTAAATTAATATAACGAGTCTTACTTCTGTATATGTAAAGACATACAAATAACTTTAATAAACTTTTCATTACACTACGGAAAACCATAATCTAAAAATAAATTTTGTTCAAATGAGAAAGGTACTAAACAAATATAAATACCTGTTTTTTAATAGGATTAATTAATGCTGAAAATCGGAATATTTAAATCATTAAATTAGCGCAAAACATTAAAAGTATGATATATAAAGAAAATGATTTTGTGAAGTATATTGGTGATTATACAACAATGGAACCCTTAAGAAGAAATGAAGACTTTGCCCAAATTGTCGAAATTGATAAAAATGAATCTTATTGGGTTGTTACATTGGACTTAATTACTTCTAACTCGCGAATTAAGTGTCTCGTTAGTTCAATACGCCCGATAAGTACAGAAGAAATTCATTTAAATAGACTTGGATTCAATGAAGTTTTATTAGATAATGGAAAAAAATATTTTCAACGAGACGGAATAATGTTGACTTCGATAGGTATAACGTTTAGCCAAATTAATTTTACATTTATATCAGGGTTGTGTGTAGGTGATTTAAGGAATTTTACAAGTCCTGATATTGAAAAATTTATTGTCAATGGTGAATTTAGCGTTGAAAAATTTTATTCTATTTATCCTAGTGTTTAGAATATAAATCAATTATTTGCTGAAATTGCTTCTAAGAAATGGAATTTTGATTTTAAATCAATTATCTAAAGATTTTAAACTAAATCAGTTCAAATTATCAACGTTGTAATCATTAAGAGTATAATAATTAATTAAAAACGTATGTATATAAATTTTCATAAATATAATTACAGTCTGTTATCAAATGATGAAAAATCTGACTATGAATTACGAGATAAAAATGCTTATAAAGAGGTCTTAACTAAATGGTTTAATGAGAACTTAATTGATTTTATAGATAGAAAATGGGAAATAGGAGAAATACATTATCTGAAACAAATTGGTGATTTCATTAAACTTTTGCAAGAAGCTGAAAACCTTTATGAATTAGGATTTTATACTAGTTGTACAGCTTTAATTGGGGTTTCAGCTGAAGATTTTTCAAAATATTTGTCCCTTCAAAATAATAAAAATGAACATATTACTATAATTGGTAGAAGAGGAGGAACTATAGATGTAAGCCAGTATAATAGATTAAAACTACAATTAAGCGAAAATATAATATCGCAAAACAGCTATGACTTATTAGACGAAATTCGTTCAATAAGAAATGATTGTCTGCATTATAACCAAAACTTTAAGCAAAAACCTCAAAATGAATTAAAAAATGATGCTCTAAAAGTTTTAAATAATCTTAAGATTGTTTTAAAGGAAATTATTGGAAACAACATTGACCCAAATGATTTTGAAATTTTACTTGATGAAACTTTTAAGCACGAAAACAGTAGAAATTTCGAAGAATTAATATGGAAACATAGAAATATGTTTTCTCATTTATTGAATTTTCATATTGCTCAAGCACCAGATGTCAAGATTGTCAATAAGTATAATATTTATAAAGTAAGAGATTTAGATGATGAAGAAATTGACCTAACAGAATTTAATCCACAAGGATTTCCAACTGTTTTCGTTGATATTGATGAAAAAGGAAAAGAGCTAATTAAAAAAGAAAAAATTACAATAGGTGATATTGTTGTTGCAAAAATTTATTCGAACGTTGATATAAATGGACAAACTTCATTGTGGTATATTGATGACATTAAAAATTACAACAATCTTTAAGTTTAACATAAGCGTAAGCTAATTTCTTCAAATCTTGAATAAATAAATCCGACAATTGAACGGTAAAGGGTACAAAACCGCTTCGAAAGAAGCGGTTTTTTTGTTTTTAGAACTTTTGGGATTATATGGGATCAATCGGATCAAGTTCAAAAGTTGGGGATTATGCAAAAAGATTGGATAATCTGAATAAGAAGAAATCTATTTTTCTTACCCCTCTAAACTTCCTTCTAAAGGCTTTTATTTTTGCATTGAATGATTTTTTCCTTCTTGTATTACTTCAATTTCGTTTTAGTAACTTCAAAAAAGACATTCAAAAGGTTTTAGTATCTTTCCATGAGAATAGTAAACCATGTCCTCTGTTTTTTACTTAGGATTATTTTCAAAATGGCATTATTGTAATACATCTAAATATATACTGAATTTTCAATCAAAAACGCCAGCAATATTAATTGCAATCGTTTTATATACGATTCAAATTTTATGGTATTTATATAATTCTTAGAATTTCTAATTATTCCTCACCAAATTTTGTCCCTGATTCGGAATTAATAATCACAATTTTTTTTATCCCTTCATAATTTTTCCAATACTCTTTTAAAAACGTTGTTGGTCGAAATAGTAGTAAATAGAATAATGATTTACTTTAAATTTATGTCTTTTTTATTCCTCACTCACAAAACATTAATTAGTTTTCTAATGAAAAATATTTTTTTATTACTAAGTTTTATTTCAATTATAACACCAATTTCTTCTCAGGAATTGATCAAAGCTCCTGAACCATTTGGTCCATTGCCAACACAAAAGCAAGTGGATTGGCATGAAATGGAGTTTTATGCTTTTGTACACTTCTCCTTAAATACATTTACGAATAAAGAGTGGGGTTATGGTGATGAGTCTCCGCAGCTTTTTAATCCAACAAATTTGGATGTTTATCAATGGGCTCGGATTGTCAAGGAAGCTGGAATGAAGGGAATTATATTAGTAGCCAAACACCATGATGGATTTTGTTTATGGCCATCAGCTTATACTGAACGATCAGTGAAAAATTCTCCATGGAAAAAAGGCAAAGGCGATTTGGTTAAAGAATTAGCTGCAGCTTGTAAAAAGTATGATTTAAAATTAGGACTATATCTTTCCCCATGGGATAGAAATCATGCTGAATATGGCAAACCCGAATACATTACTTATTTCAGAAATCAACTGAAAGAACTGCTTACTAATTACGGTGATGTTTTCGAAATGTGGTTTGATGGTGCAAATGGCGGTGATGGTTATTATGGCGGGGCAAATGAAACCCGAAAAATTAATACGCTTGAATATTACAATTGGGATGAAACCTATAAACTAATTTATAAAACAGCACCAAAAACTTTGGTGTGGGGTGTAGGTCCTTCAGAAGCCAGATGGATTGGGAATGAAGAAGGTCGTGCTGGAAAAACAAATTGGAGTCTTTTACGTCAGAAAGAAGAGTTAGCTGGAAAAGTACATTATACTGAGTTTATGTCCGGACACGAAAATGGTGAAAAATGGGTGCCTGGCGAAGCAGATGTATCCATTAGACCTGGGTGGTTTTATCATGCTATTGAAGATGATAAAGTACGCTCGCTCGATGAAATGGTTGATATTTATTATGAATCAGTAGGACGTAATGCAAATTTGTTACTTAATCTGCCTGTAGATAAAAGGGGATTGGTACATGAAAATGACGAAACTAGATTAAAAGAACTGGTTGCGGTCATAAAAGAAGATTTCAAAACCGAATTATTAGCATCAAGTAAAGTAACAGTAACTAATGCCAGAGGTAACAGCAATGAATTCGCAGTTCAAAATGTAACAGACGGTAATAAAGATACTTATTGGGCTACAGATGATCATGTGAAAATGGCTTCGATTGTCTTTGATTTTGAAAGGCCTACAGCTGTCAATCGGATTTTGCTTCAGGAATATATAAAATTAGGACAACGCATCAAGGCTTTTACTATTGAAGCTAAAATTGACGGACAATGGAAAACTATTGCCAACGAAACTACTATCGGCTATAAAAGAATTTTAAGGCTAGAGAGAATTACAGCTTCGGCGCTTAAAATTAATATCACCGACTCCAAAGCAACTATTGTTATTTCGAATATTCAGGCTTATAATGCTCCAACTTTTGTAAGGGCTCCGGAAATTCAGCGTGATAAAAATGGAAATGTTACTATGAAATCTAGAGAAGGAAATAGTATCTATTACACTACAGATGGTTCTAAGCCATCTGTAAAAAGTATATTATATAAAGGTGTTTTTGAATATAATAAAGCAGTTCAGATAAAAGCGATAGCGATTCATAAAGATGAAAAGATCAGCAGTGCCATTACAACTGCAAAGTATGGGGTTTCTAAAGAAAAATGGAAAGTGGTTACCGCTTCAGGTGGAGATATGAATTTAGTAAATAGAATTATAGACGGAAATCCTGATACAGACTGGAGTTTTAGAAGTGACAATAATAAAGCTTCACAGGAAGTAGTAATTGATATGGGAGTTATTCTCAAAATAAAAGGGTTTACTTATATTCCGCAACAAGTGGGTAACAATCTTAATTTAATCTCTAAATACGAATTTTACACAAGTTTAGATAATATAAAGTGGACCTTGCAATCTCAGGGAGAGTTTTCAAATATTAAAAATAATCCCATCGAACAAGTAAAAACATTTGCTGAAACTAAAGCAAGATACCTGCGATTTGTTGCTAAATCAACTGAAGGAAATGGGCAGACGTTTTCTATAGGTGAAATAAATGTGATCGAAAAGTAAATAAACGAAACTTAAATAGACACCGATTTTTTTAAAGTTGCTGATTTTGTCTTTTGCCGTAGTTAAAAGGTTATTAGTCGAATTTTTAGTTTTACAGCTACAGTAATTTCTAATTTTATGCTATATAATTAAAGCTAATAAGCAAAATGATTAGAGAAAGCATAAGTTTTAAAGAAGCGGGGAAGTTTGAAGAAACACGTTTTGAGAAGATTCATAATGTGATTTTTCAATCCTCTCAAGAAGCTTCTGTATTGGTTGCGCAGGAAATAGCAAACATAATTCAGAGAAAAGAAGAATTAAACGAGCCTTGCGTTCTAGGATTAGCAACAGGATCTTCGCCAATAAAAGTTTACGAAGAATTGGTAAGAATGCACAAAGAAGAAGGGTTGAGTTTTGCAAATGTAGTTACTTTTAACTTAGATGAATATTATCCAATGGATAAGAATAACATTCAAAGTTATTATCATTTTATGCATGAGCATCTTTTCGATCATGTAGACATCTTAGCAGATAATATTAATATACCTGATGGGAATATTAATAGTGAAGATTTATATCAATATTGTATAGATTATGAGATGAAAATTAAATCATACGGTGGTTTAGATTTTCAGCTTTTAGGCATAGGAAGAACAGGTCATATTGGGTTTAATGAGCCAGGATCTCATGTTAATTCCGGAACAAGAAGTATTACGCTCGATCATTTGACACGTATTGACGCGGCATCCTCCTTTTTAGGAATTGATAATGTGCCTAGAAAAGCGATCACCATGGGAATTGGGACTGTAAAAAACGCCAAGAGAATCGTACTCCTAGCATGGGGAATCAGTAAAGCCGAAATTATTAAAAAAACCATTGAAGGAGAGATTTCTTCAAAAGTACCAGCAACCTATTTACAACAGCACAGCAATACAACTTTTGTTTTAGACACCGAAGCTTCCTCTGAATTAACGAGAGTGAAAACACCTTGGCTAGTAAAATCGATAATTTGGACTGAGGAATTAAAACTGAAAGCTGTTGCTTGGTTAAGTGAGTTAACAAAAAAACCGTTTCTTAAACTTACAGATAAAGATTACAATGATCATGGTATGTCTAGTTTATTGACAGAAGAAGGAACTGCCTATGATTTAAATATTAAAATGTTTAATAAAATCCAGCACACTATAACTGGATGGCCTGGAGGAAAACCAAATGCAGACGATACTCACAGACCGGAACGAGCCACTCCAGAACGAAAGAGAATTATCATTTTTAGCCCGCATCCTGATGATGATGTTATTTCTATGGGAGGAACTTTTGATAGATTGGTAGAACAGGGTCATGATGTACATATTGCATACCAGACATCAGGAAACATTGCTGTTTCTAATGAAGAAGCTTTAAAATTTGCTGAAATCTCGATGGCCTTGAATAAAAATTCCAGCGAATCTGAAAACATCATCAATTTTTTAAAGAATAAAAAAGCGAATGATATCGATTCACTAGAAGTTAGAAAATTAAAAGGACTCATAAGGAGAAGTGAATCTTTGGCTGCTACCCGATATTTAGGTTTGCAGGATTCAAATGTTACCTTCCTAGATTTACCTTTTTACGAAACGGGTACAGTAAAGAAAAATAATCTTGGAGAAGCTGATATAGAAATTATGTGTGATATTATTGAAAGAATACAACCACATCAAATTTATGCAGCGGGAGATTTAGCAGACCCTCACGGAACTCACAAAGTTTGTTTAGATAGTTTGTTTGAAGCTTTAAAAAGACTAAAGCATAAAAGTTTTATGGATGATTGCTGGGTTTGGTTATATAGAGGAGCATGGCATGAATGGGAATCTTACCAGATTGATATGGCAGTTCCAATGAGTCCTGATCAAGTACTCAAAAAACGACATGCTATTTTTTATCATCAATCTCAAAAAGATGGAGTAATGTTTCAGGGAGATGATAGTAGGGAGTTTTGGGTAAGAGTTGAGGACAGAAACCGATTAACTGCAGAAAAATATCATGCCTTGGGATTAGCAAATTATTCGGCAATAGAAGCATTTAAGAGGTATTTCTTTTAATGAATATAAAATGTAAACTATTTTCATGTGGTTTATTTGGTTGGTTACCATTTTTTTAAATGCAGTCTACTCGGCTGCATTTTTTTATTGCTCATACTGTAACCAAATGAGGTGAAGTTTTTTAAGTAGAAGTTAAAATTCGTTGTTTTACATGATCAATATAAGATCTTCCAATTACGTATCTAAGTCCTTCAATTTCGATACTATTTCCTTCAACGGCATCAATCTTATCAATAGCGATAGTATATGATCTGTGAATTCTTAAAAAATTTTTTTCGGGTAATAAATCAGTAAAGTCGGATAATGTACTGTGAATTATGTATTTACCTGTTAAGGTGTTTATTTTTAAATAGTCTTTTAAACTTTCGATTACAAGAATTTCATTGAAAAATATTTTTTTCATTCTCTTTTTGTCAATCTTAACAAAAATAAAAGGGCTTTCAGTATTACTTTCTTGTGAAACCTTGTTGTTGATGTCAAGCCTCTTGCTAATTTTGTTTAATGTTTTCATTAGTCTAGGAAATTCGATTGGTTTTACCAGATAATCCAAAACATCAAGTTCATAAGTTTCTATAGCAAACTGGCTATAAGCACTTGTAATGATAAGTATAGGAGGGTTTTCTAGACTTTTTATGAAATTTATTCCATCAAGAACAGGCATATTAATATCGAGAAAGATTACGTCGACTTTAGTGTTTTTTAAAAAATTTAAACCTTCAATTGGATTACTAAAAGTGTTTATTACTTCAAAATTTTCAATAGGTTCTAAATAATTTTTAATAACATTAATTGCCAAAGGCTCATCATCTATGATTAAACAATTTATTTTCATTGCTATATGTTTTTGAGAGAAATAAATTAAGTGTTTTGAAAAGAGAGGGAATTTCCCCTAAGATACTTTAATTACAAGCTTTACAGCAAAAATATTCTTTTTATTTTTAAATGAAAGTTTATAATCGTTTTTATTATAGCCCAATTCAAGTCTTTTTTTTACATTCTCTATTCCTATACCACTAGACTTGTTAAAGTTGTCTTTGTGCTTTGTGATTTCAGGCATTGGATTAGTGATAGTGAAGTATAAAAAATCATTTTTGATTTTAAATTTTATATCGATTACTACGGGTCCAGTGTTTTTGTTGACCCCATGTTTAAAAGCATTTTCAATAAAAGTGAGTAGTATGATTGGACTAATTTCTTTATCATGTATATCTCCAGAAATAGACATATTAACTTGTAAGCGATCATCATTTCTAATTCTCTCCAAGTCAAGATAGTTTTGAATACAAAGTATTTCATTCTCTAAAGTTTGCTTTTTAGTCTTAGTATCATAAAGCATGTAGCGCATTAATTCAGAAAGTTTGAGAACAATTTTTGGAGTTTTGTTCGATTTTTCTACAGATAGTGAATAAATATTATTGAGCGTATTGAAGAAAAAGTGTGGAGAAATTTGAGATTTTAAGAACAGTAACTCTGTCTCTAATTGAGTTTTTTCAAGATCTGTTGCTCTTTTTTGTTCTTTTAGAAAGTCAAATGTAATCTTAATCGCTGTCACAAAAGTGATTACATACAATTCTCCCATCATCATGTTGATACTATAATTGAAGGTTAATTTATCAATAGTCTCAGGACCTTCAGGCCAAACATTATGAGTTATTAATAAATATGTGAGATTGAATTTTATAATCACCATTAAAAAGATGGTTGTTAAAATTGTAATTACATATAAAAAATATCTTTTTCTGTATACTAGATAAGGCATAAAGACTAGAATATTCAGATAGCACAGCGTCATGTGAATTGGAAATCCTAGTAAGTTAGTTTTTAATGAATACCAATAATCATTAAAATAAATTCCCCATCTAAATGTGTTAAATAAAAAATAAGTAATCCAAAAAAAGAAGTGATACTGTAATGGTAATCGATAAAATTTACTGGAATTTAAATTCATAATGAAAATATGTTTTTTTGATGTTTATCTTAGTTTACATGTCGTCCGTCTAAATTACTTTTGATGAAAGTCGGATATGTATAAATTTAAAGTTAAATTAAGATTGTTAAATATGAAGAATAGTATCGTGTTGATTTTATTTATGATTTTGATCGCAAGTTGCAAGATAAATGTAAATAAAAATCATCATCAAAAAACACCTTTTGTAAACTATGTTGATCCTTTTATAGGTACGGGTGGTCACGGGCATACTTATCCTGGAGCCACTGTTCCTTTTGGAATGTTACAAGTGAGTCCTGATAATGGTGTTTCAAATTGGGATTGGTGTTCTGGATATCATCATTCGGATTCAATAATTGCAGGATTCAGTCATTTACATTTAAGTGGAACAGGGATAGGAGATTTGGTAGATATTTTATTTATGCCAACAAATAAAAAGGTTGATTTAACAACAAAAATAGCTTCACGCGATCAGTTACCTTATAAATCATCTTACAGTCATGTTAACGAAAAAGCAACACCGGGCTCTTATCAAGTTTTCCTTAAAGACCCCAAAATTAATGTAGAATTAACTTCATCCCAGAGAACGGCCTTCCATAAATATACATTTGCCAAAAATGACAAGCAATCACTCATAATCGATCTTGGATTTGCTATTAATTGGGACAAAACTTTGAAAACAGGCATTACAATCGAAGACGAATTTACCATAAGTGGTCATCGTTTTAGTACAGGTTGGGCCAAAAATCAAAAAGTTTTTTTTGTCGCAAAATTTTCAAAACCAATTGCTGAATCCGTTTTATTGGCCAATAAACAAATTGTTACAGGAAATACAGCTGGTGGAGAAACTACAGCAGCACAATTGTTTTTTCAAGCCAATAATTCCGATGAATTGAGGGTAAAGGTTGCTTTATCATCAGTTAGTGTGGCTAATGCCAAAGATAATTTAGACAGAGAAAACGCTAGTTTTGAAAAAACCAAATCTGAAGCTACCGAAACATGGAATAGAACATTAAGTAAAATAGAGGTTGAAACACCCGTAGATTCTTTAAAGAGAATTTTTTATACGGCGATGTATCATGCACAAATTGCCCCTGTAGCCTATAGTGATAAAAGCGGACAGTATAGAAAAGAAGATGATCAAATTGTTACAGCAAAAGATTATACTGCTTATTCCACTTTGTCACTATGGGATACTTTTAGAGCCGAAAATCCCTTACTTACTATACTAGCTCCAGACAAAGTATCAGATATTGTGAACTCAATGTTAGCCTATTATGATACCAAAAAGATATTACCGGTTTGGACTTTATATGCTAACGAAACGAATACAATGACAGGCTATCATTCGATTCCAGTAATTGTTGATGCATATCAAAAAGGCATTAAAGGGTTTAATGCTGAAAAGGCGTATGAAGCAATGAAAGCCACAATGATGCAGGATGAACGTGGATTAAATTTTTACAAAAAGTATGGTTATATCCCTTATAATTTACTTGATGAATCAGTAACCATTACTTTAGAATATGCTTATGACGATTGGTGTGTGGCACAAATGGCTAAAGCTTTAGGTAAAAATGATGATTACCAATTCTTTTTAAAGAGATCTCAAGCTTACCAACATTTATTTGATCCGAAAACTGGATTTATGAGAGGTAAATCGGAAGACGGAAAAACATGGAACGAACCTTTCGATCCGAAACATTCTAATCACAGAGAGCATACAGATTATACTGAAGGAAATGCTTGGCAGCACAGCTGGTTCGTACCTCAGAATGTAGATAATTTAATTGCGCTTCACGGAAGTAATGAAGTTTTTGCAAAACGTTTAGAACAGCTATTTACTGAGAGTTCAGAAATTACAGGAAATAACGTTTCGGCAGATATTTCAGGATTAATTGGGCAATACGCACACGGAAATGAGCCAAGTCATCATATTGCTTACATGTTCAATCATGCTGGACAGCCCTGGAGAACGCAATATTGGGTACGTCATATTTTAGACACACAATACAATACGACTCCCAATGGCTTGAGCGGTAATGAAGATTGCGGACAAATGTCAGCTTGGTATGTTTTCAGTTCAATGGGACTGTATCCTATGAATCCAGCTTCGGGAGAATACGAAATAGGAAGTCCGATTTTCGAAAAAGCAACTATCAATCTTGAAGGCAGAAAAGCCTTTGTAATCGAAGCTCAAAATGTTTCAGACAAAAATTTTTATATACAGTCTGCTACTTTAAACGGAATCGAATTCAATCAAACAGCAATCACACATGAGCAGATTTTAAAAGGAGGAGTTCTTCATTTTGTAATGGGACCTCAGCCAAATAAAAACTGGGGAATAAAAAATAAATAAAAACAAAAACGTAACTAACCTACTAACAAATAAATTTAATGGATATCATTGACGTATCAATCATCGTAGCTTATATTTTCCTCACAGTAGGTATAGGTATTTGGATTTCAAGAAAAGCATCAAAAGGACTAGATGATTATTTCCTTGGCGGAAAAACAATAAAATGGTATCTTTTAGGGTTAAGTAACGGATCTGGAATGTTTGATGTTTCAGGAACTTCCTGGATGATTGGGGTTCTGTTTTTATATGGAGTAAAAAGTTTCATGTTTATGTGGCTTTGGCCGATATGGAATCAGATTTTTGTAATGATGTTTCTTGCGGTGTGGATCAGAAGATCGAAAGTAATGACAGGTTCTGAATGGATTTTAACCCGTTTCGGGAGCGACAGAGCTGGAAAAGCATCACACATTATTGTGGCTATTTTTGCCATTATTTCTACCATTGGTTTTATCGCTTATTTCTTTGAAGGAATCGGAAAATTTGTAACTATTATTCTTCCTTGGGATTTAACGCTTCATTATGGCGATTTAATTTTATTGACATCCGAGCGTTCTTATGCCTTGTTAATCATTTTTTTAACTACAATTTATACGGTTAAAGGCGGAATGTTCTCTGTAGTAGCAACAGAGGTTGTGCAATATTTAATTATGATAGTTGCCAGTGTTTTAATTGCGGGATATGCTTTTATTAACTATACTGATATTCAGATTAATTCGATTATTACTGAGGAATGGAAAAATGTGTTCTTCGGATGGCAGTTTGAAACTCAGTGGAGTGATAAGTTTCAGACGTTTAATAATTTGATTGATTCGGAAGGGTACAAAATGTTTGCAGCTTTTATAGGGATGACACTATTCAAAGGTTTCTTTGCTAGTATTGCTGGGCCAACACCAAGTTATGATTTACAAAGAGTACTTTCTACCAAATCCGTAAAGGAAGCGGCTTATATGAGTGGTTTCACGAACTTAATCCTGTTCATTCCAAGGTATTTATTAATTACAGGAATTGTAGTAATTGCTTTGGTTAATTTAGCGCCAGAACTAAATGCTAATGCAGGTTTAACAGGAGCGGATTTAGAATTATTAATGCCAAAAGTGGTCAATTTATATATTCCTGTTGGAATTAAAGGAATTTTACTGGCGGGTTTATTAGCGGCGTTTATGTCTGGATTTTCAGCATTTGTAAATGCAGGACCAGCTTATATTGTAAATGATATTTATAAAAAATACTTTAAACCAGTCGCTACAAATGCACATTATATAAAAGTAAGTCAGCTTTCTTCTTTCTTAGTTGTTGGTTTAGGAGTTTTTATGGGATTCTTTGCAGACTCAATTAATTCATTGACGTTATGGATTACCAGTGCATTATATGGTGGTTACGTAGCGGCGAATTTCTTAAAATGGATTTGGTGGCGTTTTAACGGTTGGGGATATTTTTGGGGAATGTTCGCTGGATTAATCATTGCTTCTTTACAATTTGCTCTAGGTCAGGCCAAAGGAAGTTTAACAGAAGGATCGTTTTTATATGATTTAGCAGAAGTACAAGCCATTTACTTATTTCCATTAATTTTTGGTTTCTCTATTTTGGGGTGTCTTTTAGGAACTTTCTTAAGTAAACCTACTGATATGGAGGTGCTCAAATCTTTTTATACTAATGTACGTCCATGGGGTTGGTGGCATCCAGTTTACGAAACATTAAAAATTGAAGATCAGACTTTTGAGAAAAATAATGACTTTTGGAAAGATATGCTGAATTGTGTAATCGGAATTGTATGGCAGTCCAGTATGATTTTACTTCCGATATTCTTCATCATCAGAGATTATCCAAAAGCAATTGTGGCTTTAATTGTGTTTTTAATAACAACAACAATTTTAAAATTCACTTGGTTAGATAAAGTTCGAAAAATAGAAGATTAAAAGAAAATATTATTTAGAATACCACACATACAAGAGGCACCCTGGGTGTAGTTATGATTTAATTGCACCCTTAAAGGGTAAAAAAGAAAATGTTTAACAAATAAAATGATATAAAAGTGAGTACAATTCCTTGGCAAGATAGACCCGAAAATTCCAATGATGTAATGTGGAGATATGCTGAAAATCCAATTATTAATAGATATGCTATACCTTCATCAAACAGTGTTTTTAATAGCGCTGTAGTTCCTTTTGGAGATGGCTATGCTGGTGTTTTTAGATGTGATAACAAAGCAGTTCAGATGAATATTTTTGCAGGTTTCAGCAAAGATGGAATAAATTGGGATATTAACCATGAGCCAATAGAAATGCAGGCTGGGAATACAGAAATGATTGAATCTGCCTATAAATATGACCCTCGTGTTGTTTTTATCGAAGACCGTTACTGGATTACTTGGTGTAACGGATACAACGGTCCAACAATTGGAATAGGATATACTTTTGATTTCAAAGAATTTTATCAATGTGAAAATGCTTACTTGCCTTTTAACAGAAATGGGGTTTTATTTCCGCAAAAAATAAACGGAAAATATGCTATGTTAAGCCGTCCGAGTGACAACGGACATACTCCTTTTGGAGATATTTGGATCAGTTATAGTCCAGATATGAAATACTGGGGAGAACACCGTTTAGTGATGAAACCAACTCCTTTTGAAGACAGTGCTTGGCAATGTACCAAAGTTGGTGCAGGACCAATCCCGATTCTTACCGCTGAAGGTTGGTTAATGATTTATCACGGCGTTATTAATACCTGCAACGGTTTCCGTTATGCAATGGGAGCAGCGCTTTTAGAAGTTGATTCACCGGATATAGTAAAATATAGAACACAGCCTTATTTATTAGGACCAGCAGAACTTTATGAGCAAGTTGGTGATGTGCCCAATGTAGTTTTCCCATGTGCCGCTTTACATAGTATAGAAGAAGACAAATTGGCCGTATATTATGGTGCTGCTGATACCGTAGTCGCTATTGCATTTGGTAAATTAAGTGAAGTAATTCAGTTTACAAAAGAGAACAGTTTATAGAAAAAAATATGCGTTTAATATTAAAATGGTTTACAGTTGTTTTTGGTTTAACTACTAGTATTGGGTTTTCACAATCCAACAACGAAATTGTTCCTAAAACTCATATAGCATATAAAACTACAGACAAAATCATTGTTGATGGGGAGGAATCTGAAACATCATGGTCAAAAGTAGATTGGACAGATGCTTTTGTTGATATTGAAGGTGTTCAAAAACCCAAATACGAAACAAAAGTGAAAATGCTGTGGGACGAAACCAATTATTATATTTTAGCAAAAATCAACGAGCCACATGTTTGGGCCAACCTAAAACAGCGTGATGCCATTATTTTTTACAATAACGATTTTGAAGTTTTTATAGACCCAGATGGTGATTCTTTTAATTATTATGAATTAGAAATCAATGCATTAAATACTGTTTGGGATTTATTCTTGTCAAAACCTTATCGAACAAACGATAATGTCGTTCTAAATGATTGGAACATTACTGGATTAAAGTCAGCAGTAAAAGTCAAAGGAACAATCAATAATTCAACGGATACTGATCAAGGATGGATGTTGGAAATAGCTATACCTTGGGCGGCTTATCAAAAATCGTATAATGAGGATAATGTACCTAGAGATCGCTTTTGGAGAGTGAATTTCTCTAGAGTCAATTGGCAACATTCCATTATTGACGGTAAATACGAACGTAAAAAAGATGCTTCTGGTAAATTTTTGCCAGAATATAATTGGGTTTGGTCGCCACAAGGTGTTATTAATATGCACGAACCCGAAAAATGGGGCTATGTTTATTTTTCTTCGAAAGAGGGGAAAGATGCTTTTACAATTCCTAAAGACGAACAATTAAAATGGGAATTGTTTAAATGGTATAGAGCTCAAAAACAATATTTTTCATTAAAAAAACAATGGGCAACATCATTAAAAGATCTTGGTAATATCAATCTTAAAATGGATGGCTTTTCTATAAATCCCAAATTGGAGAATTATAGTTTTGGATGGGGCATCTCTATTAAAAGTCCTTTTTCTAATAAAACATTAATTATAAATGAGGATGGTCGATATTTACAGCAAAATTAATTAGTACAAATCAAATCTCCTCGCGTAATGAATTATTTTAAACCATTCAAGATACTAATAAAATCCAGTTTTTTAGTTTTGATTATAAGTGTTTTTTTAGCTTGTTCTTCATTAGAAACAAAGCAAAAAATGGCCAATAAAGATTTTAAGATTATTGGTTATGTTGCGGGTTACGAAAATTTTGATCCTGCAAAGATTGATGCTACTAAGTTAACACACATTAATTATGCCTTTGCAAATATTGTTAATGGAAATGTGCAATTTGAGTTAGCAACAGATAGAGCCAAAATAGCTAGTGTTTTGGCTTTAAAAAAGCAAAATCCTCGGTTAAAAGTATTGTATTCTATTGGTGGTTGGGTTTGGTCTGATCAATTTTCAAATATTGCGGCCTATAATGTATCAAGAGAGAAGTTTGCAAAAAGCGCTGTTACGTTAATGAAATCGTATGGTTTTGACGGTATTGATATTGACTGGGAGTTCCCAGGACAACGTGCAGAAGATAATGTGTTTAGACCTTCCGATAAAGAAAATTTCACACTGCTATTAGGAGAATTGCGAAAACAATTAGAGATTGAAGGTAATGCAGATAACACTACTTATTTATTAACTATTGCAGCAGGAGCAGATCAATTGTATATCAATCATACAGATTTAAAAAATGCCAGCAAGTATCTTGATTTTATAAATGTAATGTGCTACGATTTTTATAATGGCTGGTTTTATCAAACAGGTCATCATGCTAATTTATATCCTTCGAATCAAGAAAAATTTGGTGGAGATAGCGTAAGCGAAACGATAGCTAGATATATGGATTTAGGTATTCCTGCGAATAAAATCATCTTGGGCATTCCGTTTTACGGAAGAAAGTGGAACAAAGTATCATTACAAAATAATGGTTTGTATGAATCCGCTCAAACAGGAAGTGAAATTGTTGCTTCTTGGAAAATAGCAGAAGAAATAAAGTCGGGTAAATTTCAAAAATTATATGATAACTCAGCAAAAGCTTCCTATTTATGGAATGCACAAGACAGCGTATTCATTTCCTATGAGACACCAATAGAGATAAAATTGAAGTCCGAGTTTATTAAGAAAAAAGGTTTAGGTGGTGCCATGTTTTGGGAATATAGTTTAGACAATAACCATGAGTTGTTATACAAGCTTTATGACAGTATGAATTGAGTTGAATAAATAGTAAACATTATGAAATATATCAAACTACTTATTATTGGGTATCTTTTTGTGTCCTTTAATACAAGTTCTAGAGAAAATAATCCAGCCCATAAAACGAAACACCTACCATCAAAACAAGTTTTTGAATTTGCTGTTTGGATTGGTGCCGATGCAAAACGTACCAATGATTCCTATACTCAAGAATTTAAAAGATATAAAGAGGGAGGAATTGATGAAGTGTTGATCAATACCAATGCTGATCCTGATTTGTTAAAACGATTGGTTCCTTTGGCCGTCAAAGAAGGTTTGAAAGTACACGCATGGATCATGACTATGAATCGTCCTGGAGATCCCATAGCATTAAAACACCCGGATTGGTATATGGTAAGTCGTAGTGGAAAATCTTGTTTTGACGATCGTCCGTATGTTGATTATTACCAATGGTTATCTCCAAGTCATCCCGAAGCCTGTCAACACATCTATGATTTATTAGAGGCATTGGCCAAAGTAAAAGGAGTCGAAAGTATTCATTTGGATTATATTAGATACCCTGATGTTTTTTTACCTATAGGGTTGTTACCTAAATATAATCTAGTACAAAACACGGAATTGCCTGATTATGATTTTGATTATTCTGAGGCGAGTATTAATGCTTTTATGAAAGAATTTGGTAGAGATCCAAGAAAAATGGAGCACCCAGAAATTGATATGGAATGGAAGCAATTCCGCCTGAATCAGATAAGAAACGTAGTGAATCATGCCTATGATATTGCACACAAATATGGCAAATTATTAACCGCAGCGGTATTTCCTTATCCAGAAATGGCTGGTCATATGGTTCGTCAACGTTGGGATAAATGGACAATAGATGAGGTTTATCCTATGATTTATCATAATTTTTACAACGAAGGAATAGATTGGATTGGCTTTGCTACCAAGCAAGGTGTTGTCGACTTAAAAGGAACAAATACAAAAGTAAATACAGGAATCTACATCCCTGGCGTTACATCAGAAGACGAATTAAGAAAGGCAATTGTATTAGCAAAAGATAATGGAGCCAAAGGAGTTTCTTTTTTTGATGGTAATGCCATATCAGATGCTTATTTAAAAGTGATTAAAGAAACTAAAGCCAATTTGAAGTAATGAAACAACAGGGCCTCATATTTATTTTATTGCTAATTTTTTTATCAAATTGTAGTTCCAACCATTCTGATGAAAATGAATTAGTTAATTATGTAAATCCGTTTATAGGTACTGGCGGCCCTGGCAATACTTATCCTGGAGCAACAGTGCCTTTTGGAATGGTACAATTAAGTCCAGACGTTGGTATTCCGGGTTGGGATAGAATTTCAGGCTATTTTTATCAAGATTCTATAGTTTCTGGTTTTTCGCATATGCATTTAACAGGAACTGGAGCTGGTGATTTGTATGATATTTTAGTGATGCCTACCAATAGTAGATTTGTCAATAGAATTAAGAGCAATAATTTTATGCCATTTTCAACTTTTTCGCATGAAAAAGAAAAGGCTTCACCAGGATATTATTCTGTAGATTTATTAGATTTTGGTATCAAAGCAGAGCTTACGACAACTGCAAGGACAGGAATTCATAAGTATACTTTTCCAAAAGATAATGCCTCACAAATTCATGTTGATTTGGGGTATGCTTTGAATTGGGATGCACCTACAAAAACCTACCTAAAAGTGGTTAATAAGACAACTATCGAAGGGTATCGTCAATCTACAGGATGGGCAAAAGACCAAAGGGTTTATTTTGTTATGAAATTTTCAAAACCTTTTGAGTCTTATCAAATTTTTAAAAATGATTCATTGTCAACCAGCCCAGTTGAAGCGGTTAAAACAAAAATCATATTAAATTATAAAACTGCCGAAAAAGAATCAATAGTTCTAAAAACAGGGCTTTCTACTGCAACAATAAATGGAGCATACGCATCTTTAACAAATGAAGCTCCTGATTTTGATTTTGAAAAGTATAAAGAAAAAGCGAGTGTCCTTTGGGAAAAGGAGTTGCAAAAAATTCAAGTGACAACGACAGACGAAACGAAGAAAAGTATTTTTTATACCATGCTATACCAGTCCATGTTAGCTCCAACTTTATTAAGTGACCATAATGGTGAGTATAAAGGCGCTGATGGCAACATTCAAAGAGCCAATGGGTATGATCGATACGATACCTTTTCGTTATGGGATACCTATAGGGCTGCCCATCCTTTGTATACGATTATGCATCCTAATCGAGTGTCGAGCATGATAAATTCTTTATTGGCTCATTACAAAGAAACGGGACTATTGCCTGTTTGGTCCTTACAAGGAAATGAGACCAATATGATGATAGGCAATCATGCTATTCCTGTTATTGTTGACGCTTATTTTAAAGGAATTAAAAATTTTGACATCACATTGGCTTATAAAGCTTGTAAAGAGAGTTCTATGGTAGATGCAAGACAACTAGATAGCTACAAATCTATCGGTTATGTACCTGTAGATGATAGTGGAGAAAACTGGTCCGTTTCTAAAACTTTAGAATACGCTTACGATGATTGGTGTTTGGCTCAATTTGCAAAAGCGTTGAATAAGCCAAATGATTATAAATATTTTTTGAATCGCTCTGAAAACTGGAAAAATGTTTATGATAAACAAACTAGTTTTATGCGACCAAAATTGAGAAATGGTCAGTTTGTTAATAATTTTATACCAAAAGAATACACACCCTATTTCTGCGAAAGCAATGCATGGCAATATTTTTGGTCCGTTCCTCAAAACATTGAAGGTTTGATAAAAGAAGTTGGAGGTGAAGAAATTTTTGATCAAAAGTTAGATTCTATGTTCTCTCTAAAACCGTTGCCAGAGGATAAATTACCCATTTTCAGTACCGGAATGATTGGTCAATATGCACATGGAAATGAGCCAAGTCATCATGTTGCCTATTTATATAATTATGTCAATAAGCCATGGAAAACCCAAAAAATAGTTAGAGAAATTTTAGAAACACAATACAAAAACACTCCTAAAGGACTTTGTGGTAACGAAGATTGTGGACAAATGTCGTCTTGGTATGTTTTGAGTTCACTTGGTTTTTATCCTGTAAACCCAGCACAAAGTGTTTATAGTTTTGGCTCTCCAATGTTTGAAAAGGCGACGATTAATTTAGAAAACAATAAAAGATTTGTAGTTGAAACTAAAAATAATAACAAGGATAACATCTATATACAATCTGTCGAGTTGAATCACAGAAAAATAAATAGAAATTATATCACCCATAAAGAGATTATGCAAGGTGGAACTTTAGTTTTTATAATGGGAAATATTCCAGCCTCTGTTAAAAATAAAAACGCATTATCGTCAAAAGTATTTAAATAAGACGCAACTTTTTAAGTTTTAAAAATCTATTGTGAGAGGTGTTGAAAGTTGGACGATTATAAAAAGAGAAATATTTGAATAGAAAAAAAATTATCATTTTTATTTTAAAATAACTGATTTATGAGAATACTTAGAATAACTTGGGTAGCACTTTTAATGCTTATTTCAAATTCTGTTGTTGGGCAAAAGGTGTTTGCTGCAAAGGATGTTACTATTATTCCAAAACCAGCAAATATAACAGTGACTCAAGGTGATTTTCTGTTTACTAAAAACACTTTGTTTGTTGTCTTAGATGCTTCCCAAAAAGAAATAGCAACTGCATTGATTCAAAAATTTACAAAGGCAGCAGGATGGACACCCAAGATTTCAAATAAGCTTCCAAATAGCAATTACGTCTTGTTTAAGTTAGATACAAGTTTACCTCATGAAGCCTATAAATTAGAAGTGACTTCTACAAGCTGTATTCTTTCGGCTAAAGATGCTGCTGGTTTTATTTATGCACTGGAGAGTATCAGACAATTATTGCCAACAGCTATCGAAAGTAAAAGCCAAGTGGCGAATGTAAAATGGATGATTCCCAATGTGATCATTACAGATGCACCTCGTTTTCAATGGCGAGGATTAATGCTCGATTTATCACGTCATTTTTTCAAAACTGATTATATCAAAAAAACCATTGACCGCTTGGCTATGCTTAAAATGAATGTTTTGCATTTGCATTTGGTAGATGATCAAGGTTGGCGAATGGAAATCAAAAAGTATCCTAAATTGACTGATATTGGAGCTTGGAGAGTAGATCAAGAAAATGTAATCTGGAATGCCAGACTTACTGTAAATCCAAACGAAAAAGGAACTTATGGAGGGTTTTTGACCCAAAAAGAATTAAAAGAAATTGTAAAGTATGCTGCGGCCAAAAATATAGAAATCATTCCGGAAATTGAGATGCCAGCGCATGTTAGTTGTGCAATTGCTGCTTATCCAGAATTAGCCTGTTTTAATCAGCGTATTGGGGTACCTTCTGGTGGATTATGGCCTATCACAGATATTTATTGTGCTGGAAAAGAAACTACGTTTGAGTTTTTGCAGAATATAATTGATGAGGTTGTTACTGTTTTTCCTTCAAAGTACATTCATGTAGGAGGAGATGAAGCTACTAAAACCAATTGGGAAAAATGCCCGCTTTGCCAAAAAAGAATGAAAGACGAAGGGTTAAAAAACGTACACGAATTACAAAGTTATTTTATCAAAAGAATGGAAAAATACATTAATTCTAAAGGTAAAAAATTAATTGGTTGGGACGAAATATTAGAAGGCGGTTTGGCTCCAGAAGCAACAGTTATGAGTTGGCAAGGAACCCAAGGTGGTATTGAAGCTTCAAAACAAGGGCATGATGTGGTTATGTCTCCGCAATCACATTGTTATTTTGATCATTATCAAGGCCCGCAAAACGAAGAGCCATTGGCTTTTGGGGGGTATACACCACTTAGTAAAGTTTATGAATTTGATCCCGTTGTTGATTCAATGACTCCTGATCAAGCGCAACATGTTCTTGGAGGACAAGCCAATCTTTGGTCAGAATACGTTCCCACAACTCAACAATCTGAGTATATGATTTTTCCAAGAATTGCGGCTTTATCCGAGACATTGTGGAGTTCAAAAGAAGCCCGGAATTGGAATGATTTTACTACAAGATTACCTTCTTTATTAGAGCGTTATGATTACTTAGGAATCAATTATTCAAAAAGTGCATATTTGGTAACGGCTTCTTATACCGCTGATTTGAGTAATAAAAAAGTCAAATTGGTATTGAAGAATGAGTTTCCTAATGCTGATATCCGGTATGTTTTGGCAGACAAAAGTAGTACCGATAATCCTATACAATATACTGACACTATTACGGTTTCAGGGACTTCGATGTTACGGGCCTCTTTATTCAAATCGGAGAAATCAGTTGGTAAAGTTTTTACAGATACCATTCAATTCCATAAAGCAGTGGGGAGTAAGTTGACTTTTAAAAAGCCTTTTAATAAAAATTATGAAGGAGATGGATTCTTAAGTTTGGTAAACGTAGTAAGAGGAAGCAAAAATTTTCATGACGGGCAGTGGCAAGCTTGGTTGGTTGATGATATGGAAACAGTAATTGATTTAGATCAAACACAAACCATTCATCAAGTAATTTTGGGTTCATTAGAAAATCAAGGATCTGGGATTTATTTTCCTACCGAAATAAAAGCCTTTGTTTCTAATGATGGAGTAGTATATAATGAAGTTGGAAAAATAACGCAACCGTTTGCTATCAATTCCAAATCTGAGCTAAAAGACTTTGTAATTAATTTTAATGCTATCACTGCAAGATATGTAAAAGTGATAGCTACTAACTTAAGAAAAAGCCCCAAAGGAGATAGTTCTTTTATGTTTTTCGATGAAATATTAATTAATTAAAAATGAGGTATTTAAAAATTTTGGTTTGTTTGTTATGTTTGTCGTGTTCTAATAAAAATATTGAACTACTAAAAACAAATGAAAAACCTGTAAATCTTGTAGATTTTGTAAATCCATTGATGGGCACTGATTCTGATTATAGTTTATCAAATGGTAATACTTATCCTGTAATTGCTACACCTTGGGCAATGAATTTTTGGTCACCAATGACCGCCAAAATGGGAGATGGTTGGACTTATAAATACCATGATAAAAAAATTAGAGGCATCAAGCAAACACACCAACCAAGTCCATGGATTAATGATTACGCCGCTTTCTCGTTGATGGCTGTAACTGGAAAATTGAAATTTCAAGAAGATGATCGTGAATCTTGGTTTTCACATAAAGCAGAAACGGCTAAACCGTATTACTATTCAGCATATTTAGCTGATTATGACGTGACTTTGGAGGTTTCTCCAACAGAAAGAGCAGCTCATTTTAAATTTACTTTTCCAGAATCTAACACATCTTATATTATGTTGGATGCCTTTTTTAAAGGCTCTATGGTCAAAATTATTCCGAGTGAGCGCAAAATAATAGGGTATTGTCGCAATAATAGTGGAGGTGTTCCAGAAAATTTCCATAATTATTTTGTGGCCGAGTTTGATAAAGATTTTGAGATAAACCATACTTGGACAGATGGATGGAAATTAATTCCTAATGCTACGGATAGTAAAGGGGAACATGTAGGAGCAATCATTGGTTTTAAAACTAAAAAAGGTGAAGTTGTGCATGTGAAAGTAGCTTCATCCTTTATAAGTTTAGATCAGGCTCAACTTAACTTGAGCAAAGAAATAGGTCAGGATACTTTTGAAGAAACTAAAGAGAAGGCAAAACAAGCTTGGGAAAAAGAATTAAGTAGAATTCAAGTGGAAGACGACAATATAGATCATATCAGAACATTTTATTCAAGTTTATACCGTGTGTTGTTATTCCCTAGAAAGTTTTATGAGTTTGATAAAAATAATGCAGTAGTACATTACAGCCCTTACAATGGAAAAGTAAATTCAGGTTATATGTTTACAGATAATGGCTTTTGGGACACTTTTAGAGCTGTTTTTCCTTTTTTTAATATAATGTATCCTGATTTGAATAGTCATATTTTGGAAGGACTCGCTAATACTTATAAAGAGTCAGGTTGGTTACCAGAATGGGCAAGCCCAGGACATAGAGATTGTATGGTCGGATCCAATTCTGCACCAATTATAGCCGATGCTTTTTTAAAAGGGGTTCAAAATAAGGATACTGAACTGCTATTTGAGGCAATGCTAAAAAACGCCACAATCGAAGACGGCAGACCTGTCAAATCTGTTGGTCGTGAAGGTTTAGGATATTATAATACTTTGGGTTATGTTCCTTACAACGTTGGTATAAACGAAAATGTCGCTCGAACACTAGAATATGCTTTTGCAGATTTTACCATTGCTAAAATGGCACAAAAGTTAGGCAAGACAAACATTGCTGATGCCTATTTCAAGAAATCTTTAAATTATAAAAATGTATTTGATCCTTCAGTAAACTTAATGAGGGGTAAAAACAAAGAAGGTGATTTTCAAACTCCTTTTAATCCTTTAAAATGGGGAGATGCGTTTACCGAAGGAAATAGTTTGCACTACACATGGTCGGTATTTCATGATATTAAAGGGTTAATAGATTTGATGGGAGGAAAAGAGAAATTTGCCTCAAAACTTGATGAAGTTTTTCAGATGCCACCTTCTTTTGACGATTCTTATTATGGACAAACAATTCATGAAATTCGTGAAATGCAAGTCGTGAATATGGGGAATTATGCTCATGGAAATCAACCCATTCAACACATGATTTATCTATATAATTATGCCTATCAATCCTATAAAGCACAAGAAAAAATAAGAGAAGTTCTCACTAAATTATATGCTCCCACACCTGATGGTTATTGTGGTGATGAGGACAATGGACAAACCTCTGCTTGGTATGTCTTTAGTGCTCTTGGATTTTATCCTGTTACTCCAGGAGTTGATCAGTATGTAATAGGAAGTCCTTTATTTAAAAAAGCAACGCTTTACTTAGAGAACGGAAAGAAGTTTCAAATTGATGCTAAAAACAATTCTAAAGATAATTTCTATATACAGTCTGCTACTTTAAATGGGGATGCCTATTTTAATAGTTTTATAAATTTTGATGCAATTCAAAAAGGAGGAAGATTAGAATTCAATTTAGATAAAAAACCAAATAAAGATTGGGGAAGTAAAAATGAAAACGTTCCTTATTCTTTAAGTAATAATGAATTGAAAAATTAATTGGCGCAAAACATAAATTATTACATGTAATTTAATACGGTCCAGCAGTTAAAAAAGAGAAAATGAAGCAGATTTTATTTAGGTTAGGAATTTTAGTCTTTTTTTTATTGCCCTTTAGTATTCTAGGGCAATCAAAAGCATTTACTATTTCTGATGGAGAATTTCGTCAAGACGGTAAAATTATAAAAATACATTCTGGAGAAATGCACTACGAACGTATTCCAAGGGAATATTGGAGGCATAGGTTACAAATGCTAAAAGCTATGGGTATGAATACTGTGACTACTTATGTGTTTTGGAATTATCACGAAATAGAGCCAGGAGTATGGGATTTTGAAACTGGCAATAAAGATTTGGCCGAGTTTATTCGTATTGCAAAAAGTGAAGGATTGTTTGTAATTCTTAGACCAGGGCCATATGCATGTGGAGAGTGGGAATTTGGTGGATACCCTTGGTGGTTGCAAAACAATCCGGATTTAGTGATTCGTACAAACAACAAAGCCTTTTTGGAGGCTTGTAAAACGTATCTTGAGCATTTGTATGCAGAGGTTAAAGGACTTTTTGCTACTCAGGGTGGGCCAATTATTATGGTTCAAGTTGAAAACGAATTTGGGTCTTATGTTTCGCAAAGAACAGATATTAAAGCCAGTGATCATAAGGATTATAAAATGGCTATTTATAATTTGCTTAAAGAAACTGGTTTTCAGGGGCCATTTTTTACTTCGGATGGGACTTGGTTATTTGAAGGTGGTGCGGTTGAAGGTGTTTTGCCAACAGCAAATGGAGAAACCAATATTGATAATTTAAAAAAACAGGTTAATAAGTATAACAAGGCTCAAGGACCGTATATGGTTGCAGAGTTTTATACGGGTTGGTTGGATCATTGGGCAGAACCATTTGTTAAAATTGGAAGCGATGAGATTGCAAACCAAACCAAAAAGTATATAGATGCCGGGGTATCTTTTAATTATTATATGGTGCACGGAGGTACTAATTTTGGATTTACTTCTGGAGCTAATTATAATGCAGAAAGTAATATTCAGCCAGATCTTACGAGTTATGATTATGATGCTCCCATTAGCGAAGCAGGTTGGGCAACACCAAAATTCATGGCCATCCGCGAAGTGATGCAACAGTTCTCCAAAACAAAATTAGCTCCTATTCCTGAAAAAATTCCATCTGTTAAGTATCCTGATCAAGCTGTAAAAGCCAGTATGGATGTTTTGAATTGGATTAAAAAACAAAAGGCAGTCGTTAGTGATCAACCTTTAACATTTGAAAAATTGGGTCAGGGAAATGGGTATGTTTTGTATCGAAAACGATTCACTCAACCCATCGTTGGTACTTTAAAAGTTGAAGGATTGAGAGACTTTGCTGTAGTTTATGTTAATGGGGTAAATGTTGGTGAATTAAACAGAGTTTTTAATAAATATGAATTGGCTGTTTCTATTCCTTTTAATGGTATTTTGGAAATCCTAGTCGAAAATATGGGGCGTATCAATTACGGAGCCGAAATAGTACATAACACCAAAGGAATTATTTCTCCAATTTTCATAAATGATTATGAAATTAGTGGTGGATGGGAAATGTATAAAATGCCAATGAATGAAGCTCCAGTTGTTAAAAATGAATCGGTTAAGCTTGGACGACCTGTTTTGTATGAATCTACAGTAACTATAGACAAACCAGCCGATACATTTCTTGATATGACAGATTGGGGAAAGGGAATTGTATTTGTCAATGGACATCATCTTGGAAGATATTGGAAAGTGGGACCACAACAAACGCTTTATGTACCAGGTTGTTGGTTGAAATCGGGTCAAAATAGTATTGTTATTTATGATCAACTCAATGAAAAACCACAAACTCACATCACTTTTACTAATGAGCCGATACTAGAGCAATTGAGAAAACCAGAAAATTAAAAATGGCAGTTTTGCACAACAAATCCATTCTGAAAAAGCAACTAAAAAAAGTAATTTAAAAAATAAATTAAGGGAAAATGAAAAAAAGAATAGCAATCATAGCCTTATTATTTTCGGCACAATTGTTCTCACAGGCTATCTATGAAGACGAAAGATATGTACCCGAAACAGATCCGTTGGTGTTGAAAAATTTAGAGGAGTGGCAAGGGAAAAAGTTCGGATTGTTAATGCACTGGGGAACTTACAGTCAATGGGGTATTGTAGAATCTTGGTCAATTTGTCCTGAGGATTATGGTTGGTGTGAACGCAAAAAAGGAAGTAATCCTGCTAATTATAATGATTATGTAAAAGAGTATGAAGGCTTAAAAAAAACATTTAATCCTGTAAAGTTTGATCCTGCAAAATGGGCAAAAGCAGCAAAGTACGCTGGAATGAAATACATGGTTTTTACCACGAAGCACCATGATGGTTTCAATATGTTTGACACTAAATATTCAGATTATAAAGTTACTGACAAAGATTGTCCTTTCAACAGTAATCCTAAATCAAATATTGCTAAAGAAGTCTTTAATGCCTTTAGAGCAGAAAAGATTTCAACAGGAGCCTATTTCTCTAAACCAGATTGGCACAACGAAAATTATTGGGATCCATATTTCCCTCCTTTTGATAGAAACGTAAATTATGACCCGACATTATATCCTGAAAAATGGAAGAAATATGTTGATTTTACACATAATCAAATTCTAGAGTTATTGACAGATTACGGTAAAGTCGATATTTTATGGTTAGACGGAGGATGGGTTCGTAAAAGAGACCAACAAAATATCAAAGAAAACTACGATGAAAAGTTTACCGAAAACGAAGCTAAAAACGGATTTATTAAGCACAGAGTGGTCGAACAAGACGTTAAAATGGATGAATTGGTAGTAAAAGCACGCCAGAAACAACCAGGTTTAATTGTAGTTGACAGAGCTGTTCATGGTAAAAACCAAAATTACTTAACTCCAGAAAATAGAGTTCCTGAAAAAACCTTGCCTTATCCTTGGGAATCTTGTATTACATCTGGTGGTGGTTGGTCTTACACTCCTGATGCTACCTATTTAACCGGAAGACAAGGTATTCATATGTTGATTGATGTTGTAGCAAAAGGCGGGAATTTATTATTAAATGTAGCGCCAAGCCCAGAAGGTGAATGGCAGCAAGGTGCTTATGATTTATTGACAGCCTACGGAGACTGGATGAAAGTGAATAGTACCGCAATTTATAATACTAAACCAATTGCGCCTTACAAAGAGAATAACATCTGTATGACTCAAAACAAAGAAGGAAATGTTTTCTTGTTTTATTTGGCTAAAGAAGGAGAAACTAAGATTCCTGCTGAGCTTGTTGTAAAATCTATCAATCCTAAAAAAGGAACAAAAATCACTATGTTAGGTTCTAAAACTTCTCTTATATGGACAAAAGAAGCAGAAGGATTTAAGGTTGTAATTCCGGAAAGTTTGCGTAATAATTTACCATGTAAAGAAGCTTGGACTTTAAAAATTGAAGCTATTAACAGATAAAAATATGTTTTCAATTAAAAAAATAATAGCAATACCAGCACGTATCTTTTTCATGCTGTTTTTTAGCGTGACTATTTTTGCACAACAACCAGCAGATTATGTGAATCCGTTTATTGGAACTTCTAATTATGGAGCGGCCTTTCCTGGACCTATTGCTCCAAGAGGGATGGCTAGTATCAGTCCGTTTAATGTTGCTGGTCCTCAAAACTTGCCCTTAGAAAAAGACAGCCGCTGGTTATCAAATCCGTATGTAAACGAAAATACATTTTTAACAGGTTTTAGTCAGGTGAATTTAAGTGGTGTTGGCTGTCCTGAATTGGGTGTTATTGTATTAATGCCAACTACTGGAACTGTAGAAACGAATCATTTAAAATATGGTTCAGCTTATTCAAACGAAGTAGCCAAAACAGCTTATTACGGGCTAAACATTGATAAGTATAATATCAAAGCAGAATTTACTGCATCTAAAAGAGTCGGTGTAAGCAAATTTACTTTCCCGAAAGGGGAATCTAATATTTTATTAAATCTGGGTCTAGGTTTGACAAATGAAGAAGGTGCTATGGTAAAAGTGGTGTCGCCAACTGAAATTGAAGGAATGCGTTCTGTTGGTTCTTTTTGCTATAATAGTCCCGAAGAGGCTTATCCAGTTTATTTTGTGGCAAAATTTTCTAAGCCTGCAGATAAATTTGGAGTTTGGAAAAAGCCATCAAAATATGAAGGCGTTGAAGCGCAATGGATGACGTATAACGGAAAAACCCGAATGATGGAAAATACCATTAAAACAGTAGTTGGTGACAGCATCGGAACGTATTTCTCTTATAAATTTGATAAAGAAGAAACGGTTGAAGTTAAAGTCGGTATTTCGTATGTAAGTATTGAAAATGCACGAGAAAACTTAGAACAAGAAACCAGAAACAAATCTTTTGACGCTGTTTATAAAGAAACCTATGACGAATGGAACGCGGCACTTTCTAAAATTTTGGTAGAAGGCAGTTCGAAAGACGATAAGACTATTTTTTATACGGCTTTATACCACACTTTAATTCATCCAAATACTTTAAATGATGTTAACGGAGAATATCCTGAAATAAAAAGAGGTAAAACTGGCAAAACTGACGGAACGCGTTACACGGTTTTTTCTTTATGGGATACCTATAGAAATTTACATTCGCTAATGTCATTGGTCTATCCACAACAGCAATCAAATATGGTTAAAAGTATGCTGGAAATGTATGATGAAAATGGCTGGTTACCAAAATGGGAACTAAATTCAACTGAAACATTTACCATGGTTGGTGATCCTGCAAGTATTGTTATTGCAGATACTTACCTGAAAGGGATTCAGGATTTTGATGTGCAAAAAGCCTACAAAGCGATGCTGAAAGGAGCTGACCAAATTGAAAATAATCCGCTTCGTCCAGGACTTAAGGATTATATCGAGAAAGGATATTTGACAACAGATAATCGCGGACCGGTTTCGACAACTCAGGAATACAATGCTTCGGATTATTCCATTTCACTTTTGGCTAAAGCCTTAGGGAAAACAGCCGATGCAGAACGTTTCAAAAATCGTTCATTGTCATACCGAAAATTATTCGATAAAAATTTAAAACTACTGCGTCCAAGATTAGCAAACGGGAAATGGTATGAGCCATTTGATCCCTTATCTGGCGCCAATTTTGAAGAAAATGTTGGTTTTATCGAAGGAAACGCATGGCAATATGCTTTTATGATTCCGCATGATATTGTCGGACTTAAAAAATTAATGGGAGGAGATAAAGCGTTCTCAGATCAGCTGCAAAAAGTTTTTGATAGCAAACAATTTGATATGGCAAACGAGCCGGATATTGCTTATCCTTATTTGTTTAATTATGTAAAAGGTCAAGAATGGAAAGCTCAGGAAAATGTAAAAAAACTGGTTAGAGAATATTTCCAGAATAAGCCCAAAGGATTACCCGGAAACGATGATACAGGAACAATGTCGGCTTGGTTGGTGTATTCAATGATGGGGATTTATCCAATCTCGCCAGGTGACCCAGTTTATACAATCACAACGCCAATGTTTGATAAAGTAACAATCAAATTAGATACAAAATATTATAAAAAAGAAAGTATTGTAATTGAACGGGAAACCAACAATGATGGAAAAATCAAGGAAATTCAATTAAACGGAAAAGTGCATAATAGTTTTTTTATCTCTCATGAAGACTTTGTGAATGGGAAAAAGCTTAAAGTGATTCAAAATTAAAATCAGAACTATGTTACGATTAAGAACAAAAAAGACGACCATTGTTTTAGTAATGGTTTTAGGTTTTTTCATCCAAAGTTCAGCGCAGAAAAAATATCCCTATCAGGATGCTAAAATGCCTGTAGAAGATAGAGTAAAAGATTTGTTAAGCCGAATGAGCCTAGAAGAAAAGGTGCGCCAAATGGATATGTACAAAGGCGAATTTTTTAAGGATGAAGAGAATTTTTCGAAGTCAAAATCAACAGCTAAAATTGGAAAATTAGGAATTGGAGCGATTCATGATGTTTATCCTCGTTCGGCAAAAATGATCAATGATCTTCAAACTGAAGTAATAAAAGGAAACCGTTGGGGGATTCCTGCACTTATTATGTGCGAGATGCTCCATGGTTATTTAGATGACGGAAGTACGGCTTTTCCAATGAATATTGGTTTAGGAGCAACTTGGGATATTAATATAATGGACAAAGTTGGAAAAGTAATTGCTATGGAGGCAAGAGCGCATGGCGTTCATTTTGGTTTAGGTCCAAATTTAGATTTGGGTCGTGAACCACGCTGGGGAAGAGTTGCAGAAACTTTTGGGGAAGATGCCTATTTAAACAGTGAAATTGGTTTGGCCATGATCAAAGGAATGCAGGGTGATGATTTAAAATCTGATCGTACTATTATTGCAGAACCAAAACACTTTGCCGTTCACGGTATTCCACAGGCAGGGGGGAATTCTTCTCCAATTTTAGTAGGAGAGCGTTCGGCTAGAGAGGACCATCTTCCTTCTTTTGAAAAAGCATTTAGAAAAGGTGGAGCATTGGGAACTATGTGTGCGTATTCTGAATTAGATGGAATTCCTTGTGCAGCAAATCATTGGCTGCTGACAGATGTTCTGAGAAAAGAATGGGGCTTTAAAGGAATTGTAGTCTCAGATTTGGGTGCTATTAAATACCTTCAAACCACACATTATGTTACAGATTCTCCAAAAGAAAGTATCAGAACAGCTATTGCTGCTGGCGTTGATATGCAGTTTTATGATTTTACAAATGAGTTTTGGCAGACAAGCCTTATAGAATTGGTAAATGAAAAAAAATTGACAATGGAGCAGATTGATCGTGCTGCCGGAGGAGTTTTAAGATTGAAATTCTTATTAGGATTATTTGAAAATCCGTACACAGATAAAAACTTAATTAAAGAGCGTTTTCATACCAAAGAAAATCAGGATATCGCCCTGGAAGCAGCACATAAATCGATTATTTTATTAAAAAACGAAAACAATGTGTTGCCTTTAAAAAAGGATATTCAAACTATTGCAGTTATCGGACCAAATGCTGATGCTTCAAGATTGGGAGGATATGCGGTAAAAAATAAAGTAGGTACTACAGTGCTGGAAGGTATTAAACAAGTTGCTGGTGCCAAAACTAATGTTCTTTACGAAGAAGGTGTCCCTTTAATTGTAAAAGGACAAATTATTCCATCAAAATATTTATTTACTCCAGACGAAGGTCAAAACGGATTGAAAGGTGAATATTTCAACAATAGAAATGTAGAAGGAACTCCTGTATTAACTCGCATCGATAATCAATTAGAATTTGACTGGCCATGGTCTCCTGGAACAGGTGTTACAGATGACGATTTCTCTATTCGCTGGACGGGTTACATAAAATCTGATAAAGCCTTTGATGGCTGGTTAGGTTTAAGTTCTGATGATGGAATTAGAATGTGGATTGACGATCAATTGGTTATTGACAATTGGACAAAAGGGGCGACAAGTATCGTTACAACTCCAAAAAATATTGAAGCAGGTAAAAAATACAAAGTCCGCATCGAAATGTGGGAAGGCGGCTGGGGAGCCAGAGCACACTTACGCTGGAATCTCGAAAAAGTAAACTTTCAGCCAGCAATTGACATTGCTAAAAAAGCTGATGTAGCGATTGTGGTTCTAGGAGAATCAAACGAATTGGTCGAAGAAAATAGAGATGTTGCTTCATTAGATTTACACGGAATGCAACAGGAATTGATCGAAGCAATTCAAAAAACAGGAACTCCGGTAGTTTGTGTTTTATTAAATGGGCGTCCGCTTTCGACAAATTGGATTAGCGAAAATATTCCTGCTCTTGTAGAAGCTTGGTTTCCTGGAGAAGCAGGAGGAAAGGCTGTTGCCGATGTTTTGTTTGGAGATTATAATCCTGGTGGTAGGTTGCCCATTACTGTTCCAAAATCTGTTGGACAGCTACCTATATATTACAACCAAAAACCATCTGCGATTCATAGGTATGTCTCTGAAAGTGAAAACCCGCTTTATACATTTGGTTATGGTTTAAGCTATACCAAGTTCGAATATTCAAATTTTGCTATTACTACCAAAGAAATCAAAGCTGACGGCGAATTGAAAGTTAGTGTAAATGTTAAAAATATTGGAAATTATGGTGGAGATGAGGTTGTACAATTGTACATCAATGATGTTTACAGCAGTGTAACAACCCCAAGAAAAACATTAAAAGGTTTTAAAAGGTTATTCATCGAAAAAGGCGAAACAAAAAAGGTTGAATTTACATTGACAGCGGATGAGTTATCCATATGGAATAGAGAAATGAAAAGAGTAGTAGAGCCAGGCGATTTTGAAGTTATGGTTGGTGGAAATGCTACAGATTTGTTGAAATTAAATTTTAAAGTGCTAAATTGATTTAACAGTTAATAGATCAACCGAAAAGAGGGAGTCTCATTGTTTGTGACTCCCTCTTTTTTTATTAGGGATAGTGCTTTTGATATTAAGAAACGAGTTTGACTATTGATTGAATTAACAAATGGTTAATATCCTATATTATTTTTTATGCTAATTAAATTTCTTTTTATGGTATAGTTTTTTTTAAAATATTTTTTTTTAGTCATAAAATAACACGAATAGAATATAAAGTGTTTGTTATGTAAAAGAGCAATTTTGGTTTGTTATGCTTAATTATATAGATCAAAAATTAAAAATAGCATAAGGAAACTGATTAATCGATGGTAGTTTTTATGGTTTTTATTTTAAAAGACTACTTATATCTTTTAATAATTGTTGTTCGTCGAAATTATATTATAGTTAACGTCTTTGGTGTTTACTTTTAACTAACAATTAACTTTAAAATATCCATTAACTAAAAAAATTAAATTTATGATTCAAAACGTGTTAAAAATACTGTTTGTTTTTTGCTTGTTTGGTTTTCAAAACCTTGAGGCACAGACTACAGTATCGGGAATTGTAACAGATGCGGCAAATGGTCTTCCCATTTCTGGTGCTAATGTTACAATAAAGGGAACGAAAAATGGAGTGTCAACAGGATTTGATGGGAAATATAGTATTAAGTCACCCAATAGTTCTGCGATTTTAGTGATTTCCTATATTGGTTTTATTACAAAAGAAGTTGCTGTTTCTGATGAAACTACTATAAATGTAGCTTTAGCAGAAAGTCCAAATCAGTTAGGGGAAGTTGTTGTAACGGCCTTGGGTATTTCTAAAGATCAACGAAAAGTAGGGTATGCAGTAGCTACTGTAGGAGGTGATAACTTGAACAAAGCAAGAGAGACGAACGTAGCTAATAGTTTATCGGGTCGTGTTTCTGGTCTTGTGGTAAGAGGTACTAATAGTGGTGCTGGAGGAACATCAAAAGTTCTTTTGAGAGGTATATCTGGAGTTACTAGTGGAGGTAATCCATTGTATGTAATTGATGGTATTCCTATGGATAATACACAAAGAGGTTCTGCTGGAGAGTGGGGAGGAGCTGACCAAGGAGATGGAATTGGAAATATTAATCCAGATGATATTGAGAAAATGACGGTTCTTAAAGGTCAGTCAGCATCTGCTCTTTATGGCGCTAGAGCTGTAAATGGTGTTATTCTTATTACTACAAGAAAAGGAAAAAAAGGGAGTGATTATGAAATTAGTTTTAATTCTAATTTTATGGCAGATGCTCCAGTTGATTTTACAGATTTTCAAGATCAATATGGTCAAGGAACTGGCGGTGCAAAGCCTCTAACCACAGGAGCAGCTTTAGCAACCAATAGAATGGCTTGGGGAGGTAAATTAGATGGTAGTTCAGTAATTGGTTTTGACGGAAAGCAATACACGTATGGTAAAGCTAATGAAAGCTATATTGACTTTTATAGAACAGGAACAAATTTTACAAATACTGTTTCTATTTCTAAGGGAATGGCAGAAGGGGCATTTCGTTTGTCCGTATCTAATTTAGATTCTAAATCGATAGTACCTAATAGTGGTTTGAAACGTACAACTATTAATTTAAGTGCTGATCAAAATATTACTGAGAAACTCAACGTTGCAGCTTCTATAAACTACACAGACGAACGTTCAAACAACAGGTCTTTTTTAAGTGATGGTCCAAAAAATCCAAATAACTTTTTATTCTTGGCGCCAAACGTAGATCACAATATTTTTGCACCAGGTTATGATCCAGTGACAGGGAATGAAATCGTTTTTAGTGATGATATTTATGTGACCAATCCATATTTTATTGCAAATAGAGGGGTTGAGGATCCTACTAGAAAAAGAACCATTTCTGTATTATCAACTAAGTATAGTTTTACGGATGATATTTATGCAATGGTAAGATTAGGTAATGATGTTTCTCATGATACCGAATTTAGTGTGAATCCTTGGGGATTAGATTACACCTTAAATAAACGTGGTGGATTAGACAGTCAAGGACAATCTACTCGTTCAGAGCTAAATCTTGATGGGCTTTTTGGAGCTAAATTTAAATTTGGTGAAGATTTTTCAATCGATGCATTAGCGGGGGCTAATATTAGACAAAATAAATATGAAAGAATAAAAGTTGGTGGAGGTCCATTTGTTCTACCTTATTTATATACTCCAAATAATGTCGTTAATTTCAATAGAGAGTATAATTATTCAGGAAGTGAAAGTCATTCTGCATTTTATTCTTTAGATTTTGGCTATACAAAATACCTAACCTTAACAACAACTGGTCGTTATGATGTTTATTCTTCATTGTCTTCTGCTTCTTCTTCTGATAATGCAGTATTTACACCATCAGTTTCTGGAGCGTTTATCTTTAATGATTTATTAAAAATGGAGGCATTAGATTTTGGAAAAGTAAGATTATCATACGCTGTAACAAGTGGTGAAGCTACTCCTTATACAAATTCTTTATATTTCAATTCTGGAAATTCATTAGTAACTAACGGAGTGAGTTATTCAACAGGGTCAATTCCTTCAACACTTCCTACACTTTTAAAACCATTTACTGTAGATGAGATAGAAGTAGGTTTAGATCTTAGATTTTTCAAAAGTAGATTAACATTTGATGCATCTTATTATAAAAAAACTTCTCACGATGAGATTTTAAATGCAGAATATAGTAGAGCTACTGGATTTGCTACGGGTGTAGTGGCAAGTGCCTCGATCGAAAATAAAGGATTAGAGATTAGTGTAACTGGGGTTCCTGTTAAAACAGATAATTTTACTTGGACAACTAGTTTAAATACGACAAATTTCAAGAATAAAGTATTAGCTACGAATGCAGATAAGACCCCAATTATTTTGGGAAGTAATCGTGGAACTCTAGGAAATGCTGTTACTGCATATGTTGTAGGTGAAGCTGGACCTCAAATTAGAGCTTATGATTATGCTTATAATGCTGATGGTAGTATACAAGTTGATGCAGCTGGATTGCCAGTAAGAGGAGAATTTAAAAACTTTGGTTCTGTTTTGCCCACTTTTTATGGAGGATGGAATAATGAATTTAAGTACAAAAATTTTAACCTCGCTTTCTTAATTGACTTTAATTATGGTAATAAAGTAATTTCTGCAACTGAATACTATTCTCGTTTACGAGGATTACATCAAGCTACACTAGTAGGAAGAGAAACAGGTATTACAAATAACGGAATTACAGCTACGGCCGAAAATTATTATCAAGCAGAAGCTCGTAATATTACAAGTACAAGTATAGTTAGTGGTGATTTTATCAAATTTAGACAATTATCTTTTGGATATTCATTCCCTAAAGACTTAGTACGTAAAGTTTCATTCTTACAAGGAATTGATGTTTCATTTGTTGCAAGAAATCTTGGAATATTAATGCGTAAAGCAGACAATATAGACCCAGAAAGTAGTTTTGGTTCTAACGTAAAATATTATGGAATTGAAGGGACTAGCTTGCCTTCTACAAGCTCTTTTGGTCTAAATGTTAACTTTAAAATAAAATAATTATGACTAAATATATTAAAATATTGTTTGTGGTAGTTAGTGGTTTGCTAATTTCATGCGATAGCAATTTTGAAGAAATTAATACAGATCCAACAAAAGCGGGATCAGAAATATTTGACCCCAATCTACTTTTACCGAGGGCTCTTTATGATTATGGACAAAGAACTGTAGGTTACGAAGGGCCAATTTTGTTTCAAAGTATGTGGGTGCAACTTTTAGCATCTCCTTCTACAGGTGGAGCTAATTATTATGATGGTGGAGATAAATATGTCCCAACAGGAGGTACATTTGATTATGTTCAGAGAATTTGGAATGGTGTTTATACAGCTGCTTCAACAGCAAATCAGATGTCTAAGTTGGCGTCTCAAAAAGATATGCCAAATCTAGCCGCTATTGGAACAATTGTAAAAATAATGTCTATTTCTTATATATCAGATGTTTATGGTGATGTTCCTTATTCAGAGGCTTTAATGTTGGATCAAAATGTTTCTCAACCAAAGTATGATAAACAACAAGATTTATATCCAAAAATGTTAGCTGATTTAGAGGCTGCAATTTTGAAATTAGATGCTTCTAAAGATAAACCAACTAGTGATATTTATTACAATGGGAATATTGCTAAATGGCGTTCTTTTGGTTATTCCTTGATGTTGAAAATGGCCATGCGTTTAACGGCTGCTGATCCTGTTAATGCAAAAAAATATGCTGAAATTGCCGCTGCTGGGGGTGTTTTTGCTTCTATTGCTGATGAAGCTATTTCACCTACTGATGATGCAAATGGTTTTGATAATGGTAATGGTGCTTCTTTTACTGTTTCTGGAGATGTTTATGAAGTACGTTGGTCAAAAACATTGATTGATTATCTAAAAACTAACAATGATTTGCGTCTACCTGTTGTAGCCGAAGTTCCAGCTGCTGGTCTTACTGCAAATTTTTTATACACAGGAGGTAACACAAATACGGCTGTTCAAATAGGTTTCCCTAATGGCTATGACACTAAAGGTGGTGCTAGAGATGTAAGTTTAGAACCTAATTATCCTGGGGCTACTGGTACAGGTTCTAATATTGCAGCAATAGGTAATTATTCTAGACCTACACCAATGTATAGAAATAGAACTACTCCTGTTTTTATTTTAACTTATGCTCAAGTTCAATTGTTATTAGCAGAAGCTGCTGTAAGAGGATATTCTGTGTCAGGAACCGCTAGTCAATATTACAATAACGGATTGACGGGAGCGATGTTGACTTTAAACAAATTTGGAGGTGCACAAATTACTACTGGAGATGCTACATTCTATGCCGCAGCACACCCATTAGATGTGACTTCAACAAATGCTTCATTAAAAATGATTAATGAGCAAATTTGGGCTACTACTGGACTAACAGGAAATTGGGTTGAAGCATGGAACAACTGGAAAAGATCTGATTATCCTGTACTAACACCAGTAAATTACCCTGGAAACTTTAGTTCAGGTAGAATACCTACGAGACAGGTTTATCCATCTACCGAAGGAAGTAATAATACTGCAAGTTATAATCAAGCAGTTTCTAACATGGGTGGAGATACATGGATTACTAAAATATGGTGGGACAAATAATAATAATTTATTGATTTATAATTCTGTTAAAAGGAGAGGTGACTCTCCTTTTAACTTTATTAGTAATTACTCTTTCCATAATCTATTACATCATATTTATGTATAGAATTTCATCATCTTTAATCTTTAATGGGTTTTATTTGGTATGGTTGAAGTAAAAGATGTTTCAAAAGTCAATACTTATTGCTTTTTAGTATTTCATAAAAAATTTCGATTTAACTGCAAAAAAATACAATTATGACTAGTGATATAGAATCACAATTACATACAAAAAAAACGACATTTATTCCAATTATGATAATTGGTGGCCTTTTTTTTATTTTAGGATTTGTTACTTGGATTAATGGAGCTTTGATTCCATTTATGAAAACCATAAGTGAACTAACGTCTGCACAATCTCTTTTAGTTGCTTCGGCATCCTATATCTCTTTTGTGATTATGGCTTTGCCAGCATCTTATATATTAACAAATATTGGATACAAAAAAGGGATGTCTTTAGGGCTGTTTATCATGGGGTTTGGAGCCTTGGTTTTTATACCAGCCGCAGAGGCAAGAACATATTGGATGTTTTTAACGGGTATTTTTATTCAAGGAGCAGGAATGACCTTATTACAAACCGCATCAAATCCGTATATAACAATTTTAGGCCCCATTGATAGTGCTGCTAAGCGTATTTCCATAATGGGGATTGCAAATAAAATTGCGGGTGCTCTAGGCTCACTTATTTTTGGCTCACTTTTGCTGTCTGGAATAGATGAAATTCAACAAAAACTAAGTAAAGTCAATGCAACTGAAAAAGCGGAATTATTAGATACAATGGCAAATAGTGTTGTTATGCCTTATGTAACAATGGCGGTTGTTTTATTTGTTCTTGGAATATTGATAAGAAAAGCACCGTTGCCTGATGTTGAAGCTTCATCTACTGAATCACGAAAAGAGGAAGATTCAACAAAAGCTAGTATATTTCATTTTCCGCATTTATGGCTAGGGGTATTGACTCTTTTTATGTATGTTGGCGTTGAAGTTATTGCGGGTGATACTATTATAGCCTATGGTATATCGTTAGGGTTTCCTGCTGCTGATGCTAAATTTTTTACCACATTTACATTATTGGCGATGGTTCTAACTTATGCTTTGGGTGTTTTTTTAATTCCAAAATACATTACTCAAGCTCTCGCGTTAAGAGTAAGTGCTATTTTGGGTATTATTTTGACGTTTTGTATTGTACTTACAACAGGTTTTACTTCCATTTTATTTGTAGCAGCATTAGGAATTGCAAACGCTTTAGTTTGGCCAGCGATTTGGCCTTTAGCATTAAATGGACTGGGGAGATTCACAAAAACAGCCTCTGCCTTGTTGGTCATGGCAATTTCTGGAGGAGCAATTATTCCTCCACTATATGGCAAATTTGTAGATTCTAATAAAGCAGATAGTATTGCTCAAGGAGTAAGTGAAGCATTGGCTACAGCATCAGCTTCTACTCAAGGATATTGGATTTTATTACCGTGTTATAGTATGATATTATATTACGCCATTGCAGGACACAAGTTAGGAGTAAAGAAATAATAATGCTCATAAAACAAGTTAAAGAGTATGTTTTTGAATTGTATTTTATTCACAAAAAGTAATATAAAAGCAATTCAAACATTACTGCTGCTTAAAGTATAGTTTTTTCAATTTCCCGAAAATAATCCGCTTTTGAAATTGATCCATACTCAGTTTCTATCCACTTCCAAACGATTCTTTTCAAGGATAACCTCAATTAAAAGCATTAACCTCTACTTTAAGGTTGATGCTTTTTATTTAGGCCCAGATTCTGCATTAGAAATCTACTACAACTAAATTACTTCACCATGTTTATTTTTTTATATCGGAGTTCAGTGAATAAATTTCATTTGTTTTTAATATTGTTGTTTAGGTTAAATGTAATCTTCGATGTCTTCTTCAAAACCAAGAACTTATTCCAATTTTTGAATTCAAAATACAAAAGTAGTATCTCATTGTACTATATTTTTATAGGTATTCAATGGACCCTGCTTCCTTCTTTAAAATAGTCCATTAGCTGTTGCTTTTATTGAAGAATTCAGTTTCGCTACGATGTCTGATATGTAATTTTGGATTATAAATATGCCAAAGCATTATTGAATAATTATCATTTTGTGGTTTTTGTTATTAATAAGTTGTTAAATAAAGTTTTTTTGTTTAAAAAACACTAAAAAACATACTAACACCTTTTCAAATTTGTTATTGGTCGAAATTTCGTAGACATAACAAAAACATAGTTTTAAATTTAACAAACTATTAACCTATAGTTAACTAATTTAAGTAAAATCTATAAAAAAAAACTAATTATGATTCAAAAACTATTAAAACTACTGCTTGTATTTTGTTTATTTAGTTTTCAATATGCTAAATCACAAAACATTACAGTCACAGGTAAAATTACAGATGCTGCTGGTATGCCTTTGCCAGGAGCCACTATTATTGTTAAAGGATCGTCAACTGGTGCTTCTGCAGATTTTGATGGCGCCTATAGTCTTAAGGTGCCAAATTTGTCTGTGGTATTAATGGTTTCTTATGTAGGATTTGTGACAAAGGAAGTTACACTAACTGGTTCTTCTGTTCTTAATGTAAAATTGATATCATCCTCTGAAAATCTTCATGAAGTTGTTGTAACTGCATTGGGTCAAAGTAAAGAGAAAAAATCTTTAGGATATTCTACCAGTGTGATTAAGTCTGATGCTATCGTGAAGACAGGTTCAGCTACCATTGCTAACTCTATCTACGGAAAAGCTCCAGGGGTTCGAATCACTTCTACTCCAGGTGGAGCTGGAAATATTAATATCCAGATACGTGGTGTTAACTCTATAACAGGTAAAAACCAGCCGCTTATCATTCTTGATGGTGTGCCGATTCGTGATGGGGATACAAAGAATAATGATTATTGGAATGATCAGCGTATTAGAAGCAATGGTTTGGCAGATATTAATCCTGAAGATATTGAAAGTATTTCTATTCTTAAAGGCGCTTCGGCTGCTGCATTATATGGTTCAGAGGCTGTAAACGGTGTAGTATTAATTACTTCTAAATCTGGTAAAGGAAAAAAAGGTTTCGGTATTGATTTCAGTACAAGTTATGCAACAAATGAAATAGCATATTTGCCAAGATTCCAATATGAAAGAGGGCCAGGTTATGCCAATCCAGCCTATGCTCCTTCAGCATATTTGGGTCCAGATGGTTTTGCTCGTTACGATACCGACGGTGATGGTGTAGCTGAGACGAGAGGGACTCCAAATGGGAGTTCTAATTTTGGGAATTGGTTCGATGGTCAGCCTATTATGACTTGGGATGGTGTCATTCGTCCATATTCAGCTCAAAGAGACGGATACAAAAATATGTTTCAATATTCATGGGACGGGGTAACAAATGTTGCACTTTCTAATAATACAGATAATAGCAGTATTCGTTTTTCATATACTCACAACGAATCACAAGGTTTGAGTATGGGTAACATGAATAAAAAAAATACTCTTAATCTAAACACATCATTTAAAACTGGCGAAAATTTGAAAACGGATATAATCGTTAGTTATATGAATCAAGATGTCCATAATCGTGCTGTTGGTACAGATCGATTGATAAATAACTTTACAGGTATGCTTGGTCCGTTTGCTAATGGTGATTGGTACAAAGATAAATATAAAACTAGTTTAGGATATAAGTATGTTACTGGTAGTAATCAAAGTTTGACTCCAAATGAAAATATTATTCGTAATGGTTTCAGGTCAGACATCGCGGATTATTTCTGGTATACGAATGCGATTCAGCAAGATGAAATTACAAACCGTTTAATTGCTAGTGTTACGGAAACTTATACTATTTATAATGATTTGAAATTACGTGGGCGTGCTTCTACTGATCTAACGTCAATAAATGTTGAAACTAAAAGACCAGTTGAGAGACCATTGGTTTATGGATTTGGTTCTGGATCTTATGAAATGGAAACTAAAAACTACAATATTCTTTATGGAGATGTGATGTTGATTTATAACAAGAAAATTAATGATGATTTCGCATTGGGAGCTCAAGCAGGGTATAATGCAACAAAAGAAACTGGATTTAGTTTGTCAAGATTTACAGATGGAGGTTTGAGCGTTGAAGGCTGGTACGATATGAATGCTTCCGTAAACATTCCAAGAAGTACTGATGCAAAATATGAAGTTGTAAAAGATGCTGTATTTGGAACAATAAACGCTAGCTACAAAAATTACTTGTTCGTTGAAGGAACAATAAGAAAGGATCGTACTTCTACTATGAATCCTAAAAATAATACATTCACGTACCCTTCTGTAAACTCCTCTTTAGTATTGTCAGATGCATTTACATTGCCAGAAGTAATCAGTTATGCAAAACTACGTGCTTCTTGGGGTATTGTGGGTAATTACCCAGAAATTTATAAAGCTAACGTAGCTTTTAATCAAAATACACTTGGTAATCAAGGTACAACTACTCCAGTGTTGATAACAAATTCTATGAATAATTATGGTAATGAAGGAATAAAACCTGAGATGAAAAATGAATATGAGTTTGGTTTTGAAACTAAGTTCTTTAAAGGCAGATTAGGATTAGATCTTTCGTACTATAATGCGCATGTTTATGATCAGATTTTGGATTTGACATTGGCACCTACAACTGGAGCGTCGTCCATCTTAGCTAATGTTGGAGAATTGAGTAACCAAGGAGTTGAAATCGCTTTGACGGGTACTCCAATAAAAACAGATTCTTTTTCTTGGGATATTACTTTGAACTGGGCTAAAAATATAAACAAAGTAGTGAAATTGGCTAACGGAGCATCTGAATTATTACATGCTGATTACGATGGGTCTGCTGCACAATTGAAATCTGTAGTAGGTGATCCAATGGGAGGTATTTATGCACACCCTGTTAAGACAGATGTTAATGGTAATAAAATGGTTGACTCTAATGGTTTTTATATGATTGATGGAGATAAATGGGAAAAATACGGAACAGCTATGCCTCAAGGTGTTGGAGGTTTGATCAATTCATTTACATATAAAAATTTCACTTTAGATCTTAATATTGATTATTCTTATGGAGGATATTTGATGCCAACTGGGATTAACTGGATGAAATCAAGAGGATTGACAGAAGAAACATTGAACTACAGTACAAATGAACGTGGAGGCTTAACGTATTATAAAGATGCTAATGGTCAGGGAGTTCAAGTCCCTAATAGCGCTACTTCAGGACCAGGTGGGCAAACATTATATCGTGATGGGATGTTGATGGAAGGTGTTACAGCAGATGGCAAAGTAAATACTAATGTAATCTCTCAGGCTGGATATTATAATATGACTTATAACTGGGGAGGCCCTCAATATAGTAGTTCCCGTTATGAGTTATATATCCAGGAAAATAATTATATAAAAATGAGAGAAGTATCGTTAACTTATAGTTTGCCAATTGCTTGGGCTAGTAAAATTGGTGCTTCTAGATTAAGTTTTTCTGCTTATGGACGTAATTTGTTCTTCATCTACAGATCAATTAAGGATATGGATCCTGAGGCTACTACTGCGGGTTCTAAATGGTCTCAAAACATTACCAATGCGGGTACCAATCCAGCGACTAGAAGTATTGGGTGTATGTTAAGAGCATCTTTTTAGTTTATTAAATTATAATTTTAAAAAAACAATATGAAAAAATTATTATATATATCGTTAACAACTGCTGTTGTCTTTTTGAGTTCTTGTTCGAATGACGATTTCTCAGAGGCATATAAAAATCCGTCAACGGTTGAAACAACAACCGTTCCTAAACAATTTGCAGGATTCTTGAAAATTAATTTTGAGGATGTAATACCGTCTTATTGGAATTATTTTACTGTTCTTCAATCGACTTCTCTATCCTACACTCAGTCGCATGGATTTACAAACAGACAAGGGCGCTATGTTCCAGGTGCAGCAACAGTGTATAGATGGGATAGGTTTTATAAATTTATGGCTCAATATAGAGAGTTGGAAAAAGTGATGGCTACTTTGCCCGCAGCTATGCAAACTGAAAATAGAATCTATACGATTGCTTCGACTATTTATTTATACGATCATACTCAAAAAATGATTGATAACTTTGGTGATATCCCTTTTTCTCAAGCGGGTAAAATTAGTTCAACGGGGGGCGATTATGCTGCTGCATTAGCAAAGTATGATAATCAAACGGAGTTATATACCCTGATGTTGGATCAATTGAAAGCTTTTTCTACTGAATTGAATTCTATTACTTTGTCTGCAGGCGTGGCATTAGAGTTCAAAAACCAAGACTTAATTAATAAAGGTAGCTTGACGAGTTGGAGAAATTATTGCAATTCTTTGCGCTTAAAAATGCTGAACAGAGTTTCTGGAGTTCCTGCTTTTGCAGCAAGAGCCAATACTGAGATGGCTGCAATTATTACTGATGGAAATATTGTAGATGAAAATGCTGAAAATATTGCTTTCAGAGTATATACACAAGACACTGATTTAGATACTTCTGGATTTATTGATGCAATGGAGGGAGGAAACAACATTGCCCCAAAACCAATGATTGATCACATGAACGCGAATAATGATCCTCGTAAACCTTGGCTGTTTGAAGCAGCAGTTAATACCCCCGGTGTTTTTACAGGCCTTGATCCAATGCTATTATCAGCGGCTCAGGATCAGCTAATAGTCGATGGTAAAATTTCTACCTATAATCGTTCTGTAATCAGTAGAAATGATTGGTTACCGGGAACATTAATCAATGCTGCCGAGGTAAACTTGATTCTTGCGGAGTATTATTCAAGAACAGGTAATGCCAGTTCGGCAAAAACATATTTTGAAAAAGCTATCAGACAATCAGTTGAATATTATGTACGATTAGGAGATAAAGCTGATGACACTACTTGGAAACCAGCTACAGAGCCTACAACAGCTGAAATTGATGCTTACATTGTAACCATAAATTTTGCTGGAGCTATAACGCCTGCAGCTCAATTGGAGTTAATTGCTTTTCAAAAATACATTCACTACAATATGATGCAAGTAGATGAATCTTGGGCTGAACAAAGAAGGCTGAAACTCCCTGTTTTGTCATTTCTTGATGATGAAACAAGTAGTGTGAGAAAAACACCACCAACACGTTGGACATATCCAAATTCAGAGAGTGTTTATAATTCGGCTAATTATAATGCTGTTAAAGCAAATGATAATTTGAGTACCAAAATATTCTGGGATGTAAAATAATTATAGTTGCAATAGAAAGTTGAATAATTAACATGTGCGATCAAAAGCAGCTATAGCTATTAATTTACACAGAGGTAAGATGTTCATTCTTACCTCTGTTTTTTAAAGGTTTTCAGTCTTAAATTTTATAAAAAAATATATAATTTGTAAATACATGATACGTTTTTTTAATACCATATTATTATGATTATTTTCTTTTGTTCTCGTTGCTCAAACTAAATTAGAGGCGTATAAAATCGAGTATGATAAAATCGAAAATGGAAAAAAAACAGGTGAGAATACCCAAATCTATGTATATAATCAGATGGTTTTTTTGTCAAAACCTTCTGATAAAATTCAACAATACATCGATTTAAAAAACGGTTATAACATTAGCACTATTAAAGATCGAAATACTGTTTTCAAAAAAATAATCTCTTTTGATAGTTTACCTATTCCTAAAAAAGAAAATGATACTCGTGTCATATTGGGCTATGAATGTCAGCATGTTTCTTTTTCTTATTTTTCAAATAGAATTGATGTTTGGTACACTGAAAAAGCTGCAGTAAAAGGGACTCCTAATAGCAATTATCTGCCAAATAGAAATGCTCTTGTATTGCAAATGGTTTATAATGGCAATCAGACTTTAACAGCTAATGCCATAACCAAAGTTAAAAAGTATGAACCATTTATTACTTATGATGATAAGACAGTATTAGTTGATAAATCAGAATTTGAAGAAATTCTCATTAACTCTAGATATACTAAATTGCATATTTTTGATAATGAAAAATTAAACTTCAATTCTAAGTCAATAATTCCAAAAGAAGAAGACCTTATTTCAGATAAGGTTTATCATTTTTCTAACGGAAGTGTAGTTCTGAAAAAAATAAAAATTACTCCAGAATTAAAAAACAGTAATGCTGTTTTTGCAAAATTAACTTGTAAGTCTAATGGGGATGCCTATGACAGGACTGGTTCAGTATTCATTATTCCAGAAAAAAAAGAGAGAGAGATAACTACTTTATTAGATGCTTATTTACATGGATTGGATCGATTACCAATTTATACAGATAGTAAAGCAAATAAATATCAAGGAATTATAAAAGAAAAAGGATATTCTCCAGCAATTGAATTACTTAGGTTTTTTACGCCATTTGGAGTAAATCATTTTAATGATAAACGAAAAATAAATAATTATAACTGGGCAAATGAAGTCGTTTATAAAGAAGACATTACCTCTCTTGTTCCTACAGATGAAGATGAAATTTGGATTGGCGTTTTTATAGGTAATTATGATGCTGGTGGCCATATAATAAGTCTAGAATTTGATGCTTATCCATTAATGAATAATGAAAGTAACATAAAAACGAAAAAGTATATAGTACCTTTATTTTCAACAGTTAATACTATGGAAATGTCAGGTCAAAATTATGGTGGACTTTTTGCTAATGATACTTTGAAAGTAAATTTCGAAATTAAGGAAGAGGTAAAAAACTTACAGCTTTTATATACAACAACAGGACATGGGGGCTGGGGAAATGGAGATGAGTTTGTACCAAGAATGAATAAGTTGTTTGTTGATGGCAAAGAAGTTTTTAAAATTATTCCTTGGCGAACTGATTGTGCCACATATCGGTTATTTAATCCTGCTTCAGGCAATTTCTCTGATGGTTTATCTTCTAGTGATTTAAGTCGTTCAAATTGGTGTCCGGGAACATTAACCTTTCCTTACATTGTTCCATTGAATGACTTACAAAAAGGAAATCATGTGATAGAGGTAGTTATAGATCAAGGTCCAAATGAAGGGCCTAGTACAAATCATTGGAATGTTTCAGGAGTTTTGGTCGGACAATTGAATAATTAATTGTTAAATAAAAATACGGTTGTTGTGATTTTTTTATTCAGTGATTAATTTAATTTCCGAAAATCATGCTTCATAGTTAAATAATACTATTAAAGCTGTGTAGAATATACATGTAAGGAAAAAGGATATTTTCAATCAATTAAAAAAGTTTAAATGACTTCATCAAAAAGTTTAAAAATAACAATAAACAATGATTTTAAAATTTAATTATTTAGTGCTAATACTAATTTTGTTTAATGTTTCCTGCTCTTCAACAAAGAAATTAAAAGTAGGCAATATAACTAATACGCTCATAACGAATCAGCCAATAACTAGCAGTAGTCATGCGGCAACATTAGTTGAGTTGGAGTCAAACCAACTTATGGCAGCGTGGTTTGGTGGGAAGCATGAAGGTGCTAAAGATGTAGGGATTTATACAGCGGTTTATAATGGGAAAGTCTGGTCTGCTCCTAATCAATTGATTAAGCCCTTAATCAGAGAAGGAGATACGTTACCTTGTTGGAATCCAGTATTATTCAAAAGTAAAAGCCAAAATTTGTATTTGTTTTACAAGGTTGGGAAAAATCCCAGAGAATGGTTTGGTGCCATGACAGTATCAAAAGATAATGGGACTTCTTGGAGCGCTCCTAAATACTTACCTAAAGGATTACTTGGCCCCATTAAAAATAAGCCTATTGAGGTAGGCCAAGGTGTTATTTTGTGTGGCAGCAGTACTGAAAGTATTGATAATAAAGAATGGCGAGTACATGTTGAAATGTATACAGAAGCAACGGATAGTTGGGAGAAGGTTGCTGTTGAAAATGAAAAGGGGTTTAATATCATCCAGCCGACATTTCTTGTTCATTCAAAGAATACTATTCAAATGTTATCCAGAAGTAAGCACAATAAAATCATCAGTAGTTGGTCTACCGATACAGGCCAACAATGGAGTCACACTGACAGCCTGAATGTGATTAATTCTAATTCAGGAATTGATGCAATAACATTGTCCAAAAAGTCTTTTTTATTGGTCAATAATCCATTACCGCAAGGTAAAGACTGGTTCAATGGGCGCAATGTTCTTGATGTAGAATATTCTAACGACGGACTGCATTGGAAAAAGCTTTTTGATCTTGAAAATCAAAGCGAAGGAGAATTTAGTTATCCTGCTGTTATTCAGACTTTAGACGGGAAAATACATATTTTATATACTTACAATCGAAAATACATTAAGCATGTAGCTTTTAATATATAAATTAGCTTTAAGATTACAGTTTTTAAATCCTTAATGACCTTAAAAAAATGATAATTACATTTTTTAAGATCCATCAAACAGGGCGTAAGACATACTTGAACTTTTATGTTTAGTTTTAGTAATTTATTATTAGGGAGACATTTACATCTATTAAAAATTCAATTTTAATACACAAAAAATATGAAGAGAGTTTGCTTATTTATTGGGTTGAGTTTGTTGTTTTTTTCACCTGTTTTTTCGCAGCATACAAAGTTATTTACATTGTTAGCTTCGGAAGATACAGGTATTAAGTTCAATAATTATCTTCCAGAATCTCCTCAACTTAATATTATTACTTATGAATATTTTTATAATGGAGGTGGAGTGGCATCTGGGGATTTCAATAATGACGGATTAATCGATTTGTATTTTACTTCAAATTTACAACCCAATAAGATGTATATCAACAAAGGCAATTTAAAGTTTGAAGATGTTACTAAAAAAGCTGGTGTTGGTGGGCGAAGAGGTTGGAAGACCGGAGTAAGTGTAGTTGACATAAATGGAGATGGATGGTTAGATATTTATGTTTGTTATTCAGGCGATGTAGAACCTGAAAAAAGAAAAAATCAAATGTTAATTAATAGTGGACCGAATGCTATTGGAGAAATTTCATTTAAGGATAAAGCTGATGAAATGGGTATTGCAGATCAAGGATATGCTACACAAGCCGCTTTTTTCGATTATGATAATGATGGGGACTTAGACCTTTTTGTACTGAATCATAATATCAAACAACTGCGAAATTTTGATGCTTCTTTCGTGAAAAAAATGATTGACCCTGATGCTGGTGATCGGTTGTATCGCAATGACGCTAATCGTTTTACGGATGTTACTGTACAAGCCAACATCATTTCTAATCCTATCGGGTACGGATTATCTGTTGTCGTGAGTGATGTTAATAATGATGGTTGGGCAGATTTATATGTTTCTAATGATTATGTCGAAGAAGATTATTTATACATAAACAATACTGATGGAACTTTTACGGAAAAGTTGAAAGAACAGATTGGACACATTTCTAACTTTTCTATGGGTGCAGATATTGCGGATATAAATAATGATGGTTGGTCAGATATTTATACCCTAGACATGCTTCCTGCGGATAATAAAAGGCAAAAATTATTATATGCACCAGACAATTATGAACTCTACGAAAACACATTAAAAAATGGTTTTTATCATCAGTTGATGCGTAATATGCTACAAGTAAATAATGGGAATAATACTTTTAGCGAAACGGGGCAATTAAGTGGTGTTTCTAATACCGACTGGAGTTGGTCCGCTTTATTTGCCGATTTTAATAATGATGGGAACAAAGATTTATTTGTTTCAAATGGATATGGTAAGGATATGATTAATCGTGATTTTGTTAAGTTTTATGCAAACGAACGGTTAAAACATTTAAGAGGAGAAACCGAAGACAATATGTTCCAAATGCTGAAAGGAGTGCCTTCAACTCCCCTTCATAATTTTATATTCGAGAATACTGGGCATCTTCAGTTCAAGGATCAATCAATAGATTGGGGGTTAGAAGATGAAAATTTTTCTCACGGTGCTGTTTATTCAGATCTAGATAATGATGGGGATTTGGATCTTGTTATAAACAGAATGAATGATGTAGCCGCTATTTACAAAAATAATGCAGTTGAAATAGGTAAATCTGGAAGTTATTTGAATTTAGATTTGAGAATGTCCATCCAAAATACAAATGCTTTAGGAGCAAAAGTGAAAGTGTTCACTCCCAAAGGTACAGTAACTCAAGAAAATTACCCAGTTCATGGTTTTCAAAGTTCTATGCAACAACCAATGCACATAGGACTCCCTTCGGCTACAATTGATTCTATTTCTATTTATTGGCCTAATAGAAAAATACAGACTATAAAGAAAGATATTGTTGCAAATACATCTATTGTAATTAAATATGAAACCACAAAGGTTAATTCAATTGCCCCCAAAGCAGTTAACAAAACAATCTTTTTTTCAGAAAACAATACGATTCCATTTAGTCATTCAGAGGAACAAACCAATGATTTTAAAGTACAACCTTTAATGCCTAATATGATTTCTTACAGCGGGCCACATATGACAAAAGGGGATATTAATAAAGATAAGTTAGAAGATATTTTTATTTGCGGTGCAAGAGGACAGTCAGGACAATTATTATTGCAACAACCCAACGGAGAATTTATTACTTATAATCAAAAAGATTTTGATGATGATAAAGCATCAGAAGATACAGATGCCTTGTTTTTTGATGCAGACAGTGATGGTGATTTAGACTTATATGTAGTAAGTGGCGGATACGCTTTTGGTGAAAAAGCACCAGAGCTACAAGATAGATTGTATATCAATAACAATAGTGTATTTGAAAAAAGAAATAATGCATTACCTCTTGAAACGAATAGTGGTTCTTGTGTAAAAGCTATCGATATTGATCATGATGGTGATCTAGATTTATTTGTTGGGAGTCGTGTGATTCCAGGAAGATATCCAGAGACGCCAAAAAATATGTTATTGATAAATGACGGGAAAGGGTTTTTTACCAATAAGATAGAAGCTATAGCACCAACTTTAGAAGAAATAGGGATGGTCACTGACGCCTTATGGTATGACATCAATAAAGATGGCAAAGCCGAGTTGATTGTTTGTGGGGAATGGATGAAAATTAGTTGTTTTGAAAATAATGGAGGTAAATTTTCTGATGCAACTAACAAGTATTTTCCCGAGTCTTTAGAAGGATGGTGGAATCGACTAGCTTTGGCTGATTTTGATGCTGATGGAGATATGGACTTAGTGGCTGCCAATTGGGGAAATAACAGCCAAATTCATGTAAATGAGAAAGAACCCGCAACATTGTGTTACGGAGATTTTGATAAAAATGGGTCGGTAGATCCTTTTGTTTCTTGTTTTGTACAAGGAAAATCATTTCCTATGGCCAGTAGAGATGAACTTACAGATCAAATGGTTAGTTTACGCCAGCGGTTTCCAAATTACGAATCCTATTCAGAAGTTACGATCAACGAAATTTTAACTTCAGAACAATTAAAGCTATCAAAGCAATTAAAAGCGTCTACTTTCGAAACGGTTTGGTTCGAAAATAAAAACGGAGGTTTTGTAAAACATAGTTTACCAATTCAGGCGAATTATGCTCCTGTTTATGCCATTGGAACAGCTGACTATAATAATGATGGTAATCTGGATATTTTATTAGGAGGTAACATAGAACAAACTCGAATTAAAATCGGAAAAATTGATGCTAATTATGGTGTTTTATTAACTGGAGACGGAAAAGGAAATTTTACTTATATCCCTCAGTTAGATTCAGGTTTAATAGTGAATGGCTGTGTTAGAGATATTATTTCAATCCAGTCCAAAGAGGTAAAAAGAGTCATTTTTTCAGTAAATAATCAAACTCCTTCTGTTTATAATTTTAATTAAATTCATATGAATAAAGTTGGCTTCGTTTTATTCTTGATCCTTATTACTGGGAAGGTGTTTTCTCAACAAGATCAAACATTTTCATCCAAAGAGTATATCATTGCTTTAAAAAAGGTTACAGATGTAATGGTTAATGATGTGACTTCCCCAGTAGCAGCAGGGAGATATTATTCATATGTAACACTTACTTCAAATGAAGTTTCGTCGTTATTTGACCAAAACAGCAATTCTTTGTATCCCGCTATTAGAAGTTTTAAAAAGATCATAATTCCTGATACACTTGTTTCAAAAAGCAGTCAATCTTTTGCAACAGTTTCCGCAGTTTTTAAAATGGCTGAAAAACTTTTGCCCTCTGGTTATTTATTCTCTGATAAAATCGATTCATTGCGACAAGTAGCAATTAAAAAAGGAATTCCTAAAGACCAAGTGCAACATTCGGAGGAGTTAGTAAATTTGGTAGTTAAGCAAATGATAGAGTACGTAAAAACGGATGGATTTAGTAAATTGAGTAGTTATAAAAAGTACAGTCCTGTAGTAGGCGAAGGTTATTGGGAGCCCACAGGTCCTGGCTATATGCAAGCTCTTGAGCCCAATTGGAATACAATTAGACCCTTTTTACTAGAATCATCTAGTCAATTTAAACCAAAAGAACCCGCGGCCTTTGATCTTGCTTCGACGGCTTCTTTTTATAAGCAAATGAAGGAGGTGTATACGGTTGTAAATAGTTTGACCAAGAAGCAAAGAGCGATTGCCAGTTTCTGGGACTGTAATCCTTTTATTTTAAATCAGATTGGTCATGTTGAGTTTGGGTTGAAAAAAATTTCACCTGGCGGACATTGGATGGGTATTACTGGAATTGCTTGTTTAAAAAAGCAAATAAGTTTATCGCAGACAGTTTTTATTCATTCCGTTGTGGCAATTACTTTGCATGATGCCTTTATTAGCTGTTGGGACGAAAAGTACAGAAGCAATAGGATAAGACCAGAAACCGCAATTAAGAAATATATCGATAAGACATGGAAACCTTTATTACAAACGCCTCCGTTTCCTGAATATACATCTGGACATAGCGTAATTTCATCAGCAGTTGCCGTTGTGCTTACCCAATTTTTTGGCGATAACTTTTCTTTTGAAGATACTACTGAAATTGAATTTGGTTTGCCTGAACGAAAATTTAAATCCTTTATACAGGCTTCTCAAGAAGCCGCTGTTTCTAGATTATATGGTGGCATACATTATAGAGATGCTATCGATAATGGTGTTTTGCAAGGACAAGAAATTGGCAAGTATATGGCATCTAATCTGCTAAGGAATTATAAGATTGATAAGTAATTTATGTGTAAAGCATAGAAAAGCCGGTTTGGGAAAAGTGCTTTTTTCTCTATATAAAATAGAACCAACCGACTAAATTTTAGAGCCAATCGCTATTTTAACTCCTTTTTTTGTTGTAAACTTGTAAGTGTAATAAAAACACTTAAAAAATGAAACAAGTTCTCACTTTAGGAATAGTACTGTTGTTTTTCACTTCGTTTACGGTGAAATCCAGTCCTTATATTTTGGTCAACGCTGATAAAACTATCGAAGTAGCGTTTGAGTTGTCTCCTGAAAAAACAGCTGTTTATCGGGTTTTCTATAAAAATAAATTGGTGATCAATACCTCGCAACTAGGCATTATCCGTGAAGATGCCAATTTTTACTCGGATTTAAAAATTGTTGCAATTTCTAGAGCTAAAAAAGTAAATGATCATTACACCATGCTTCAGGGCAAGCGAAAAGATATTTCTTATTTGGCCAATCAATACATTGTAAGTCTTGTAAATGGCAAAGGCGAACCGATGGAGATCATTTTTCAACTTTCGAAAGATGGCGTGGCTTTTCGTTATTATTTTCCTTCCTATTCTAAGGATATAAAAAAAATAATTGAAGAAAAAACGACCTACAATTTCGATTCTACTACCAAATCTTGGTTGCAACCTATGGCCAAGGCCAAGACGGGATGGAAAGAAACCAACCCTTCTTACGAGGAACATTATGCCATGGGAGTTCCTGTACTTACTCAACCAGAGATAGGCGAAGGATGGGTGTATCCAGCACTTTTTGAAACCAATGCAGCATGGGTGTTACTTTCAGAAACTGGACTACACGATAAATACTGTGGTTCAAGATTGGTTTATAACGACAATGCACAGGCATTGCAGGTTACTTTTCCTCAAAAACAAGAAGTTTTTCCTAATGGTGCGCTACAACCTGAATCTGTTTTGCCTTGGCGCACCCCTTGGCGTCTCATAACTATTGGTACTTTAAGCACAATTACCGAAAGTACTTTGGGAACCGATCTGGCCGAACCAGCTATCAAAATGGATACTTCTTTCATAAAAGGAGGACTAGCTTCATGGAGTTGGGTGCTGTTGAAAGACGAATCGGTTAATTATGCTATTACGCGTCAGTTTATAGATTATGCGGCGAGTATGAATTGGCCTTATTGTTTGATAGATGCTGATTGGGATACCCGAATTGGCGTTGATAAACTCAAAGAATTGGTTGAATATGGAAAAACCAAGAAAGTAAAATTACTAGTTTGGTACAATTCTTCTGGGAGTTGGAACGGAACAGAATACCATCCTAAAAGTAAACTCTTGACACCAGAAAGTAGAGCCGCCGAATTTGGAAGGTTGAAAGAAATAGGCATTGCGGGAGTCAAAATAGATTTCTTTGGAGGCGACGGCCAATCGATGATTGCTTATTATCACGAATTATTGAAAGCTACAGCCAAATACCAATTGTTGGTTAATTTTCACGGTGCGACACTTCCTAGAGGTTGGCAGCGTACCTATCCTCACTTGTTGACTACAGAGGCCATCAAAGGGGAGGAGTTTATTACTTTTGGACAACCCGATGCCGACAAACAGCCTACACATTGTGCTACTATTCCGTTTACACGTAATGTTTTTGACCCTATGGATTTTACTCCCATGGTACTCGATGCTATACCTGGAATTACACGTAAAACAACCCCTGCCTTTGAACTGGCACTTCCTGTTTTGTTCTTGTCGGGAATTCAACACATAGCCGAAATTCCTGAAGGAATGGCCAAAATGCCTAGTTATGTTGTGGATTATTTAAAAGATATACCAACGAATTGGGAGGACTCCAAATTTATTGAGGGCTATCCTGGAAAGTATATCGTAATGGCAAGAAAGAAAAATAACATCTGGCATATTGTGGGCATCAATGCCGAAAACGTAGCCAAAACAATAACAATCGATTTGTCATTTGTAACCCAAACAAACGGCTTTTTGATTACTGATGGTGAGAATGGTTTTGAAAAGCTTCCTGTTACTAAGGCAAAGCCACTTTCGGTAACCATACAGCCCAACGACGGATTTGTGGTAAAAATATAATCGCTATGAGGATTGTGTAATTTATGATAAAACAAATTTGGTTGGTTTTTCTTCAGGATCTGTGCTACTGTTCTTATGAACATCCTTTTGATTTTGAATAAGAACCAACCAATTTTTCTTTAAAATAGTAACGAACTTCTTCGATAGGAATTAGAATTTAAATCAATAAAAAACCCCGAAAGTATAACTCTCGGGGTACTAACTAATACCATAATTACAAGCAATAACCAGTTGACTTATTTATGTGTAGAAAAATTCAATCTATAATTAGTTAGGGTTTCTTTCATGGGTTGTTCTGATTTCGATGATTGTATTTAGTAAATAAGATGTATTCAAAAAATCAACTTACTTTACTTATCGAACCCAGATTATTTATTTTATTATTTAACCGAAAACTTAAAAGTTGTTTTTGTTTTATAGTTTTCCCCTGGACTTAACGCAGTCGTAGGAAAATCTTTTTGATTGGGCGAATCTGGATAATGTTGTGTTTCCAAGCAAAAACCAGTTCTATGCGCATAGGTACCACCGTTTCTCATTGGTAAAGTTCCATCCAAAAAGTTACCAGAGTAGAACTGAATACCAGGTTGGTCTGTGTACACTTCTACTACTCTTCCGCTTGTAGCATGATAAGCTGAGGCTACTAATCGTTCTCCTTTGTTTTGGTTGTTCAAGACCCAGCAATGGTCATAACCCAATCCGTTTTTCAATTGTTCGTCTTTGGCTTCTATTGCTGCACCAACCAATTTCGGTTTTCTAAAGTCAAATGGAGTATTGGTAACATCCGTCAACTGTCCAGTTGGAATCAAAGTTGCAGCTACAGGAATCAATTTGTCTGCATCAATCATGATTTCGTGGTCTAAAATAGGTTTAGAAAAATCAGCAGACAGATTGAAATACGAATGTTGTGTTAGGTTTACGATCGTTTTTTTATCGGTAGTGGCTTCATACAAAACATCCAAAGCATTGTCTTTATTCAAAGTATAGGTTACAAAAACCGTCAAGTTGCCAGGATAACCTTCTTCCATATCTTTGGCTACATACTTCAATTTTAGCGAAGCAGTATCACCTCCTTTGGCTTCTTCGGCAGTCCAAACCACTCGGTGAAAACCTTCAGGACCTCCGTGCAAGGCATTTGGGGTGTTGTTGATCGCCAAGGAATATTGTTTTCCATCCAAAGTAAATTTACCTTTTGCAATACGGTTGCCATATCTTCCGATAAGTGCTCCAAAATACGGATTAGGCTTCATGTATTGTTCCAATGAGTTAAAACCAAGTACCACTTCCTCGGATTTTCCCGCTTTGTTAGGCACTTTTAGGGAAGAAATAATTCCACCATAAGTGATGATGTCAACTTCCATTCCTTTTTGGTTTTTCAGTGTATAGCGGTCTATTTGTACCCCTTTATCTGTTTTACCATACATTGTTTTGGCTATAGATACAGCATCCGTAGCTTTCGTTTCAAGTGCAGTTTCCGCTGCATCTGTTTTTTTTTCTCCTTTGCATTGCACATTCATACTTGCTAAACTTAAAATGGAAATTCCATAAATACAACGTTTTACTAGATTCATATATTTGTTTTTTTGGTTTTTAGAAATAACTATAAACAAAAAATTTTTGTTGGGCGTGCCCCTTCGTCTCGTCAGAAAAGACGAGACTACGGGTCGTGCTGTACGTTCCCGCTTTTTTTTGATTCCGAAAAAACGGAATCAAAAAAAGAGCTCCACTGCCATCACTCACGCGGACAGTGCTAACCTACACCTTTTTCTTTTTACAAGCCATGTTGAAACAAATGAAAGTATGCTTCATTAGCATTAAGCTTGTCTTTAAAGTCTCTTATTGTTGTTTTTTCATCAATTACCAATAATTCGATGCCAGCAATATCTGCAAAATCTTCCATAAATTCGGTAGTTACTGCTTGGCTATAAACCGTATGATGCGCCCCACCAGCAAGAATCCAAGCCGTAGCTGCAATATCAAGGTTTGGTTTACAATCCCATACGACACGCGCCACAGGAAGTTTTGGTAAATCAGCCATTGGTTTTACAGCCGTTACTTCGTTTACAATCAATCTAAAACGAGTACCCATATCTACCAAAGATACGTTGATGGCATCGCCAGCTGGAGAATTAAACACCAAACGGGCTGGATCTTCTTTTCCACCAATGCCTAACGGATGTACTTCACAAGAAGGTTTTCCATCTGAAATGGAAGGACAAATTTCTAACATATGTGATCCTAAAACATACGATTTTTGTGGAGTGAAGTGGTAGGTATAATCTTCCATGAACGAGGTTCCTCCTTCAAGGCCTACATTCATAACTTTCAACGCTCTTACCATTGCTGCTGTTTTCCAATCGCCTTCGCCACCAAAGCCGTAGCCATCGGCCATCAAACGTTGTGTCGCAATTCCAGGTAATTGTTTCCAAACGCCTAAATTTTCAAACGTATCAGTAAAAGCTCCAAAACCACCTTCTTCCAAGAAAGCTCTTAGTCCTAATTCTATTTTTGCAGCATCTACTAGTGATTGTCTTTGTGCTCCACCTTCTTTCAAAGAAGGAGTCAAAGTATAAGAAGCTTCATAAACCGCCAATAAATCGTTCAGTTGTTTGTCGGTTATTTTCTCGATATGTTTGGTCACATCCGATGAGTCGTAACCATTTACAGATACACCAAAACGTATTTGAGCTTCTACTTTATCCCCTTCCGTAACGGCAACTTCTCGCATATTGTCGCCAATACGAGCCACTTTTAGGTTTTGTAATTCATTCCAGCCTAAGGCTACTCTTGTCCAATTGCCTAATTTGGTTTGTACTCTTTCGTCCTCCCAATGACCTACCACTACTTTGCGTTTTTTACGCATTCTAGACATGATAAATCCAAACTCTCGGTCTCCATGAGCGGATTGGTTCAAGTTCATAAAATCCATATCAATACTAGCCCAAGGGATTTCGGCATTGAATTGGGTGTGTAAATGGCATAAAGGTTTGTTCAAAATACTCAAACCACCAATCCACATTTTGGCTGGAGAGAAGGTATGCATCCAAGCGATGATCCCAATACAGTTTTTGTTGGTATTGGCTTCTAAGCACACATTTGTAATTTGTGCAGGCGATTTTACGACATCTTTATAAATTAATTTAACGGGTAATTTTGCAGAAGCATCTAGCCCTTTTGCAATAATTTGTGAATGTTCTGCTACTTTTCTTAGAGTTTCTTCACCGTATAATTCTTGGCTTCCGACTACAAACCAAATTTCTTTTTGAGAGAGATCTATCATTATAATATTTTTTTTAAATTGTTTAAAGGTTAACATTGTTTAAAGGTTCGTTTTAGTTTAAACAACTGTAAACCAAAGAAACCTTACACTAAAATTATTGACCGTAATACGAATCCTTTCCGTGTTTGCGCTCGTAATGTTTTTTGATTAAAGAATCCTTCAATCTAGGGGCATTTGGATTAATTTGTAAGGTTAGATAGGCCATTTCGGCAACTACTTCAAGTACTTTACTGTTGTAAACCGCTTTGGCAGCGTTTTTTCCCCAAGCAAAAGGGCCGTGATTGCCAATCAATACCATTTCCACTTCTTCATAAGAAAGGTTTTTTTCTTTGAAACAATCCAAAATTTGGATTCCTGTATTGTGTTCGTAATTTCCTTCAATAAGTGAATCGGCCATTGGTGGCGCACAAGGGATGTCTGCCGTTAAATGATCGGCGTGAGTGGTTCCAAAAATCGGAATATCGAGTTGCGATTGAGCCCAAGCTACAGAGTAAGTTGCATGGGTATGAGCTACTCCGCCAATGTTAGGCCAGTTTTTATACAAATAAGCATGCGTTTTGGTATCCGATGATGGACGCATAGTTCCTTCGATGATGTTGTTGTCAAAGTCAAGTATCACCATATCTTCGGGTTTTAAGTCTTCATAAGGTACACCACTTGGTTTGATGGCAAAAACCCCTTTTTCTCGATCTACCGCACTTACATTGCCAAAAGTATATACGACCAAATTCAAAGCATTCAGTTGCATATTGGCTTCATAACATTCTTGTTTCAGGTCTTTATATAGCGTGCTCATAGTGTTGGTTTTTTAGGGACGGATCAGCAAATTGACTTAATTGTTCGTAGGCTAATAGCAGTTTATTGTAAGCGGCCACTTTGTCTAGCTGTGGTAAATATTCGCTTTCGAAATCGCTTCCCATTTTTTGACTGGCTTCGATTACGTTGGGGTAAATACCTGCGGCAACAGCGGCATAAATGGCGGCTCCCAAAGCTGGAGTTTGATCTGAAGCAGCCACTTTGATGGGTTTGTTCAGCACATTTGCCAAAGTTTGCATGATAAAAGGCGATTTTCTTGCTACACCACCAATACCAATAACGCTATTGATTTTCACGCCTTCTTCTTCAAAGCGATCTACAATTTTTTTAGAGCCAAAACAGATGGCATTCACTAATGATTTAAATAAATGTGGGGCTTTGGTACCCAATGATAAATTGGATAGGGCACTTTTCAATTCTTGATTGGCATCGGGAGTTCGTCTTCCGTTAATCCAGTCTAAAGCAATGGGCACACTTTCTGATAATGGAATTTTTTCTGCTTCGGCAGTTAGTTCTATAATAAGTTTATCACTGATTTCTGTTCTTAACGCATCTTTTTGCGAAGGTGTCAAAAGGGTAGAAGAGGCCAACACTTTTTCTGTAGGCCACATTAGTAATTCTTTGTACCAAGCCAATAAGTCACCAAAGGCAGATTGCCCTGCTTCTAGTCCAATAAATCCTGGGATTACAGAGCCATCTACTTGTCCGCAAATGCCACGAACAGTTTTGGCTCCTATTGATGCCTTGGTATCTACAATGATATCACAAGTTGAGGTTCCCATAACGCGTACCAAAGTATGTTCTTCGATTTTTGCACCTACCGCTCCCGAATGCGCATCAAATGTTCCTACAGCAATGAGTGTATCAGTGGTAAGTCCCAATCGAGTTGCCCATTCTTGACTTAGATTTCCAGCTACTATATCCGAAGTATAGGTTTCGTCGTAGAGTTTCCCTCTCAAAGAGGCCAAATAGGGATCTAATTTTGCCAAGAATTCTTCTGGTGGAAGGCCGTTCCAGTCTTCGTGCCACATTGCTTTATGTCCGGCGGCACAACGAGAGCGTTTGAATGTTTTTAAATCTTTGGAATCAATTAGTAAATAAGTCATCAAATCACAGTGTTCCATCCAAGTATAGGTGGCATTTTTTACGGCTTCATCTTGACGAGCAATGTGTAAGATTTTTGCCCAAAACCATTCCGAAGAATAAATTCCTCCTTCGTATTTGGTGAAATTTTCTCCTCCCCAGTTGGCCGCTAGTTCATTGATTTCGTTGGCTTCGTTTATGGCGGTGTGGTCTTTCCAGAGAATCATCATCGCATTAGGATTCTCCTCAAAACCTTTGGTAAGCGCTAGAGGAGTGCCGTCTTGGACCACAGGAATTGGGGAAGAACCTGTGGTGTCAATACAAATACTTTTGATTTGTGAAGGTGACACATTTCCTGAAGCAACTACTTGTTGTATAGTGTTTTCTAATCCTTCGATATGATCCAAAGGATGTTGGCGAAATTGGTTGATCGCAGCGTTACAATACTGTTTATTTTTCCATCTTTGATAATAATGAACATTAGACGCTATTTCTTGTCCGTTATCAGTATCAATCAACACCGCACGAACAGAGTCTGTTCCGTAATCAAGACCTATTACATAGTTTTTCATTGTCATATTCTTTAAATCTGATAACAAATATACTCTTTTTTGTTTTATAAGTGTTTAATAAACACTTAATAATTTATGGCAATTATCTTTTTATTAAATGCTAAGTAAATCAAGGCTTTTTGGTGATAAAGTGTATGCTTTTTATAACCAATTCTTTGATTTACTAAGATTATTTCATCTTTATTTTTAAAACGGTTACCGAGTAAGCCGCTAGATTTAAATTGGCATCAGTTCCGTTAAGGGTAAGCATGCTTGTGATGGGGCTAATTTTCTTAGGTGTTGCAAATGAATTTTCATCATTTAATTGATCTCCTTTTAAGGTGATTAGTTCTCCTTTTGATTCCAATTTGGCATTTTTGAAGTTCAAATTCACTTTTTGAGGGGTATCTTTGGTATTGACAATTTTTACGATTACCTCTTTGGTATTGACATCTTTCACTGCCGATGCAAACAGGTCGTTTTGCCCTGTAATGGCTTTTCCTTTTTCGGTAATGGTAATTAAATCTGTTCCTTTATTATTCGAGAACAGTTGTTGTACATAATAATTTGGTGTTCCAAAAGATTCTAAATTGTTAAACCAAATCATATCGGGTGTCCATTGCCATCCTTCTTCGTGAGCTAATAGCGGTGCATAGGAGGTAAGGTGAACTACTTCGGCATTGCGCTCCATTCCGGTGATAAAAGCAGCTTCAGAGAAAGCACATTCCCAATTGTTTTTATTGTCAGGACTAGCAATTTCTACACTTTGTGCAGCATATTCTCCAGCGAATATTTTGGGTCCTTTGCGATCATAGCTGTCATAACGAGTAGCATTTTTTCGGAACCATTCTGGACTTTTGTAATAATGCTCATCCACAATTTCGGCATTAAGTTTTTTGAGTTCAGAATGAGCGTAGTCAAAATAATCTCCTTCGGGAAAAGGACCAGAGCCAGAAACAATAATGATACTAGGGTATTTAGCTTTGATAGCCTTTTCGAAAACTTTAAAGCGCTCGATATAATCAGGCCCCCATTGCTCGTTACCAACTCCAATATGTTTTAGATTAAAGGGTTTGGGGTGTCCCATTTCTGAACGGATTTTTCCCCAAGGAGTAGTTACATCGCCATTGGCAAACTCGATGAGGTCTAAGGCGTCTTGTACATAAGGGTCTAATTTTTCCATTGGAACTAATTCACCAGTATTAAACTGACAGGCCATACCACAACTTAAGATAGGTAGTGGTGCGGCTCCAATATCTTCTGAAAGGAGAAAGTATTCATAAAATCCAAGACCAAAACTTTGAAAATAGTCTGGTGTTGGTTTGTGAGCAAACTCGGTATTCCATCTGTTGATTAAAGTTTCTCTTTTTGCTACTTCACCTACGGTTTTTTTCCATTGATAGCGTTGTGCTAGTGTTCTTCCTTCTACAATACAACCGCCAGGAAAACGAAGAAAACCAGGTTTTAGATCGTATAAAAGTTGCACTAAATCTTTACGCATTCCGTTTTTTCTTCCTTTCCAAGTATCTTCTGGGAAAAGAGAAATCATGTCTAAATCTAGTACGCCAGTTCCTTCAAAAGTGATTTTGATTCTGGCTTTGGCTTCTGTTTTTGTAGCAATTAGTTGGGAGGTATAATTGGTCCAATTGGATGCAGTAGGAGTGATAGAGGATTCTCCGAGAACAGTATTGTTTTTGTCAATGAATTGGATTTTTATTTTGGAAATATTCCCTGATTCTTTGGCTGCATTGAGCGATATATTGTATCGGGCGTCTTTTTTAATTCCCATTCCTCTAAATCCTTCATTGATGAGTTCATATCCTTTGGGTTCGTTGATGGTTACACGGCAATAGCTATGATTGGTGCCTTCGGTAGCGTATTTTATGATTTTCGCAATTCCCGAGTTTGTGTTTAACTTGTGTCGGTCGCTGTTAGGTTCTTGCCAGCCCATAAAAGGCAGTTCGAATTCGAAGGAGCGATTTTTGATCATTTCGGCATACAAACCACCATCGGCGGCGAAGTTGATGTCTTCAAAAAATACCCCGTACATGGTGGGCTGAATTTTGGTGACCGATTTTCCAACTTCTACTTCAAATGTATTGGTTTGCGCCATGCCATATACACCACTTAGTAAAAGACCGCATAGGGTTATTTTTGTGATTAGCTTTGATTTCATATTTTGTTACTTTATTTCTATTTTTTATAAATAATCTAAGTTTCTTAGGTACTCTTTTTATTTCTTATCTATCCAAACTTTCATTTTTCCAACCCCTCTATTGGACCATGAGTAGTAAGGAATGGCTTTTAGGTTTGAATTTTCAATTATATTAATTCCGTTGAGAAAACTAGGGGTATATGTTACTTTGAAAGTTTCTGATGGATTGATTTTTATGGCATCGAAGCTGTCTTTGTTATCCATTTCTTCTATTGCATATACAATGGGGCCATATTCTAGTGCCATTTTATCTTTGTTGGTCACTACTTTTTCATTGGTGATAACTTTTTGAACTTCCATTGGAAAATCCATCGCAATAGCATCCCCTTTTTTCCATTTTCGATGGATGCTTATGTATCCTTCATTTTCTTTGCCTTCAAAAGGGATTCCATTTATAGTTACCTTAGTTTTTGCAGTAGAAGTGTTGGCATAATGATACAAATCTCCAGGAATTACTTGATTCCTTGCCCATCCTGGAATTCGTAATTTGAGGGTGAATGTTGCTGTGTTTTTTGGAGTAACAGCTAGTGTAACTTTCCCATTCCAAGGGTAATTGGTTTGTTGACTAATCTCTAATTCGGTTTTTTCTAATGTTACTTTGGCGGTATTCGAAGCGTATAAATTTACATAAAGGGTGTTTTTGCTTTGAGAATAAATCAATCCAGGAATCGAGGGAATAAACCGAATCAAGTTCGTAGGACAGCATGAACAATCAAACCATGATTGACGGGTGCAGGATCCCCTGTTGTTTTTGTGTATTCCATCAGACTCTAAAGCATTGGGATAGAAAAATTGTTTTCCGTCTAGGGATATTCCAGAGATTAATCCGTTGTATAAAGAGCGTTCAATTACATCGAAATAATCAGATTTTCCAGTCAAGTTGTGCAATCTGTGATTCCAATATACATCACCAATAGCGGCACAAGTTTCGTTGTAAGCAGTAAGATTGGGCAATTCGTAGTTTTCGCCAAAAGCTTCTCCATCATGTTTGGCTCCAATACCACCAGTGAGGTACATTTTTTTGTTAACCATGTTTGTCCATAAATTATTTACCGCATTCAAGTAGTTTTTGTCGTTGTATATTGCAGCAATATCAGTCATTCCTGCATACATATAAACAGCTCTTACTGCGTGACCTACTGCTTCTTTTTGTTGGATAACCGGAATGTCATCTTGGGAATAAGCTCCATATAACTTATGATTTTTTGGATTTCCTCTATTATCGAGATAATACTTCGCTAGTTTTAGATAGGCTTTGTTTTTGGTAATTTGATATAGATTTACTAATCCAGTTTCTACTATTTGATGGCCAGGAACGCCATGCACTTGATGGGGTTGATCTCCAAAAGTTTGTACTAGTAGGTTTGCATTTTTAATCGCAATATCCAAAAAGTTTCTTTTGTTAGTGGCTTTATAATGCACTACCGCCGCTTCGATTAAATGACCAGAATTGTATAATTCATGACTAGATATTAATGATTCCCATTTTTTGCCTGTTACGGTTTTTACCCAAGGAGCAGGTGGCTTCATTGGATTTATTGTTCTCCAAGTTGTTAAGTAGCCGTCTTTTTCTTGACCTATTTTGATAATAGCAATCAAAGCATCTAGTTGTTTTTCTAATTTTGGATTGGGTTCGCTAATCAATGTGTTTGAGGCGCCTTCAATAATTTTGTACACATCGGTATCATCAAAGGGGAATTGACCTTTTACCTCGCCTTTCATTTGTCCGCCAGCAATCAAAAAGTTGTCCAAACGCCCTTCTTCTTTACATTTTTGAATGGCATATTCTATGGTTACTTCTTGTACTATTTTAATAATGGGTAACCAAAAAGCATCTGTTAGTTTTACCTGTTGAATATTGACAGGAGTTATCGCATATCCTTTTGGAGGAAGTGCTTTGGTTTTTTTAGGTGGAATTCCTTTCCATGACGCAAAAACTATTGGTAATAGTAATAGAAAACTTAGGGAGGATATTAATTTTTTCATGTTTTTTATTTTAATGAAGGCCAATCTTCAGTGTCCCAGAGTATTTCTTTTATAATCAATTTTGGGGTGCCGTTAGACTTTTTTTCGTAACCATGGTAAAAAATATAATCTTTGTTGTCAAAAGTATAGACGCTGTTGTGGCCTACGCCAAAATAGTTTTCGTCTCCTTCTACCACTAAACTACCTCCTCCTTCAGCGAGTGATTTCCCGGTTTTGTCTACATAAGGACCAGTCGGGTTTTTGGATCTTCCTACTACCACTTTGTATGTGCTTTTGTCTCCTCTACAGCACAAATCCCATGAAAGAAATAGATAATAATATCCCTTTTTCTTAAAGATAAATGGCGCTTCGAGTGCAGCATCACCAGGATCGGTGTCGGGTAAATCAAAAGAGCGTTTGCGTTTGGCAATGGTGTGCCATTCTTGTGGGTTAGCAATAGATTTCAAATCTGGATTAAGTTTCACCATTTTTAGTCCTTCCCAAAAAGAGCCAAAAGTTAACCAATGGGTGTTGCTATCGTCAAAAACCAAATTGGGATCAATGGCATTCCACATATCGCGATTCGGTTGTGACTGGATCACAATACCATGGTCAATCCATTTATAGGCGGGGTCTTTGGGGTTTAAAGTTGTATTAGTCGCTACACCAATAGCAGATGTGTTTTTGGCGAAAGCCGAGACAGAGTAATACAAGTAATATGTATTATTATGAAAAGAGATATCAGGTGCCCAAATATGGTTGTCAAAATTGGGAACCACGACATCTACCCAGTGCGGTTTTTCTTTAAAGATAGGAGGCTCTGGTTGCCAGTTTTTTAAATCTTTGGAACTTAAAACGCTGATGCCTTTACCCGTACAGTACAGATAGTAGGTGTCTTTTTGTTTGATAACCACAGGATCATGAACCATATTGTTTTGCGCCAATGATACAGTGGTTATGAGTAGCATAAATAGGGCAAGTGGAGTCGCTATTTTTTTGTGAAATTTCATTGCATGTATTTTTTTTTAAACTAAAACAAGGTTTTTATTGAATGCCTTCGGTGGTCATTACTACCCGTTTCATCGTGCCATCTTTGTTGTAGAACAATTGATCTACACAAACTGATCTTCTAAAACTACCCCCATTGGGTTGTATCGCTCCATTGTGATAAATGAAATAATCTTTCCCTTTAAAGGCAATGATTGATTGATGATTTGTGTTTGAGTTACCAGCAAGTTCATTTAGAATGCCTTTGAACTCCCATGGTCCGTTGATAGATTTGCTCATGGCATAGGCTATTTTTTCAGGAAATTGGTAAGCATAGGATAAATAATACCATTGCTTATGTTTGTGAATCCAAGGAGCTTCGGTGAAATGGGGCAAGGAAATGGTTTGAATAGGACCTTCCATTTCGAGCATGTTTTCTTTTAGTTTAACGTAATGACAAACGGAATTCCCCCAAAACAAATAAGCCTGACTATCTGAATCGATAAATATGGTTGGGTCAATATCATCCCAATCAATTTTAGTTTGAGTGGTCATGTCATTCGTAATAAGTGCTTTTCCTAGGGCATCTTTAAACGGACCTGTAGGAGTATCAGCAACAGCAATACCTATAGCTTTACCGTTAATGGTTTTATGAGAAACGGTCACATACCAGTAGAATTTTCCGTTTCTTTCTATGACTTGTGAGGCCCAAGCGTCTCCAGAAGCCCATTCAAAATCGGTCACTTTGAGCGGTACAGGATGTTCTTGCCATTGCTTCATGTCTGAGGATGAATAGACCAACCATTCGTTCATTTTATAAAAATTGAAATCGTTTGGTGCCTCATCATGACCTGCATAAAGATATACTTTGTCTTTGTATACCAATGCGGCAGGATCCCCAGTATACTTTTCGGTGATTATTGGGTTGTTCTCTTTCTTAATCTCAGCGGCTTTTGTAGCCTTGTTTTGTGCTGAGATTATGGCAATATTGCCAATAAGCAGAGGTACAATTAAAAGAACTTTCTTCATTGTTGTTCTTGTTTGGTTCTTGGAGTTAATTTGATTTTTTGCCCCAAAGTGATTGCCCACCAGAATTTAATCCAGTAAACGTTAGCGTCACTTTTCGGGTAGAGGCCTCCCAATCCCATGCATCTTTTACAATGCATTTATTTCCGTTAAAAGTTAAAATTTTGGTACTACTATCATACGCCCAAGTACCGGTTACCCCACCGCTTACTTTTTTGTCAGCAGTCATATAAACAGTTACTGCTTTTTGCATGGTTTTGTATTGATAATTCATAGTGATAAATTCCCATGTTCCAATGATATTAGCTTCTGTTATGCTTGTTTTTGGAACACCAGCATAGCGTTCTGGAGCTACTACAGGCCATCCATCTGGAGTCCATTCTATTTCGCGTACGTGTCCCATCATTACAGCATTCGAAACCGCTATTCCCGCTACACCTTCTGGTAGTCTTGCCTGAGAGGCGTAGTACCATTGTTTAGACGTGGGGTCTTGGAATACCGCACAATGAGCAAATCCTACCCAACCCGTGTGATTGTTGAATGCGTAAGGATGAGTCACTATTGGCCAAGTTTCGGCACCAGTAGTAACGCTTTGTCCGCTAATGGTAACATAAGGACCTAGAATACTTTTGGAACGAGCTACACGAGTATTGTAGGCCACCGAAAGTTCGTCGTAGGCTAGAAATAAATAGTAATACTGCGTGTCTGGATTATAGATAATTTCTGGACCTTCAAGCGCTTGCCAACGATTGGTGTTTACATTACCACGACCTGCAATTCGAACACCATAATCATCTATTGTTTTGAGTTGATAAGGTTTTCCAGTAGTTGGATTTAGTTTTACAGCAGCAATCCCTGAGTGCCAAGAACCATAAACAAGGTATTGTTCACCTTCGGGAGTTTCAATAAAACTTGGATCTATAGCATTAAATTTGAAATAGGCACCCCAATCATTTCCTCCATTTCGGACATAACTTTTTGCACCATCGGGTTCTGAACAAACGACCATGCCTTTATCGGTCCAATTATTAGAAGCCAAATCACTTGTTTCGGCAAGGCCAATAAAAGCACGCTCTGTCCAAGATGTATTGGTATCAGTACCAACAATTGGGTTGGTTACGACAATGCTATAATACATTCGGTATACATTGCCTACCTTTCTTACACAAGGTGCCCAAAAACCATAACTTGGATTGGTAATTGCGGGTAAAGCGGGATTCATTCTGGCTCTTTTGTTGTTTAAGGAATCCTTTACCCAAGCAGGTGCTTGTGTCATTGCAGCACCCATAAATTCCCAATTGATTAAATCTTTGGAACGTCTGTAAAAAAAGTGACCATTACCTTCATGTGCATTTCCATAGGAAGCATCGGTTTGGTACATGTAGTAGTATTCTCCACTTTTCTCTACTGATGGATCATGCACATTGGCCAAATTCCATTGTAAACGATTGCCCCATGAGGCGTTTACCGTATAATTGTCTGGGTAAGTAGGTCCTGCAAATGTAGATGGCGTAGGAGTTGGTGTAGGTGTAGGAGTTGTTGTTGGATCCGTTGTTGTGGGTTCATCTTTAGAACAACTAACCATAGTTATGATTAGTATAAATAGGCCTAGATGAATTATATTTTTTACAAATGCAGTTGCTTTTTTCATGACTTTCAGCTTTTATTTTCCTTCTAAAACCACTACAGCGAATGGAGGAATGGTGATTTGAAGTTTTCCATTTTTGTTTTCGAAACCTTTGAATGTATTGGTAGTAATTTTGTTTGGAGTATCAAAACTGTTGTAGTCTTGTAATTTAGCCGAGCTTAGTATAGTTCCTGTGAAGTTTTTTACTCCAAGTTCATTTACTGCAATTTCAATGGTATTTTTGTTCTTAGTGTCTAGATTTACTAGCGAAATATGAATAGTACCGTTGTTATTTTTTGAAGCCGATACGGATACTGCAGGAAGAGTTTCTCCATTAAAAGTATAGTTTGGTGATTGAAATGTTACAGGTATCAATTTAGCTTCTTGGTGTACGCTATACATTTTCATTACGTGATAGGTAGGCGTTACAATCATTTTGGCCTTATCTGTTAGAATCACAGCTTGCAATACATTGACACATTGAGCTAAATTGGCCATGCGCACTCTATCGGCGTGATTGTTAAAAATATTAAGTGTTGCCCCAGCTAAAACAGCATCACGCATTGTGTTTTGTTGATACAAGAATCCGGGATTGGTTCCTTTTTCTACCTCGTACCAAGCTCCCCATTCATCAACCATAATGGCTACTTTTTTCTCAGGATCGTATTTGTCCATAATAGCGCCATGTTTGGTCACTAATTCTTCCATTTTTAGTGCCGATTTCATGGTTTGGAAATATTGGTTTTCTGTAAAGTCTACACCGTCTCCTTTTTTATTCCAATCTATTACTGCATAGTGATGAACACCCACTCCGCCAAGCATATTCAGTGGGATGTTTTTCATTAAAACTTCAGTCCAATTATAATCGGCGCTATTGGAGCCAGAGGCAATACGTGTAATGCCTCCAGTATTTTCCCAATCAGACATGAAAGTGGCATACTTTCTATATTCACCAGCATAGTATTCAGCGGTCATGTTACCACCACAACCCCATGCTTCATTACCTATTCCCCAAAATTTAACTTTCCAAGGGGCTGTTCTACCATTTTTTTGACGCAAATCACTCATCGGACTTTTTCCGCTAAAGTTGGTGTATTGTACCCAATCTGCTAATTCTTGAACTGTACCACTTCCCACATTTCCAGAAAGATAGGGTTCTGCTCCAAGTGCTTCACATAGGTTGAGGAAGTCGTGGGTTCCAAAGCTATTGTCTTCGGTTGTACCTCCCCACCATTTATTGACTATGGTAGGTCTTTGTTCTTTCGGACCAATACCGTCTTTCCAGTGATAGGTATCAGCAAAACAACCGCCAGGCCATCTTAGATTTGGAATTTGAAGTTCTTTTAAAGCTTTTATAATATCATTTCTAACTCCGTTTGTGTTTGGTATTTTGGAAGTGTCACCAACAAAAAAGCCACCATAAATGGATCGTCCTAGGTGTTCAGCAAAATGGCCATAAATGTGTTTGCTTATAGTAGGTGATTCTTTGGTGTTTTGTAATGTAACGACAGTCACTTTATTTTGTGCCAAAACAAAGGAACTACATAGGGTAAGGGCAAAAAGTACTACTAATGATTTTTTCATGATAATGGGCTTTATGAAGAATGGAGGCTTTGGGTTTCTTCTGAATTTAATAAGAAAGTGTTGGCCAACCTCCTGACCAAGTAAAATAAACAATTTCAAGTTTTGGATTTCCGTTGTCGGCCCCATCGTAATAATGAACCGAGCCTTTTTGAGTTCCAACAATCCTAGACAAATGACCTGGGCCGATATAATTGCCTTGAGAAGCTAGAACAGTAGTGCCGCCTCCGCTTTTTAAGGAAACTCCATTTTTGTCAACAAATGGGCCAAATGGACTCGTAGAACGGCCTACAACAATATAGTAAGTGCTGTTTACTCCATTACAACACGAACCTCTATTTACAAATAAATAATAATAACTTCCTTCTTTGATTAAGCAAGGCGCTTCCCAACTGGCACTGTTTCCTCCTGCAACAATTGTTCTGCTACCAGTGGTTTTACCTGTCGAAGGATTAATTTGAATCACTCCAATACCCGCATGCCATGAACCATAAGCCATATACACATTTGAACCATCTACCAAAATCGATGGATCTATTGCATTGACATCCGAAGAAGAGGAAGAAGCGACCACCATACCTCTGTCGGTCCATTTTGTTCCAGCACTTTGTGAAATAGAAGGCGCTGTTACTAATCCGATTGTTGAAGTGGCTGAGCCAAATGTGGAGCACGAATAGTACATGTTCCAACGGTTATTAAACCAAGCAACGTCGGGTGCCCAAAAATTTTTGGTAAATCCTGAGACATAGCTTGTAATCCAGCTTGGAGTGGTCGTAAAAACAGAAGTTCCCCATGTCCAACTGTTTAAATTGCTAGAGTAGGTCATAGGAATGTTGTCTCCTGTGGTAAACACATAATAATTGACTCCGCTTTTTACAATGGTACTTGGGTCGTGTGAGGGAACCGTTCCGCTAACAGTTTTGGCCGTTTGATTTTGAGTCGGTGCTTTTGGATTTGTTGCAATGGCTTCACTTTGGGATTCTGGTGAATTTATTTCTTCGTTTTGGCAATTGGTTACTAAAAATCCAAATAGGATGATGAATGCTATTTTGTTTACTTTCTTCATGTGGTTTCTTGTTTTGTAGGTAACAGTTTTTTTTCTGGAATTTATTTAAAGGTATAAAATCATATGGTAACGGTCATTGTTACCATATGATTTTCAAAACTCAACTAACTCAAAATTTTATGTAAATACTAGTAGCCATCATTTTGTATGGTTCCAGGATTGTTGTCCATTTCTAATTGCGGAATTGGGAAGTACTCTCTACCAGAGGTGTAAGTGTTAAATTCAGCATCTCTAGATTTTAACCAAGCAAGTTTTGCTGGGTCTTGTAACCAGCCCCATCTACGAATGTCATCAAATCGGTGGCCTTCAAGAGGGAATTCTAAGAAGCGTTCATGAGCGATTTGATCTCTCATCTGTGCTTGGGTCATGCCTGGTTTTGTAGTCGCTAAATTAGGAAGTCCAACACGTGATCTAACCATTTGAATGTAAGTGTAAGCCCCAGGTGTATCGCCTGTTTCGTTCAAACACTCGGCATACATTAGCAATACATCAGCATAACGTAAAAGACGTTCGTTAATTCCGGATCTCCAATCATATTCGTTGGCAAATTGTCCGTCAGAATTTTGATATTTTCTACAAAATAAATCGTTCAAATCGGCTGGACTTTTGCTGTAAAAACTAGCAAAATCTTGACCGTATAATTGCATACCACCTGGTTTATTGTAAAACATCGTTGCGTCTAAACGTGGATCTACTGCTCCAGATGTCGTTTTCTCTATTTGATAATCATTATACAAGGCCCAAGTAGGTTGTACGTCAGTCCATCCGAAAGCTCTTGGTCCATAAGTAATAGCCCTAGCCGATGTTTTTCCCCATCCAGATGCAGGAGCACCGCCCCAACCTAAATCTACACCACCAGCTTCTCTGCTAAATTGTACTTCAAAAAGCGACTCAGAATTGTTTTCATTGGTAGTTGTAAAGTTATCACGATAGTTGCTAACTAATGCATAAACTCCCAAATCGATTACTTGTTTGAAAGCGGTTTTAGCATTGTTAAAATCTTTAGTAAATAGGTACACTTTTCCTAAATAGCCAAGTGCAGCACCCTTGGTAGCACGTCCTTTTTCACCTGCGTCTAAACCAGTAACATTGTTATATGTTACAGGTAGTAAATCTGCAGCTTGTTTAAAATCAGCAATTACTTGTGCCCAACCATCTGCTTGTGTTTTTTGAGGATAAAAAGTGGCAATATCCGTTGGAACAGGCACATTTTTGAACAGATTTACTGCGTGAAATAAATACAATCCTCTCAAAAAGTAGGCTTGTCCAAGTACTCTGTCTTTTAAACCTTTGTCGGCCATGTCTATGTTTGGTACATTTTTGAGGACTTGATTGGCTCTATAAATTCCTTGATAGTAGGTTTCATAAGCCCATCCGTAGATAGCTGGATTAGAAACATTAGAATTGAAACGCCCTACATTATACATTGCATCCCATGGACTGTTACTGCGGGTATCATCACCTTTTAGGTCTAATAAAAGCGGAGTACTTCTCATGTAAGTTCCATCTGTTAATAAGCTACTATAAGCGGCATTTACTCCTTCAATAGCATCCTGATCTGTTTTCCAGAAAGAGCCCGAAGTCTCTACGTTTGGATCTACTTGTAATAAATCTTCATTGTCTACACAGCTGGTCATCACTACAGATAGTGTAAAGAAGACTGTTAGATAATTATATATTTTATATTTCATTTTTATATTTTTTATGGGTTAGCTAAAATTAAAACTCAACTTCAATTCCTAATGAAACGGTTCTTGGATTTGGGAAGGAACCTGCGTCATAACCTCTTGAAAACAATCCATCGTTACTATTAAAGTCAGGATCGTACCCTTTGTATTTGCTTAAGATCAATAAGTTTTGTCCGTTGGCAAATATTTTTGCTTTTTGTATGAATTTAATACCTTCTAAAGGAATTTGATAACCAATTTGCATGGTTTGTAATTTAATATAATCTCCTTTTTCGATGAATCTATTAGAGTCTCTTGCGTTGGCATTAGGATCACCAATTATTGGTCTTGGTACATTGGTATCTGTATTTGTTGGTGTCCAATAATTCAGCATGTCAGTATGGTGGTTGCCATATTGTCCTAACATTAGGTTGCGATACATGGCATTGAATACTTTATGTCCGCCAGCTCCTTGCCAGAACATAGACAGATCCCAATTTTTGTAAGAAGCACTAAAGTTCAAACCATAACTGTATTTTGGAATGGTAACTCCTTGGTAAGTTCTGTCTAAGTCAGAAATCATTCCGTCTCCGTTTACATCTTTGAATTTCACATCTCCAGGTGCAGCATTTACTTGCGTTGGAGAAGTAGCTACATCAGCTGCATCTTTAAAAATTCCTGCAGTTTGGTAAGCATAAATTTCACCAATAGAACGACCTACTTCTGTTTTTGACGCTGCTCCATAAATTGGATTTCCGTCTAAACCAATTTGTAATACTTTGTTTTTCATTGTACCTAAGTTCGCTGAAATAGTATACTTGAATTCATTTTTATTATTGTTGTATGAAGCTGTAAATTCTAAACCATTATTTTTTACTGCTCCAGCATTTGTAACTACACTTGCAGGGAATGCTCCTGTAGAGAAAGGTAGTGGTACGCCAATCAATAAATCTGTTGATTTTTTCTCGTAGTATTCAGCTGTGAACTGAAGGGCATTGTCTAAAAATCCTAATTCAAGTGCCACGTTGGTTGTTTTGGTTTCTTCCCAATGAACATCTGGGTCAATGGCACTAACTACTGTTGTTCCAGGCGCCAATTCATTGTTGAAGTTATAACCTGCAAACGAGTTGGTTGTTGGAGAATAGGCGTAAGGACCTATGGTGTTGTTTCCTAAGATTCCATAACCACCTCTTAGTTTGATGTTGCTTACCCATTCTGGTAATTTTAGGAATTTCTCGTTGCTAATTTTCCATCCAGCAGAGAAAGAGTAAAAGTTTCCTGTGTTGTTTTCTTCACTAAATAATGAGGTTTTATCTTGTCTAAAGTTTACGGTTAACAAATAACGATCGTCATAAGCATAGTTCAATCTACTTAAGTATGAAATATTGGTTACTGTATTTTCATATTCTCCAGCACTTGTCGCATCAGCATATTCTAAGTGACTGATTTCTCCTGGTAGATAACCAACACCTCTTGACCAGTGGTTGTAATTATCGTTACGCTCTTGAACCCAACCTGCTAAAGCATCAATTTTATGTTTGTTGATGTCAACGTTATACGTCAATAAGTTGTTTAAGAAAGTTCTGGTTTGGCTTCCTGTTGAAACGTCTAATGAAGCTTCGTCATTTGTGGTAATGTAATACCAACCTAAATCACTTGGTGGAACAAATTTTCTATTTTGCCAGTTTAAGATATCAAAACTTGCATCGATTTTGTATTTCAATCCTTTGATGATTTCATATTCTCCCCAAATGTCACCTACAAAACGGTTGCGTTTGCTGTTGTTTGTAATAAGACTATTGTATCCAATTACGTTCATCGAAATAGCTCTTTGGGTTAAATTATCAGTTCCACCATAACCTCCAAGACGATTTGGGTCACGAACTGGCATGGTAGGTACCGCTCCTAATAAATCTGAAATGGGTGTTTGACCACCGTTGTATTCATTAAAGTTTTCTTTGTCAGATTGTGTAAAAGCAATTTTTGATCCGTATTTGAAGTTGCCTTTTTTGCCATGTAAATTCAAAGTAGTAGAATATCTAGTGTAATCTTGAGGTGTATTTACATATCCTTTGTTTTTGAAATAATCAACATTCAAGTTGTATCCTAAGCTTTCGGCACCTCCATTAAAGGTTAATGAGTGATTTTCTATAATTCCTGTTCCAAAAGCAGCGTCTTGCCAGTTTGTATTTACGTTATTAATATAAGAGGCGCTATTAGGATCATTACCTGGAGCTATAGCTAGGCCAGCATTTAGTTCCGCTGCGCTTGTAACTTTTTGGTATCCTAAACGATCTGTCAATGACCATTTTTGAGCTACATTTTGAAAACCTACTAATGATCTGTATTTAATGTCAAGTTTGCCTAATTTTCCTTTTTTGGTTGTAATAATTACTACCCCATTGGCTCCTCTAACTCCGTAGATAGCGGCAGATGATGCGTCTTTTAATACTTGCATTGACTCGATCTCACCAGTAGCAAAATCATAAGGACTGTCTACAATCATACCGTCTATCACAAATAACGGATTATTATTGCTAAAGGAATTGATGCCACGAATTTTGATGTTTACAAAACCTCCAGGCTCTCCCGAAGATTGTACGGTAACACCAGCTACTTGACCTTGCATCATCTTAGCAACATCATAAGTGACGGTTTTTTTAGCATCTTCCATTTTTATTACACTCACCGCACCAGTTAGGTCGGATTTTTTTTGCGTTCCGTAACCTACTACCACTACTTCATTAAGTGAGTTTATGTCTTCTCTTAGAGTTACTTTTAAATATGTGCTTGATCCTACTTGTACCTCTTGGTTTTTAAAACCGATAAATGAAAATACTAGGACATCATTTGAGGAGGCTTTGATAGTAAATTCTCCATCAAAACCAGTAGAAGTTACTCCTTTTGCTCCCTTCAAGGCTACATTCACACCTGCTAAAGGAAGATTGTCTGTACCGGAAGTTACAATTCCCTTTATTTCATTAAGCTGTTGCGCTGATACTGTATAGGAAGTGAACAGTATGATTAGTAACGCCACTAGCCATTCTTTTTTTAACAATAACGTATTGTTGAAAAAAAACAATCTTTGGTTTGTTATCATATTGGGTTAAATTAATTAGTTTGTTTATAAGTGTTATTTTTACATTTGTAAATATAATTAAAAAAAATTGATGTAAACAAATGTATTTGACAAAAAAAAGTTGATAAAAAAACAGATTTTTTAATTTTACTTATTTATTTAAGATTTCCTTTTGAAGTTTGTTTTAAAAAAGAGCCTTTTTTAATTAATTATTTGTGTAAAATTTACACTTTTTAATAAAAAGCTGTTTTTCTTTTACGAAAATCGTTTTCGTAATTTTTTTTAAAAAAGCTATAACGTTTTCGAAATTTCACATTCAAAGCCATTTAAAATGAACTTACCATAGGGTATTTCTTAATTTTTTTCTTTAGTTTTACTACTCTTATTCTTTTGAAAAGCTTCAGAATTATGATTTTAGCTTTTGCGAGGTAGGTAAAATTTAGATAAAAAAAAATAATAAGTGTTTTTTTGACATTAATTATTTCATTAAAAAACAAATAGAAGTTTATATATTTACCAAAAAATAAGAATTATGCTCAACAAGTATAGTGATACCGATAAAATTTTAGTTGCAGTAGATTGTATCATTTTTGGTTTTGATGCCGATGGTTTAAAAATACTTTTGATCAAAAGAGATTTTGAACCTGAAAAAGGGAAGTGGTCTTTGATAGGGGGATTTTTAAAAAATGACGAGGTTTTGGATACAGCTGCCATCCGTATTTTGAATACTTATACGGGACTGAATGATATTTATATGGAGCAATTGTACGCATATAGTGAAATTGACCGTGATCCTGTAGAACGAACGATTTCTGTATCATATTATGCTTTGATAAATATAGAAAATCATAATGCAGAGTTGATTAAAAATTATCATGCTCAATGGTTTAGTATGGCTGAAGTACCTAAATTAATTTTTGACCACGACAAAATGTTGCGTAATGCCATCCGAAGATTGCGTTATCGTACTTCGATAAAACCTATTGGTTTCGAGCTTTTGCCAGAAAAATTTACCATGCGTCAATTGTTAGAATTGTATGAAGCGATTTTGAGTAAAGAACTCGATAAGCGTAATTTTATAAGTAAAATAAATTCGCTTGATATATTGATAAAACTGGATGAAAAAGACATGAAATCCTCTCGAAAAGGTTCTTACTTGTATCGTTTTGACAAAGAAAAGTATGAAGAAAAACTTCTTAATGATTTTGTTCTTAATTTATAAAAAAAGCCCTGACGTATTTTTTAGTCAGGGCTTTTTCAATTAAAACCAAAAATTAAATCTAGTTTAGCTATTTCCTTTTTGATAATCCGCCAAAAAGGTAGCTAATCCAATGTCGGTTAATGGGTGTTTTAATAATCCCTCAATGGCACTCAATGGTCCTGTAATTACATCAGCTCCTGTTTTTGCACAATTTACAATATGCATTACATGGCGAACGGAGGCTGCTAAAATTTGAGTTTCAAAGCCGAAGTTGTCATAAATTAATCGGATATCATCAATTAAAGTCATACCGTCTGTAGAAACATCATCTAAGCGTCCTATAAAAGGAGAGACGTAGGTTGCACCAGCTTTTGCCGCTAATAAAGCTTGTCCCGCAGAGAAGACCAAGGTGCAATTGGTTTTTATTCCTTTGTTTGTAAAGTACTTTATGGCTTTGATTCCCTCTTTGATCATCGGAATTTTAACTACGATTTGAGGATGCAAAGCGGCCAACTTTTCGCCTTCGGCAACCATACCTTCAAAATCTGTGGCAATAACTTCGGCACTTACATCGCCATCTACTAATTCGCATATTTTTATATAGTGAGCCAAAATGTTTTCCGCTCCTGTAATTCCTTCTTTGGCCATCAATGATGGATTAGTGGTTACACCATCTAAAATGCCAAGATCGTTGGCTTCTTTAATGTCTTTTAGATTGGCAGTATCAATAAAAAATTTCATAATCTTTATTTTTGAGTTGAATAATTTTGTTCTGATAAATAGTTTTTGATTTCGTTAGCAATATTTTGGCTCGTGAATCCGAATTTTTCATCCAATACTTGAGCAGGAGCTGAATAGCCAAAGTGTTCTAAGCCAAATACTTTTCCTCTTGCACCAACCAATGCTTGAAGATTTACAGGAAGACCAGCGGTTAACCCAAAAATTAATTGATGGTTTGGTAGAACGCTTTCTTGATATTCGATGGATTGGTTCCTAAAAAGTCCTTCAGAAATGACTGAGGCCACATTGATTTTAATAGCAGTTTCTTTTTCAAGAATAGTTGCGGCGTCAAGTAAAGTTGCTACTTCAGAACCATTTGCAACCAATGTTATATCAGGTTGACTTACGGTTTTTACCAAATAACCTCCTTTTTTAGCTTGTTTAGCTGCTGTGTATGCGTCGCCTTGGGTTGGAATACTGCTAATTTCTTGTCGTGATAAAATTAATCCAGTTGGGGTAGTGGTGTTTTGCATCGCCATTTCCCAAGCTACTGATGTTTCTATAGCATCTGCAGGACGTAGGGCTAGAAAACTTTGACGACCTGAATGGTTTTTAATTTTTTCAACTAATCGTATCTGAGCTTCTTGTTCGATAGGTTGATGCGTTGGTCCATCTTCACCAACCCTAAAAGAATCATGAGTCCAAACATATTTTACAGGTAGTTCTTGGATAGCCGATAGTCGAATGGCGGGTTTCATATAATCAGAAAACACAAAAAAAGTAGCTACTACCGGAATCACACCTCCATGCAAAGCTATACCATTTGCGATAGCAGCCATTGTCAATTCGGCTACACCAGCTTGTAAAAAGGCACCTTTGAAATTATTTTTTTGTAGTACAGTTGTCTTTTTTAAGAAACCATCCGTTTTATCACTGTTGGATAAATCGGCTGATGATACAATCATATTTTCTACTTTTTCTGCTAAATAACTCAGTACTGCAGCCGAGGCGTCTCTAGTCGCGGCATTGTTTTTTTGAATGATACTACCAAAATCAAGTTCAGGTGTCTTTCCTGAAAAGAAAGCGGTCAGTTTTTGAGCTAAAGCAGGGTTTTGGTTTTCCCAATTTTTATAGGCTTCTTTTTTTGTAGCGGCTTCTTGTCTTTTTTCGGCAAGAACGGTTTGGTAATAAGCATCTACTGCTTCGTATTTTGCAAATGGATCTTCGGGATTGGCTCCAAGATTGAGTAGTGTTTTAGTGAAATCGGCTTTGGTAGCACCTATTGGTTTTCCATGCAGTTCGCATTCACCTTCATACATTTCACCTTCAGCTGTTACACAACCTTTCCCCATAATGGTGTTGCCTATAATCAGTGTAGGTTTTTCGGTTTGAGCATTGGCAGAGTCTAGTGCTTTTTTGATTTCGATATAATTATGTGCGTCGATTGTTAGTACATTCCATCCCCAAGATTCATATTTTTTGGCGGTATCTTCGGTTGTAACTTCATCAGTCATAGAAGACAGTTGAACATTATTAGAATCATAGAACATAATGAAATTATCCAAACCTAAGTGTCCAGCAATTCTTCCAGCGCCCTGTGAAATTTCCTCTTGTATGCCGCCATCAGTAATGAAACCGTAAATTTTATGATCAAAAAGACCTGTAAATCGTGCTGCTAGGAATTTTGCTGCAATGGCAGCTCCAATCCCCATAACATGTCCTTGTCCGAGTGGTCCAGAGGTATTTTCTATGCCTCTTTTTACATCAATTTCTGGATGACCAGGTGTGACTGATTCCCATTGTCTGAAATTTTCCAAATCGGATTTTTCATAATGGCCAAGTAAGTAGTATTGGGCGTATAATAAAGCTGAAAGGTGACCTGCATCCATAAAAAAGCGATCTCTAAAGATCCATTCCATATCGGTAGGGTCGAACTTTATGTATTCAGTATATAAAACGTGCAAAAAATCGGCCCCACCCATGGCTCCTCCTGGATGTCCTGATTTGGCCTTTTCGACCATTGCTATTGCTAGTGCTCGAATGTTATCGGGAGCTTTTTTTTCAATATTATAATTCATAGTAAATGATATTAAATTACTTGTCTTTTTTCAACGACTGTTTTTTAAAATAGAATATTCTAAAGGACTTGTTTCGTTGTGTTTAATAATAAGTGTAAAAAACACATTTACAAATGAAGCAAATTTAATTCATATAACCAAGGAAATTATATTTATATTTTTTTATTAGTTTTTATACGGATATGACAATATGCTTGCTTTAAAAATCGTAATTTGATAAAAAAGAAAAAGGACCAAAACAAGTATGATCCTTTGTTTGTAAATCCAAAAATTCTATTGATTCAATCTAAAGTGAACTTCTTAAAATCAAATGGCATTTGTTTTCTATTTGTTCTTTTTGCGCTTTCAAAATCATTTCGGCCAATATTTTACCCATTTGTTCAAAATCAGTGGAGATGGTCGTGATGCCATTTTCTACAATTTTCTTTAGTGGCGTTTCATTATACGAAACGATTCCGTAATCTTTACCTATAGTGAACTGCTGTGATTTTGCCTTTTCAATTACTCTCACTAAATCGCGATCACTTGGAACTATATAGACTTCACCGTGCGCAATGGTTCTGTTTTTAAACTCTGTAATTACTTCATGATCAAATCCAAAGTCGTTGCAAAAGTTTAAAAAACCTATTTTCATGCCCAGTGGTTCTCTAAATCCAGGGAAGATAATGATGAGTTTTTTGTATTTATCCAACCTAGATTTTCCCTCCAAAAGACCGTCATAAATATTTTGGATAAAGTTTTGATGAATTGAAGGGTAGGAAAATAATTCGGAATTGGTTTGATCTAATATGTAGACATCATTTACTGGTAGGCTTTTTATTGTGGTATGTGCTTCTTCAAAAGCGGTCGGCATAATAATGTATTTGGTATAATTGCCATTGTTTTCTGCAATAATTTTTTGAAAAAATTTAAAATTAAAATGGTGAAAAAAAATATCAACCTGAACGTTTTTTCCTATGTTTTCTAAAAATGAATTGTACAAATCTTCCTTAAAAATATTCAATTCGTCAAAGAGTAAAAATATTTTTTGTTTGATATTTATTTCTACACTTTTTATGTAGTAGCCTTTGCCAGGTATAGCAAATACAATACCTCGCTTCTTTAATTCATCATAGGCTTGTAGTACAGTGTCTCTTGATAAATCGTGTGCTAAACACACTTTATTCACCGAAGGCAGTTGATCACCTTTGACTAATTTCTCGGACTCAATGGCTTTCTCAATCGATTGAATTATTTGTTTGTATTTGGGTACGCCTTGGTTGTTTTGAACAGTAATATATTTCATGATGGTATTTTTTTTGGGCAATATACAAAAAAACTGGTAGGTACTGGTATGTAAAGTGTTAAGCTTCGTATAATTTTGGATTTTAATATTTCACAAAAAAAATAGAAAAATAAAACGTTTTTGTCACAAATAGCAAAAAAAATTAAGATTATCATTTTTTAGCAACCAAAATCATGATAAACTAATTTTTGATTCAGAAACGGTTCAGTTGTTTTTTTGGGAATATTCAAAAAATAATAACTAACAAAATCAATTTAATGAAAACAAAAAGTTTGAAAACAATTCATTTCAGATTGTTCTTTTTACTGCTCCTTGTTCCGTTTTTTGTTCAGGCACAAAATAAATTGTCTGGAACGGTGGTTGATAATACAACCAAACTACCAATTCCTGGAGCCAATCTAGTTGTTAAAGGTTCTAAAGTTAGTGCGTCTACTGATTTTTCTGGGGCTTTTCAACTGTCTAGTGTGAGTAAAGGAGATCAAATCGTAGTTTCGTTTGTGGGTTTTAAATCACAAACCGTGATTTATTCCGGACAAAGTTCGCTTACTGTTTTATTGCAAGAACAAGACAATGAGCTTAAGGAGGTCGTAGTTCAAGTAGGATACGGATCTGTAAAAAGAAAAGATGCCACAGGTTCTGTAACTACTTTGGCTACCAAAGATTTTAACAAAGGGGTAAACGTTTCTACCGAGAACATGCTTACAGGTAGAGTTGCAGGTTTGTCTATCAATTCTTCGGGAGCACCTGGTTCTTTGTCAGAAATTAGAATTAGAGGGGGAAGTTCATTATTTGCGAGTAATGACCCTTTGATTGTTATTGATGGTTTGCCTCTTGAAAACACGACCAATACCGGTTCCGCTTCGTTTTTAGCTTCTTTGAATCCAAGTACAGTTGAGTCAATGACAGTTTTGAAAGATGCTTCGGCAACCGCTATTTATGGTTCACGTGCGTCCAACGGTGTAATTATCATCACGACCAAAAAGGGAAGTAAAACCCTTTCTGTAGACTACAATGTGCAGTTTGGAGCGGGTGAGTTGGTTAATACGGTTGATGTATTGAGTCCAACAGCTTTTAGAAATACCATTGCTCAAATGCGTCCGCAGGATGTAGATAAATTAGGCACAGCCAATACCAACTGGCAAGAGGCAATTTACCGTAATACAGGTTTAGTAGATCAAAATTTAGCGGTTAGAGGTAGTCTTTTTGGTGTGATTCCAACAAGTTTAACTTTAGGAAATACGGATCAACAAGGATTGCGTATTACCAATGAGTTCAAAAGAAATACGGTAGGTTTGGTTATGAATCCGTCTTTTTTCGAGAACCATTTGAAGGTAAAACTTTCTGCTAATTATGCCAATGAAAGAAACCGTTTTACTGATGCTGTTGAAGGTACTGCTATTGGTTTTGATCCAACACAACCTATTCGTGTTGAGGGTGCTCCTTATGGAGGATTTTTTGAGTATACTTCTGGCGTAGATGCTAACGGGAATTATCCGTTAATCGCTATCGCAGCAAGAAATCCTGTGGCTCAGTTACTACAAACTAATGATCGTGGGAAGAGCAATAGACTTTTTGGAAATTTTGAAATCGATTATAAATTTCACTTTTTGCCTTCTTTGAGAGCTGTAGTGAATCTTGGTTTTGATGAATCGAATGGAGAAAGACGTCGTTTGGTAGGTGCCAATGCTGGTTCGGCTCCATCCAACAACAATATTCCTTACGGAACAGATGAGTACTCTGAATCGACTCGAAGAAATAAGTTGATTGATGCCTATTTTGTGTATAACAAGACTTTTAATGATTTTAATGTTGAACTAACAGGTGGACATTCGTATCAAAAATTCGAATCCAATCGATTTGATACCGGTAACATCTTAAACCCAGATCTACCCTCGACTTTTCCTGAAACTACTTTGAATACGGATGTAGTGCTGTTAGGCTTTTTTGGAAGATCCAACATTAATTTCAAAAATAAATATTTATTGACCTTGTCTTATCGTAGAGATGGTTCTTCTCGATTTGAAAAAGAAAGCCGTTGGGGGAATTTTCCTTCTGCCGCTTTTGCTTGGAAAGTAAAAGAAGATTTCTTTAAAAACAGTACGGTAGTTTCGGATTTGAAATTGCGATTGAGCTATGGTATTACTGGACAACAAGATATTCCTGATCCAAATGGTTATTTGGAGAAATACGATTTAGGTGGAGGTAACTCACAATACCAATTTGGTAATGCTTATTTTCCAATTGCCTTGCCAAGCAAACGTACCAAAAACTTGAAATGGGAAGAAACCGTTTCTTATAACGCGGGTCTTGATTTTGGAGTATTCAACAATGTAATCACAGGTGCGGTAGACGTATTTTATAAAGAAGCTAAAGATTTATTGGTAAATGCGGCTATCTCTGACGGAAGTAATTTCTCTAACCGTGTGTACCAAAATGTAGGTTCTTTTACGACCAAAGGAATTGAGTTTACCTTGAATGCCAATCCAATTAAAACAGAAAATTTCAATTGGAATGTCAATTTTAATGCGACTAAATTCGAGCGAAGAATCAAAGATTTAGTGTATGGAACAGATATTTATGTAGGCGATAACATTGCTGGAACCGGAACACCAGGTCAGATTTTTAGAGAAGGATATACGCCTTATTCTTTTTATGTGTACAAACAATTGTATGATACCAACGGAAAAGCTATTGAAGGTGCTTTTGCAGATTTGAATGGAGATAACATCAAAAATGATTCAGACCGCTACATCTATAACAATCCAGATCCAGATGTAACTTTAGGCTTTGCTTCTACAATGAATTACAAAGACATTGATTTCTCTTTTAACTTAAGAGCGAGCATTGGTAACCGAATTTTTAATGCAGTAGACGCTTCCAGAGCACAATTTGAAGCGATGGAAAATGGTGGGATTTTAAGTAATGTTCCTTCTTCTATTTTAGATAATAATTTCCAAACCACTTCAAACGTGTTGTTGTCTGATATTTATATCGAAAATGCTTCATATTTGAAAATGGATAACGTAACCTTAGGCTATACTTTTAGAAAAATAATGAATGAAAATACTAGCTTGAGAATGTTTACAGGAGTTCAAAATGTTTTTGTCTTGACAAAATACAGTGGTTTAGATCCTGAAATTACTAATAATGGTGTCGATAAAACCATCTATCCTAGACAGCGTACTATTCTATTTGGTCTTAATCTTAAATTTTAATAAACGATGAAGAAATATATAATTATATCCTTTTTAGCTTTGGCTACTTTATTTCAATCGTGTACTGATGATTTGAATGTAGTGTCAGAAGATGACGATGTATTGGCTTCAGATGCTGTCTATAAAGATGCAGCAGGATACAAAAATGCCTTAGCAGGTGTTTACGGAAATTTATCGCTTACGAGTACTTGGGGACCAGATGCTTCTTCGCTTGAAGGAGTAGACGCAGGAACAAGTCAGTTTAGTAGATGTTTGTTGTATTTACAAGAGCTTACTACCGATGAGTTAGTGTGGAGTTATGAAAATGATGGTGGAACAGCTGAGTTGCAACGCAATATTTGGACACCAGCGAATCCAATTCTTTTGGGAATGTACTCACGAACTATGGCTTCTGTGGCTTATGCTAATGAATTTTTGCGTCAGAGTACTCCTGAAAAATTGAAATCACGCAATATTACTAGCGCTGAAGATTTGGCAGCAATCGAATTGTACCGAAATGAAGTAAAGGTTTTGCGTGCGTATGCCTACTATAATATGATGGATTTGTTTGGGAAAGCAGCTATGTATACAGAAACTGATCCTATCAACTTCAAAGGACCTGAGTTTACAAGACAACAATTGTTTGATTTTGTGGAAACAGAATTAAAAGCCGCGCTTCCTAACTTGAAAGCCGCAAGAACCAATGAATACGGACGTGTTGATCAAGGAATGGCAAAAATGATTTTAGCTAAAATTTACTTGAACGCAGAAGTGTATACCAAAACTAAGCGTTACGGAGATTGTATTACTATGTGTAATGATCTTATTGCAGCGGGCTATTCTTTGAAAACGAATTATTTGGATAATTTCAAAGCTGATAATCATACTTCGCCTGAAATGATTTTCACCATTCAATCTGATGGAGCCAAAACTCAAAACTGGGGAGCCACTACAGTATTGACCAATGGACAAATTGGTGTATGGGAAAATAACGGAGCTGATTTTGGTATTGGCGGATGGAGTGGAGCCTTGAGAATTAGAAAAGAATTTGCTCAAAAATTTGATGGTACCAAATTCAACCAAGATACTCGTAAAACAATAGGAACTGGCGTGGCTGGAAGTGCTTCTAAACAAAGAACGATTGATATTGCAGATATTGGAGTTAAAACCCAAGGGTACATCTTGTCTAAATTTTCTAACAAAACATCTACGGGACAAAATGGGACAAGTTCAACTTATGCCGATACTGATTTTCCATTATTCCGTTTGGCCGATGTATACTTGATGTATGCCGAAGCAACTTTACGAGCAGGAGCAGGAGGAGATGTTGCCAAAGCATTAGACTATGTGAATGCACTTAGAATAAGAGCCAATAACAATACTACTGTTGGTAATATTGTCCCTGCTGATTTGACTCTTGATTTTGTTTTAGACGAAAGAGCTCGTGAATTACACTGGGAAGCTCATCGCAGACAAGACTTAATCCGTTTTGGGAAATTCTCTGGCGGTTCTTACAATTGGGCTTGGAAAGGCAATGCTTCTACTGGAGTTTCTATTCCAGCTTTTATGGATTTGTTTCCAATTCCTGCGGGTTCTTTGGGATCAAATAGCAACCTAACTCAAAACCTTGGATACTAAAAAAATAACCACTTTACACTAAAGAAATGAAAAATACATATAAACTATTAGTTGCTTTTGTAGCTATTTTAGGATTTTGGTCCTGTGATAACGAAACTGATTTGATGATTCTTGAAGCACAAGAAGCTGATTTTGCTATTATTACTCCAGATGCGGGTTCGAAAGTAATTTTGAACAAAGCTACACCAGATAATACGGCACTTACTTTAACTTGGGAAAAAGTATCTTATGGTGCTCCAACTATTGTAACCTATACGGTTGAGTTTGCCAAAAGCGGAACTGATTTTGCCGCACCAGTCGAAATCAATTCAACATCAAATTCTTTTGCTACTATTAAAGTTTCGGAGCTAAACACCAAAGCGTTGGATTTTGGATTAACTCCAGAGGTAGAGGGAACTATAGATATCCGTATCAAATCTACTGTAGGTACTACAGGATCTCAACCTAAATATTCTAAGGCAATAAGTATTGTAGTAACACCTTACAGAGGTGTTTTCCCTAAAGTTGATTTGTATCAAGTTGGACCAGGAACAATCGCAGGTTGGGAAGTGAATAAAGGGAATATGCCTATTTTTAGAGATACTAAAGACAATGCTAAATTTTATTACACAGGATACTTCAATGCGGGCGGATTCAAATTAATTGAGCAATTAGGTTTCTGGGCTCCTATGTATGGTGTTGATGGGGGCAAAGTAAAATACAGAGCCAATGACAGTGCGCCAGATCCAGGACTTTTCCCTACAGATAAAGCAGGATACTATTATTTTGAATTGAATTTAGAATCATTAACCTATACTTTGACGCCTTACACTGGGCCAACAACAACTTATGCAACGATTGGATTAGTTGGTGATGCTTTACCTTCTGGATGGGATGTGAGTGTGCCAATGGTGCAATCTACTTTTGATGTCCATATGTGGAAAGTTACTCAAACCCTTACTGATGGTAAAATGAAATTCAGAGCCAACAACAGTTGGGATGTGAATTGGGGAGATAATGGAGGTGATATTATTGTAACAGCAGGTAAATACGATATCTGGTTCAATGATTTAGATGGGCGTTACACGTTCATTGTAGCACAGTAATAATTTTTGGTTTTTTATACTTTTCAATCCTCGGTAGTATTTGCTATCGGGGATTGTTTTTTTACAGAGTTTTTAATTTTTTTCACTTACTAATTAGATCAGTTTTAGTAGGTTGATTTTTATTATTCTAACTGTTTTTCCTAAGCTTAAAAAACTGGTAGGTACTGGTATGTTTTTGTTCTTTTTTTGCATACATTTGAATTTCACATTTGATAAAAAATAAGCCCAAATAAAATAAATTTCTCAAATTATGACACTCTCCATCAATAAATCATATGGTATAATGCCTAACGGTGATGATGTCCAGGCGATTGAATTAACCAATAAAAATGGTATGAAAGTCCATGTGATAAGTTATGGGGCTACAGTAACGTCTGTAAAAATTCCTATGGCAGATCACAAAGAAGTAGATGTTGTTTTGGGATTCGAAACCTTAGAGGATTATATTCAGTCCTTTGAGTTGCCCAGTCCTCCTTATTTCGGAGCAATAATTGGTCGATATGCTGGAAGAATCAGGGGTGGTAGCTTTGACTTGAACGGCCAAGCTATTAAGTTAAACCCCAACCATGGCGAGCATTTGTTACATGGTGGAGCCACTGGATTTCATCAAAAAAACTGGAGAATTGAGAAAATAAAAAAAGGAATTAATTCAGCAGTTACTTTGTCGTATACTAGTCCTTCTGGGGAAGAGAATTTTCCTGGTGAGGTAACCGTAACGGTTACTTATAGTTTGACAGAGTCGAATGAATTGTTGGTAGAGTACCACGCAACTACTACAGAGGATACTGTATTAAACCTGACTCATCACAGTTATTTTAACCTCGATGGTCATCAATATGCGGTAACGGAACAAGAGTTATTTGTCAATGCCGAAAAAGTAATAGAGAAAAATCATCAAAATATACCAACTGGTAGGGTTTTGGCTGTGGCCGAAAGTGCCTTCGATTTTTTAGAAGCTAAAAATTGTCCAACGTCTATTGATGATACTTTCGTTTTAGCAAGTCAAGAAGAAATGGCGGCTTCGCTTTACAGTCTCAAAAACAACTTGCAATTGTCGGTTTATACTAATCAACCTGGAGTTCATGTGTATGTGGGAGGCAATTGTTTTGATACCATTCCAGGGAAAGAAGGTGCGAACTACCATCCGTTGAGCGGTATTTGTTTTGAAACACAAAATTTTCCGGATGCGCCTAATCACGATCATTTTCCTTCGGCGGTCTTAAAAAAAGACGAAAATTATTATCATAAAACCATCTATAAATTCCAATCCAAATCAATTTAATTACCTTAATTATGAAAAAAACCTTCTTAACTATAGTTATTCTTCTAAGTGTTTTGTTGCAAACGGCATGTTCAAGCGATAGCGAAAAAAATGATGGTGGAACGGTTACACCACCTGTAGTAACAAGTGATTTTATTAAAGCGGCTGATATTTCGTATTTGCCAGAAATAGAAGCTGCGGGAGTAGTTTTTACTAACAACGGAAAAACAGAAGACATGCTAACCACACTAAAAAGTGTTGGTTGTAATACCATCAGAATTCGTTTGTGGAAAGATCCAGCCAACGGACATTCTGGATTGACCGAGGTAAAGGCTTTGGCGCAGCGCGTAAAACAAGCGGGCTTAAAAGTTTGGTTAACTGTTCACTATTCTGACGATTGGGCTGATCCTGCGGTTCAAACCACTCCAGCTGCTTGGAAAAACTTATCTTTTACCGATTTAAAAGCTGCGGTAGTCACTTACACCACAACTATTTTGACCGAAATTAATCCAGATATTATTCAAATCGGGAACGAAATCAATACCGGATTGCTTTGGCCTCAAGGGCATTTAATCAATCAAGAAGCACAATGTATAGATTTGTTAAAAACAGCGAGTGCTACCATTCGAAGCAAAGCGCCAAGTACCAAAATTATGATTCACTATGCAGGCGTTTCGGCTACAGATACTAATTGGTTTTTTAATAAAGTAAAAAGTGTTGATTATGATTATATCGGTTTGTCGTATTATCCTATTTGGCACGGGAAAGATTTGGCTACAATAAAAACCACTATCGATGCCTTAGGAAAAAACTTTTCTAAAAAAGTATTGATTGCAGAAACTGCTTATCCATTTACTTTAGGATTCAATGACTGGACGAATAATATTGTTGGGTTAGATTCACAATTAGTTACTGGTTATCCAGCTACCGCAGAAGGGCAAAAAAACTTTGTTTTGGCGATTAAAGATTTAGTAAAATCTTCTACTTACGGACAAGGTTTTGCGTATTGGGGAGGCGAATGGGTGTCTTTCAAAGGAAGTCAAGCCACCAATGGTTCTACTTTCGAAAACCAAGCATTCTATGATTTTTCTAATAAATCATTGCCGGTTTTACAAGCGTTTACCAATTAGTCATGATTGCCACTGTTAGAATTTTTCAAAGAATAGTGCTACTGCTTCTTTTTATAAGTAGTACCACTATTGCTTTGGGACAAAAGAAAAATAAATTGGCTTTCGCCAAAGGGGCCGACGTGAGTTGGTTACCTCAAATGGAAGCTACTGGCTATCGTTTTCATGATGTCGACGGAAAGGAAAAAGATTGTTTGCAATTGCTAAAAGAACGCGGAATGAATACCATTCGTTTGCGTGTATTTGTCAATCCAAGTCAAGATAAAGCCAGTGGTCATTGCAGTGCTGCCGAAACGGTTGTTATGGCTTTGCGTGCTCAAAAAGCCAAAATGCGCATTATGATCGATTTTCATTATAGCGATACTTGGGCAGATCCCGCCAAACAAGCCAAACCAGCTGCTTGGGCGAACTTATCGTCCGATGCGTTACAAAATAAAGTCTATGAACATACATTTGATGTGTTGACCGCTTTAAAAAAAGCAGGTGTTACTCCAGAATGGGTTCAGGTGGGGAATGAAATTCCAGACGGAATGCTTTGGCCTGATGGGAGTACGAACAATTGGGCTCAACTAGCGCAATTATTGAATAAAGGATACGAAGCCGCCAAAGCCGTGAACGCCAAAATCAAAGTAATTGTGCATGTAGATGAAGGGAACAACAATGAAAAATTCCGTTGGTTTTTTGATAAAGCTACCGAACATCAAGTAAAGTATGACGTTATTGGTCTGTCTTACTATCCATTTTGGATTAAAAAAGACTATTCAGAAACCATAGCCGATTTACAAAAAAACCTAAATGATATGGCTTCTCGTTATCAGAAAGAGGTAATGGTTGTTGAAGTCGGAGGTGTTGATGAACAAGTACAAAACACCAAAGAACTTCTAGCTGCTACGATCAAAGCCGTAAGAGCCGTTCCCGATCATAAAGGCTTGGGCGTTTTGTATTGGGAGCCGCAAGGAGCCAAATCTTGGAGTGGTTATGGCTTGAGTGCTTGGCAACAAGACGGAAAACCTTCACCAGCATTGGATGCTTTTAAAGAATAATGAATTGGATTCAGAATAAAGACGAAATAAGTAAACCATATTTCTGAATGTTAGAAATGAGGAAACTCTATAGATTAAAATAAAAACCTTATATGGCCTTAAATGCCTTATATGGTTCAAAAATATGTTGTATAAATGAAAAAAATACCCTCTTTTTTGTTGGTTTTTATAGCCTTCACCGCCATAGTTTTTTCTCAAGCCCGAGTGGTAAAGGTATTGGATACTCATTGGAAATTTCAAAAAGGAAATTTTGAAGACGCTTTTAAGGCCAACTTCAACGACTCGAAATGGGAATTGGTTACTGTTCCACATGATTGGGCAATTTATGGTCCTTTTGATAAAAAAGTGGATATACAAAATGTAGCCATTGTTCAAAATGGAGAAAATGTAGCTACCGAAAAAACAGGAAGAACCGGAGCCTTACCACATATTGGCACCGCGTGGTATCGCAATACTTTTACTTTGCCTAAAGATGCCAAAGGAAAAAAGATACTATTGCTTTTTGAAGGCGCTATGAGCGAACCTCAAGTGTATTTGAATGGGAAAAAAGTAGGAGAATGGGCATATGGCTATAGTTATTTTTATTTTGATGTTTCTCAATTTATTCAAGAAGGAGACAATACATTAGCTGTAAAATTATCCAATAAAGAATTTGCCTCCCGTTGGTATCCCGGAGCTGGTTTGTATCGAAAAGTAAGTGTTATTATTAAGAACAATGAAAGCATTGACCAATGGGGGCAATTTATAACGACACCTTTTATTAGTGATGCCGTGGCCAAAGTGAATATTAAGACCAAAGCTTCTGGCGAAAATACGCGTTTGGTGACCACCATTTTTGATGCTGAAGGACACAAAGTAAGTGCAGAGGAATCTTCCTTACGTTTCGGAAAAGAGTTTGATCAAAATTTAAAAGTAGAGAATCCAAAATTGTGGAGCCCAGAAACACCTTATTTGTACAAAGCGGTTGCTCAATTGTATGTTGGCAATGAACTAAAAGATGAGGTTGCCACCCGATTTGGAATTCGTGAAATTAAATATGAAGCCAATAAAGGATTTAGTCTTAATGGGAAAGTGACCAAATTCAAAGGGGTTTGTTTGCATCACGATTTGGGACCTCTTGGTGCTGCGGTAAACAAAGCCGCTTTGCGTAGACAGTTGACCATTTTAAAAGATATGGGATGCAATGCCATTCGCAGTTCGCATAATATGCCTTCTTTCGAGCAATTGGAGTTGGCAGACGAAATGGGCTTTTTGTTTTTGGCAGAGAGTTTCGATGAATGGGTTTTACCAAAAGTAGAAAACGGCTACCATCGCTTTTTTGACGAATATGCTGAAAAAGACATAGTGAATTTGGTACAAGCCACAAGAAATCATCCCTCAATTGTGATGTGGAGTTCAGGAAATGAAGTTCCAGATCAGTGGGGAGAAGCGGGTGTAAAACGAGCCAAATGGTTACAGGAGATTTTTCATAGAGAAGACCCAACGCGTCCTGTAACCGTAGGAATGGATCAAGTGAAAGCGACTATGGAGTCTGGTTTTGGAGCTTTGTTGGATATTCCAGGATTGAATTATCGCGTGCATTTGTATGATGAGGCATTCAAAAAATTCCCGCAAGGATTCATTTTGGGTTCCGAAACGGCATCAACCGTGAGTTCTAGAGGGATTTACAAATTTCCTGTAGTACAAGAAAAAATGAAGCAATATCCAGACTTTCAATCTTCATCGTATGATTTGGAAGCCTGTAGTTGGTCCAATGTTCCCGATGAAGATTTTGTACTTCAGGATGATAAACCTTGGGTAATTGGTGAATTCGTTTGGACAGGATTTGATTATTTGGGCGAACCAACACCTTATGACGAAAGCTGGCCGTCTCGTAGTTCGTATTTCGGAATTAACGATTTAGCAGGCTTACCGAAAGACCGTTATTATTTGTACCGAAGCCGTTGGAACACCAAGGCAACTACGCTACACATTTTACCCCATTGGAACTGGGAAGGTCGCGAGGGACAAACAACTCCTGTTTTTGTGTACACCAGTTACAACAGTGCCGAACTTTTTATCAATGGTAAAAGTATGGGCGTACAAACCAAAAACAAAAATACTCCGCAAAACCGTTACCGCTTGATGTGGATGGATGTAAAATATGAACCAGGAACGGTAAAAGTCGTAGCTTATGATGACAATGGCAAAGTGGCTGAAGAAAAGGAAATCCGAACCGCTGGTCAACCGTACCAAATTGTTTTGGATGCCGACCGAAAAACCATCACAGCCGATGGCGAGGATATTTCGTTTGTGACGGTTTCTGTAGTGGATAAAAATGGAGTTCCTTGTCCAACAGCAACAAACCAGTTAAAATTTAAAGTTTCTGGAGCGGGTACGTATCGCGCCGCCTGTAATGGAGATGCGACTTCACTCGAAATGTTCCATAAAGACACGATGAAATTGTTTAGCGGAAAATTGGTAGTACTAGTACGATCGAAAACTACCGATGGAACCATCCAATTAGAAGTGAATGGAGCTGGATTAAAGGCGGGTAAATTGACTTTGGAAGCAAAGAAATAAATAGATAAACAAGAGGTATGCCTCCTTATCATATTTCAAATACAAAATTATTGCAAAGACATTAAAGCGAGTTTTTGCGATGCAACACTTTAATAATTTTAAGAATAATGAATGATTCATTAATACAAAAAACGACAACTTTTTTTCAGGATACATTTGGTAGTACGCCCGAAAAAATAGTGCTTTCTCCAGGAAGAATTAATATCATAGGAGAACATGTAGATTACAACGATGGTTATGTATTGCCTGCTGCTATAGATAAGATCATCTGTTTTGCTTTCGAAAAAAGCAATACAACTATTTCTCGAATTGTGGCTATCGATTTGAATCAAGAATTTGAAATCGATTTGTCGAAAGACATTCAACTCAGTTCAACCGTTTGGAACAATTATATTTTAGGAGTTTTGAAACAGTTGCAAGATAATGGTTTTGATTTTAGTGGAGTTAATTGCGTATTTAGTAGCAACATTCCAGTAGGTTCTGGATTGTCGTCTTCGGCTGCTTTAGAATGTGGTTTTCTTTTCGGAATGCAATCGCTTTTTGGACTAGACATTAGCCAACAAAATCGCGCATTGATGAGCCAAAAGGCAGAACATTGGGTGGGAATCAACTGTGGTATTATGGACCAATTTGCTAGTGTGCATGGACTTGAAAATATGGTCATCAAATTGGATTGTAATACTTTGGAATTTGAGTACCACAATGCTGATTTTAAAGACTATGCTTTGGTGTTATTTGATAGCAACGTGAAGCATTCCTTGTTTACGTCGGCGTATAACAAAAGAAGAGAAGAATGCGAGGAAGGTTTGGCGATTATCAAAGCTAATTTTCCTGAAGTTAAAAGTTTCAGAAACTGTACCGAAGCGCAATTGTTGACTTTGAAAGACAAAATGGATGCTGTTGTTTTTACACGCGTGCATTATGTAGTGAAAGAAATTGCTCGTGTGTCTAAAGCCTGCGAAGCTTTGGATGCTGGAAATATTGAACTTTTGGGACAATTACTTTTTGAAACACACGATGGCTTGTCTAGAGAATACGAAGTGAGCTGCCCCGAGTTGGATTATTTGGTGGAATTGGCCTTAGCCGATGATGCCGTAATAGGCTCTCGATTGATGGGCGGAGGTTTTGGCGGTTGTACCATTACTTTGATTAAAAAAGGAAAAGAAGAAGCCGTTAAACAAAAATTCGCTCAATTGTACCAAGAAAAATGGAACATTGAGTTGAAAATTTATGACGTAAAAATCGGAAACGGTACATCATTGTATGAACCTGTAGGGTAAATGGTAGCCACGAATGCACGAATAATTTAAAAACTTTTATGACCTTTTAAATCCAAAAATAAAAGTGTCATAAGCTTAAATGACTTATCTGTTTAATACACATTGCGACCCTTGCGGTAACAAACATAAAATGAATAGCATGAAAAATTTTGATATCAACGAAGACCCACATAGACGTTTTAATCCCTTAATCAACGAATGGGTTTTGGTTTCTCCTCACCGTTCCAAAAGACCTTGGCAAGGTCAAAAAGAAAGCATTTCAGGTGCGCAATTGCCAGAGTACGACCCTGAATGTTACTTATGTCCAGGGAATGTACGTGCCAATGGCGAAGTGAATCCTGCTTATGATTCTTGTTATGTTTTTGAAAATGATTTTGCTGCGCTAAAACAAGAACCTATTGCTTTTGAAGAAAACAATACGCCTACTTTTTTTAAAGCAAAACCAGAACGAGGCATTTCTAGAGTGGTTTGTTTTTCACCAAGACACGATTTGACCTTACCTCAAATGGAGGTCGAGAATATCGAGAATATTGTAGCGACTTGGCAAAAAGAATACACCACTTTGGGCGCTATAGATTACATTAACCATGTTCAAATTTTTGAAAACAAAGGCAGTGTGATGGGCTGTAGTAATCCGCATCCGCATGGTCAAATTTGGGCACAATCGTCTTTACCTACGCAGGTAGAAAAAACACATAATAGCTTGAAACAGTATTATGAACAACAAGGCCGAACCTTATTGCAAGATTATGTTGAAGCAGAATTGAAGGCACAAGAGCGCATCGTTATCGAGAATGAGCATTTTGTAGCCTTGGTGCCTTTTTGGGCGATTTGGCCTTATGAGACTATGATTGTAAGCAAACGAAACGTGTCTAAAATCACTGATTTTAGTGCAGCTGAGGTAACTGCTTTTGCGATTATTTTAAAACAATTAACCACCAAATACGATAACCTTTTTGAGACTTCCTTTCCGTATTCTTCGGGGATTCATCAGGCGCCAACAGATGGTGATGAACATCCAGAATGGCATTTTCATATGCACTTTTATCCGCCCTTGTTGCGCTCAGCTTCGGTAAAGAAATTTATGGTAGGTTATGAAATGATGGGCGAGTCACAGCGTGATATTACTCCAGAGAAAAGTGCTGAGGTTTTGAGAGGATTATCAGTAGTTCATTATAAAAACAAATAAGATGCAAATAGTTGTCACAGGAGGTTTAGGATTTATAGGTTCGCATACGGTTGTTGAACTACAAAATGTTGGTTATGAGGTAATCGTGATTGATAATTTATCGAATTCGTCTATTGATGTTTTGGATGGAATTGAAAGAATCACAGGAAAGCAGCCTATTTTTGAACAGATTGATTTAAGAGAAAAAGCGGCAGTACAAGCTTTTTTTACCAAATATACTGAGGTTACAGGAGTGATTCATTTCGCAGCCTCAAAGGCAGTGGGTGAGAGTGTTCAAAATCCTTTATTGTACTACGAGAACAATATTGCTTCTTTAGTCTATCTTTTGCAAGAATTGCAGAAAAAGCCAGAAGCTCATTTCATTTTTAGTTCCTCTTGCACGGTTTATGGTCAAGCCGAAGTGATGCCTATTGCAGAAGCTACACCGATACAAGCCGCGATGTCTCCTTATGGGAATACCAAACAAATTGGGGAAGAAATCATTGCCGATGTCACTAAAGTAAGTGGACTCAATGCTATTTTGCTGCGTTATTTTAACCCAATTGGAGCGCATCCTTCTACCGAAATTGGAGAATTGCCTATTGGGGTTCCTCAAAATTTAGTCCCTTTTATTACACAAACCGGAATGGGCTTGCGCAAAGAGTTGTCCGTTTATGGCAATGATTATCCTACGGTTGATGGGACTTGTGTGCGAGATTACATCCACGTAGTAGATTTGGCCAAGGCACATGTAGTGGCTTTGCAACGCTTGTTGGATAAGAAAAATGAAACGGCATTAGAGGTCTTCAATTTAGGAACAGGCAAAGGAAGTTCTGTACTCGAAGTGATTACGGCTTTTGAAAAAGTGAGTGGGCAAAAGCTACCGTATACCATTGTACCAAGACGAGAAGGCGATGTAACCGAAGCCTATGCCAATACCGAAAAAGCCAATACTGTACTAGGCTGGAAAACAGCAGCAACCCTTGAAGAAGCCATTGATAGTGCTTGGAAATGGGAACAAAAGGTTAGAGGCGGTAAGTAGTTGTTTACTATGTATTTAATACGCTATTTTTTTTACGATGAAAAATTTAACATAAAAAAATAAAAATAAATGTATAAAATACATTTATAATCAATTGAAATAACTATTTTTATTTTATTTTTGGATTTGATAAAAAAACAGAAAAAATAAAACACATGTCGTATTAAAAATGTGATTTTAATAACAAAACGAATGATTTGACTTTTTTAGTTATGATTAAAATAGTATAATTACATTCGGATTACAATAGAACTATTAATTTTCAAAAAGTATTATCCATGAATCAAAACCTAGCTTTCGCAGATTATGCGATATTCATTATTTACTTTATTGCCGTTTCTTCTTACGGCTACACCGTTTATCGCAAACGAAAAAAAGAAGAACAAGATGCCAAAGGATATTTTTTGGCCGAAGGGAATTTAACTTGGTGGGCAATTGGAGCCTCACTTATTGCTTCTAATATCTCGGCAGAACAATTTATTGGGATGAGTGGTGAAGGATTCTTTTTAGGAATCGCAGTAGCTGCTTATGAGTGGCTTGCAGCAGTAGCCTTGATTATTGTTGCCGTATGGTTTATTCCAGTATATCTTAAGAATAAGATTTACACAATGCCTCAATTTTTAAAAATGCGTTACAACGAATCTACAGCTTTGATTATGGCGGTGTTTTGGTTGTTTTTGTACGTATTTGTAAACTTAACTTCGATTCTTTACTTAGGAGCCGTAGCAATTAATGGGCTTGCTGGCGGAGAATACCTACACGTTATTATGGTAGGTTTGGCTGTTTTTGCTTTGTTCATCTCTTTGGGAGGAATGAAAGTTGTGGCGTATACCGATGTGGTTCAAGTTGCTGTATTGATCATTGGTGGTTTGGTGACGTCTTATATTGCATTGACTACTGTTGGTCAGTACTTTGGAGTGGGTGAAAATGCCATTGCAGGTTTCAAAGTATTGATGCGCGAAGCACCTGAACATTTCAAAATGATTATCCCTAAACCAACAGCTACCTCTTCTCAATTAGAGATTGACAAGTATTTGACTTTCCCAGGTTTGTTGTCTTATGCAGCGGGTATCTGGATAATCAATTTGAATTATTGGGGATGCAATCAATACATTACACAAAGAGCTTTGGGTGCTGATTTACAAACGGCTCGTACTGGTATTTTATTTGCAGGTTTGTTAAAATTATTAATGCCTATCATCGTAATGTTGCCAGGTATTGCAGCTTATGTGTTGTATCAAAATGGTCATTTACCTCAATTAGTTGGAGGTAAAGACGGTGCTTATTCTGCCATACTTACCTTTTTACCAACAGGACTGAAAGGTCTTTCGGTTGCGGCCTTAACAGCAGCTATTGTGGCTTCATTGGCAAGTAAAGTAAATAGTATCTCCACCATTTATACTTTGGATGTACACAAAAAATACATCCAAAAAGAAGCTGGCGAAAAACAACAGGTAAACATTGGTCGTATGGCTGTTTTTGCTGCAATGTTGTTGGCTGTTTTATTTACATGGAATGATATATTAGGAATTGGTGGTGTAGGTGGATTTACCTACATTCAAAAGTATACAGGGTTTATTAGTCCAGGGGTATTTGCTATGTTTATCTTAGGGATGTTCTGGAAACGTACTACAGGAACCGCAGCTATTGTTGGGGTGATTTTAGGATTCTTATTATCGGTTTTATTCAATGAATATGCACCAATGCTATTTGGTAACGATACGTTGTTGTATACAGCTTATGCTAACGGAAAAGGAGCATTCGAAATTCCTTTCCACGTATGTATGGGCTTATCTTTCTTCTTTACTACTTTGGCCATGATTTTAATAAGTTTTGCTGGACCAAAAGTAAATCCAAAAGCATTTGAGCTAGATACTGAAATGTTTAAATTAAAACCACAAACCACTGTTTTGGTAGTGATTACTTTGTTAGTTATTGTTGCTTTGTACGTGAAGTTCTGGTAAAAATAAAGATTAGTTAGTTTTAAAAAGGTGAAACCAATATGTACGGTTTCACCTTTTTTATTTGGTAACAGATTCAAATAGGAGTTTAAGAAAAAGGTTTTGTGAAGGTAGCCTATACTTTTTTAATCACATAAGTTACCATCCCCCAAATGATCAATTGGTTTTCTTCGGTAACTAGAATGGGTTTGTAACTTGGGTTTTCGGGCAGCAAATACATACAATCCTTCTCGACTTGAATGCGTTTTACGGTAAATTCACCATCAATGCAGCAAATCGCAATTTTATTGTTTTTGGGTTCTAAACTTCGGTCAACGACCAATACATCTTTGTCATTGATACCCGCATCAATCATGGAATTGCCTTTGACTTTGATGTAAAAAGTAGCCAATGGATTTTCGCTCAATTCTTTATTCAAATCAATGTTGGTTTCCATAAAATCAGTTGCCGGCGAAGGAAATCCTGCCGAAACGCCCTCATTGATATAGGGTATTCGAAGTTCACTTTCGGAGTCTGGACGGAAGAAAGTGAGCTTTTGTTTTGGGTTTACAGACATTGTATTTCGAGTATTTCTTTAAACTTTGTGGTGTATTTTGGCGACAAATGATTTTGATTCATATTCCAAGTTAGATTCAAATTTTGGGTAGCCAATTTGACTTTGGTCATTCCAATTTTGCTATTCAGTTGATCGATGGTTTTCATCAAAGCCAAATGTTTTGGGTTTTCTTCTTCGAACAAATGCAGTTGTTTTTTGTTCTCGTCAATCAGTTCGGTCACAATTACTCCCGCTTTTTTGAATTTAATGCCTTCGTTGCCTCGATGTAATTCTTTCAGCAAAGCGATGGCAGCATTGGAAATTGTTAAGGTCGAATTGCTTGCATAAGGTAATGTTATGGCTTTATTGAAATAGTATTTTGAGCTAGTAACCGAATGTTTGTCAATGACCAACATCACGATAATGGTATGGCAACAGGAATGTTGTTTGCGTAATTTTTCGGCACAAACTGCAGCAAAAGTTGCGATGCGTTCTCTAAGTAAATCAAATTCTGCGATTTGTTTTGGAAAGCTTCTTGTAGTGGCAATACTCTTTTTTTGAAGCACAACAGGTTCTAAATCTAGTACTGATTTGCCTTCTAATTCCTGTTTTAATCTAAGGCCAATAACGCCCATTTCTTTCTTAATCCAAGCTTCGTGTTGGGGTTGTATAAAATCCAGTGCGGTTTGTATGTTACGCAGTTTGGCTTTTTTGGTCGTGCGATAGCCTATGCCCCAAACGTCTTCAATCTTGGTCCATTTTAGGGCTTTGATGCGTTTTTCTTCGGAGTCAATAACATAGACGCCTTGGGTGCGATCTTGAAATTTTTTAGCAATTTTATTGGCAACTTTAGAGAGCGCTTTGGTTTCGGCAAAGCCAATGCTAACCGGAATTCCCACCCATTTTTGCACTCGGGTTTTCATCTGAAGTCCGTAGCTGTGGTAGTCCTCAATCGAAAGGCCATCAAAATTCAGGAAGGCTTCGTCTATACTGTAAATTTCTATATTCGGTGTGAACTGATTCAATATGTTCATCACTCGATTACTCAAATCGCCGTACAAAGGATAATTGGAGGAAAAGACAGCGACTTCTTTTTCTTTAATGAGGTCTTTGATTTGAAAGGCAGGTGCACCCATCGGAATGCCAACCGCTTTGGCTTCATTACTTCTAGAAATCACACAACCATCGTTATTGGATAATATCGCAACCGGTTTTCCGTTGAATTTCGGCTGAAAAACACGTTCACAAGAAGCATAGAAATTATTACAATCGACTAAAGCATACATAGCACAAATTTACAGCATTCGAACTGCTGTAAGTAGCTAACGATAGTTAATTTTTTGTAGCTGTTAATAAGTTACAACCACTCCTTTTAGGCGTGAAAATTATCCAACCAATTGGGGTCGCTCATTTGTTTTTGAATCCTTTCGATGTCGCCAAACGTAGTCACCAAAGCGTCGTTGTTGTTGCTGTCGACCAAATCTTTCTGAAAAGCGCTGCCTTTTTGAATGATGTATTCGGCCATTTGTTGACCAATGACTTGCATCAAATCAAAACGATTAATATCGGCCATATCAATTGAGTTCAAGATGGAATAATCTACATCGTGCAACCATTTTGAAGGATATTTTTTGGGGTCTAATCCGTCGGTATTCGGTATTTTTTTGATAGAGAGAGGGTCTAATGAAATTTGGAATCGTCGAAAATCGATGATTTTATTAATTATTGGAGAGCGCAAGGTGTTTACTTGCATAGCGCTAGAATCTTGTCCCATTTGTGTCATCAGCCACTCCAACCAAAACTTAATATCCAGTCCTTTGATTTTGAGAGTAGCGTCGGGTTGTACAAATTGTCTGGAGATTCCGGTACCAAAACTGAAAATGCATAATTTGGTGATATCATAAGCAGAATCTTCTTCCTTGCCTTTGGGAAAGCTATAGGAAATGGCTTCCATAAATCCAGCAAGAACAGGATTGTTGTAGGTAGTCGTTCCACCATCTACAAAACGTTCAAGTGGATTGAAATAAGTAGGAGCACTCATCGTGGCTTCGAGTACGGCACGGAGTAATACGTCTTTGTAGGTTCCATAAAAACTACCGTCTTTTTGTTTGAAACAACTAAAAAAAGTCTCTTCAGAAGCAGTCATATCGTGCGCCGTAATCATCAAATCAATATCGGTTTTGGCACAACTTTCGACTAGGGTAGTGTTTTGAATTTCTTCGAAAAGTAACTTTCGGTAATTGCCTTTTAGGTATTTTGGCGGATTTACAAAACGGTCTCCCAAAGGTTTTTTGTCAAATACTTCTTCGATTAGTGTACTGTATTTCTCTTCTATCGCTGCTGCGGTATAGCCAGAAGCTATGAGTCCCGCGATGATGCCTCCAGTAGAAGTTCCTGAAACCATATCAAATAATTCAAAACAAGGAATCCCAGCGGTTTCTTCTAATTTTTTGAGCAGTTGAAGGGTTAAAATTCCTCTCATCCCGCCACCATCTAAGCATAAAATGACTCTTTTGTTGTGATTGATGTTGAGTTTTTCAAAAGCCTTTTTTCTTGAGGCTGGCATTTTTGATCCGTTTACTTTTGCCATTGTGGTTGGTTTGGTTAATAGATAGGATTAGAGTGATATAAAAATACTCAATACCAATGTTTTATCAAAAGACAACGGTATTGAGTATAAATGTATGTATTTGAATTATGATTTAGAACTCAAAATTGAATCCTTTTTTAGTTAATTTGTCATAAATAGCTGGGTCAAATTTGTACAATTTTGCAGCCCTATGCGATACATCTTGTTGCTTTTCGTCTAGTGCCACGAGCAATTTCATGTGCAATATTTTGCGTCTAAAGTTGGATTTATCCATTTCTACCCCAAGAATTTCTTCGTAAAGATGCATGAGTTGTAGCAAGGTAAATTTTTCGGGTAGGAGGTTGAAACCTATTGGAGCTTGTCGTACTCGGTTACGCAAATGAGTTAAGCTATAGTTTAGAATCTCGTTGTGGTCGTAAATTAAATTTGGGATTTCGTTAATTCGGTACCATTTGGCGTCCGATGCCGTAAAACCGGCTTTAATGTTGTAATCTTCTTTTTTGATTAAGGCATAATAGCCAATAGTAATAACCCTTCTTAATGGAAAACGATTGGGTTCTCCAAACGCTTTTAGCTGTTCTAGGTAAATATTATCCAGTCCTGTGAGATCGGCTAGCAAACGGTGAGCCGCGTCATCAATGCTCTCTTTCTTTTTTATCCACCCTCCAGGCAACGCCCATTTTCCTTTACTAATCCCTTCGGCGTGTTCTACTAAAAGTACTTCGAGTATGCCATTGTCAAAACCAAAGATAACACAGTCAATGGTAATGGCATTCATAGCGGCGTGTTCTGTTTTGGCTAATGCTTCTTCTCTTACCATTTCTTGTAGATTTTTTTACAAAATAAATAAATAAAAATGTAATCTGATGGGAACGCGTAATTATTTAGTAATGAATACAAAATGGAATGTGCGGTTTTCTCTTTAAAATGTAAGTAATAGATGATTTATACTGCTTTGGGTCCAATCAAGAAAACGATTTCTGAATTAAATATGTAGTGGTTTTTTTTCAGGTTTTTCAAGGGGTTTCAATTCTTGTTTTGTTATATGTTTATTTTTTAATGCTTTAAATTATCTAATTCAAAAAAAACAACTTGTAAAATTTTGTTAATATCAAAATTTGAATTATACTTGTAGTCAAATTAACCATAAGCTTAAGGTTGATTTGACCAAAAGATTAAAAAAGGATGATTTATCATCGAAAAAAAAAGAAGCATATGTACTTTTTAGGAATAGATTTGGGAAGCTCTTCGATAAAACTTTCGGTAGTGGATGCCGAAAAAGGAAAAGCCATTGCGGCAGTAAGTGTCCCAAAATTTGAAATGGATATTCACGCACCGCAATTTGGTTGGGCAGAGCAAGATCCTAATTTGTGGTGGCAGTATGTAAAAAATGGAATTCAGTTATTGTCGAGTCAACAAGGCATTGATTTAAAAAAAATAGAAGGAATTGGTATCGCGTACCAAATGCATGGATTGGTACTGACGGATGCAGCGTTGAATCCAGTTCGTTCTTCTATTATTTGGTGTGATAGTCGCGCGGCAGTTATTGGAAATTCCATTTATGATGAAATGGGACACGACTTTTGCCAGCAACAAATTTTAGGAAGTCCAGGCAATTTTACGGCTTCAAAGTTGAAATGGGTACAAACGCATCAACCAGAAGTTTTTGAAAAAGCAGTCTATATGATGCTACCTGGCGATTTTATAGCTGCAAAATTATCAGGGAAAGCACAAATAAGTACTTCGGGTTTATCTGAAGCGGCTTTGTGGAATTTTTCTAAAGGGAGATTGGCTACAGAAGTACTTCAAGCCATGGGACTTCCTGATGCACTCATCCCCGAAATTGTTCCTAACTTTGGCCATCAAGCTACAATACATCCAAGTGTTGCCTCAGAATTAGGATTGAATCCATCAGCAAAAATTACGTATCGAGCTGGAGATCAACCTAACAATGCTTTGTCGTTGAATGTACTTCGACCAGGTGAAATTGCTACCACAGCGGGAACATCGGCGGTAGTTTATGCAGTAAGCAATCAAGATATTTATGACAAAGAAAACCGCATCAATACTTTCTTGCATGTAAATAATACCGAAGCGCAAAAAAATAATGGGGTATTGCTTTGTATCAATGGATCAGGAATTTTGTACCAATGGTTGCGCAAAGTAATGTCGGTAGATCGTGACACACTTATTGCCTATGAACAATTAAATGCCGAGGCGGCCAAAGTAAAAGCAGGTAGCGAAGGCTTACGTTTTTATCCTTTTGGTAACGGTGTGGAGCGCATTTTTAATAATAAAAAGGCGACTTCGGGTATTCAAAATCTCAATTTCAACATCCATCAACCCAGCCATCTTGTTCGTTCAGCTTGTGAAGGAATTGTCTTTGCGATGAACTATGGTTTTGATGTAATGAAGGCTGTAGGTGCTTCAGGAGATGTGGTTCGTGCTGGAAAAGCCAACTTGTTTTTGAGTCCGGTGTTTAGAGAAATTTTTGTCAATACCACACAAACTACTTTAGAATTATACAATACTTCGGGGGCAGAGGGTGCTGCTCGTGGCGCCGCTTATGGCTTTGGCTTTTATGACTCTCTGGAACAAGCCTTTGAAGGATTGCAATGTTTGGAACGAACAGAACCAACCAAAAGCGTATCCGACCAATACCAAGAGATTTATCAAGAATGGAAAAATAATATTAATACCGAAATATAATGAATACAACACAACAAGCTTATTTTAAAAATATCGACACCATCCGCTTTGAGGGCAGAGAAAGTGATAATCCTCTTGCTTTTAAATGGTATGATGAAAATAGAGTAGTGGCAGGAAAAACCTTAAAAGAACATTTGCGTTTTTCTATGGCATATTGGCACACACTATGCAACACTGGAGGAGATCCTTTTGGTAGTTCGACAGAGAAATTTTCTTGGAATAAAAATGAAGATGCGATTTTGAAAGCCCAAGATAAAATGGATGCTGCTTTTGAATTCATGAGCAAATTAGGCATGCCTTTTTACTGTTTTCATGATGTAGATGTGGTAGATGAAGCACCTACATTGGCTGCATTTGAAAAGCGCATTCATACTATGGTGGACTATGCTAAACAAAAACAACAAGAATCTGGAATCAAATTGTTGTGGGGAACTTCAAACTTGTTTAGCAATCCTCGTTATATGAACGGTGCTTCTACGAATCCAAATTTTGATGTGGTGGCTTATGCTGCGGGTCAAGCCAAAATAGCCATCGATGCTACTATAGCTTTAGGAGGTGAGAATTATGTTTTTTGGGGAGGACGCGAGGGATACATGAGTCTTTTGAATACCAATATGAAGCGCGAACTAGACCACATGGGGCAGTTTTTGAATCTTTGTAAAGACTATGCGCGTCAACAAGGTTTCAAAGGTACTTTCTTAATTGAACCAAAACCAATGGAGCCAATGAAACATCAATACGATTTTGATGCGGCTACTTCTTTAGGTTTCTTAAACAAATACGGTTTGCAAGATGATTTTAAACTAAATCTTGAAGTTAATCACGCTACGCTTGCGGGACACTCTTTTGAACACGAATTACAAGTTGCGGTAGACGCTGGAATGTTAGGAAGTATCGATGCTAATCGTGGGGATTATCAAAATGGTTGGGATACTGATCAATTTCCAGTTGATATTTATGAGATTACACAAGCCATGTTGGTCATCTTAGAAGGTGGCGGAATTCGTGGTGGCGGAATCAATTTTGATGCTAAAGTGCGAAGAAATTCAATCGATTTAGAAGACAAGTTTATTGCACATATAGCGGGTATGGACATTTTTGCTCGCGGACTTATTTGTGCCGATCATATACTACAAAACACCAATTATAAAAAACTACGCGCTCAGCGTTACGGATCATTTGACAGCGGAAATGGTGCCAAATTCGAAAAAGGAGAATTGTCTCTTGAGGAATTAAGCCAAATCGCTCGTGCAAACGGAGAACCTCAACCCATTAGTGGTAAACAAGAATTATTCGAGCAAATCGTATCGAATGCTTATTAGCTAAACACCTTTGAAAATTAAAAAATTAACCAATCACTCAAAAATCATGAAAAGAAATTATGGTATAGCGACAATGCTTTCCTTTTGTATGACGCTATTATTGAGCATTTTTATGCTACAATCTGGTTATGCACAAGACCCTACTGTTACTGTTACAGGAAAAGTGTTTACTTCAAATGATAATTTAGAAGTCTCTGGTGCAGGTATTACAATACAAGGTTCAAATACTAGTACTAGTACTGGTTTTGATGGAACCTTTAAAATTAAAGCCAAACCAAATGATGTCTTATTAGTAAGTTTCGTAGGGTATAGAACCCAACGTGTAAACATAAATAATCAAACCAACATCAATATCTATCTTCAGGAAGAAACTGCCGAGTTAAAGGAAATTGTTGTTATTGGGTACGGTACTCAAAAGAAAAAAGTATCTACTGCTTCCACATCGGTAGTTGGCGCAAAAGATATTCAAAATGTAAACAGCTTAGATGTTGTTAATGCTTTGCAAGGGCAAAGTACTGGGGTATCGATTACTTCTACTTCTGGTCAGCCGGGAGCAGGAATGGTAGTGAACATTCGTGGGGTAGGTACCGCAGGAAATAATTCTCCGCTTTATGTGGTAGATGGAGTGGTAATCGATAATGGAATTGGGTATTTGGATCCTTCTTCAATAGAAAGGGTAGATATTCTTAAAGATGCAGCAGCGGCTTCTATCTATGGAGCAAGAGCAGCAAACGGAGTAGTTTTGGTAACCACCAAAAAAGGAAAAGATGGAAAAATGAATGTGTCATTTAACAGTTACACAGGTTTCCAACAAATTGCCAAACGTCTTGATTTATTGAATACTAAAGAGTACACTACCATTATCAATGAAGGAAGAGTAAACTCAGGTATGGCACCGTTGTATTCTCAATCACAAATTGCTGCTTTTCCAAATACAGATTGGCAAGACTATTTGTTCAATGAGGGAGCTATTAAACAAAATCACTCTTTGATGATAACTGGTGGAGACAAAAAGTCAACCATTGCTACAGGTCTTTCTTATTATGGTCAAGACGGTATAATTGGTAGTCAAACCAATCAGTCCAAGTACGATCGTATTACTTTTAATGTAAACTCAACTTCAGAAATCATCGAAGACCATTTGAAAATTGGTGAGAATTTCTCTTTTGCCAATATCAAAGGAAGCGGAATTTCAGACGACGGAATTTACAATAACAGTATTAGAGCGTTCTTGAATGCTGCACCTATTGATGCTGCTTATGATGCAAATGGGGGGTTTGCTAATTCTATAGTTTCAGCAGATATCAGTAACCCGCTTGGTGCTTTGTACTACAACAACTTCAACGAAAATAAAATTGACCGTTACGTAGGGAATATTTTTGCAGAAGCTAAATTTTTGAAAAACTTCACTTTCAGAACTAGCTTTGGGGTAGATATCACTAATAGTACCTACCGTTCTTATACTCCAATCTACCGTTTGTCATCCAACAATAACAACGATGTTTCTAGTGTAAATCAAAGCGCGAACAAAGGATTGGGTTGGATTTTCGAAAATACGCTACAATACAAAGCTTCTATAAATGATGCACATCATTTTGACCTTTTGATTGGTACTTCAGCCAAAGACAACACTTCGGATTATGTAAGTGCAACGGGAAGAAATTTAACTCGCGAAGGATTTAAATATGCTTATTTGAGTAATGCAACGGATCAAACGTCTAATACAGTGGCGGGTAATAGAACAGATTATTCTATTCAATCTTACTTTGGTCGTTTCTTGTATGATTATCAAAACAAATACTTATTGTCAGCGACCATTCGTAGAGACGGATCTTCAGAATTTGGACCTAATAATAAATATGCAATCTTTCCCGCTTTTTCAGCAGGTTGGAATGTAGATAAAGAGGGCTTTTTTCCAGAAAACAAAGTGTTGAAAAACTTAAAAGTTAGAGCGAGCTGGGGACAAAACGGTAACGATCAATTTGCTAAACGATTTGCTTATATGTCAACGATTAGTACTTATGATAAAAACTACCATTTTGGAACGGGAGGAACTGCCTTAGAAGTTGGAGCGAGTCCAGATGCTTTAGAAAATCCAGACATCAAATGGGAAACTTCTGAGCAGTTAGATTTAGGATTCGACGCGACTTTGTTTTCTTCGCTTACGATATCGTTTGATTACTATGATAAAACTACAAAAGACTGGTTAGTACAAGCATCGGTGCCAGATATTGCAGGAGCAGCAGCGCCATTTATTAATGGTGGTGATGTGAGTAATAAAGGTTTTGAATTGGCATTAGGATACAGAACTTCTTTTGGTGATGGCTGGAATTTTTCAGTAAACGCCAATGGTTCATTCAATAAAAATGAAGTGTTGCGAATTGCCAATACCGAAGGCATTATTCATGGAGAATCTAATTTATTATTCCAAGGATTAGACGAAATGAATCGTGTAGAAGTAGGGCAACCTATCGGTTATTTTTATGGATTAAAAACCGACGGAATTTTTCAGAATACCTCAGAGCTGACTTCTGTTCAGCCCAATGCGGTACCTGGAGATGTTCGTTTTGTGGACTTGAACGGTGACGGAAAAATAGATGCTAATGATAAAACTAAACTTGGAGATCCTAACCCAGACTTTACTTATGGTTTGAGTATGGACTTGTCTTACAAAGCGTTTGATTTTTCAATCTATACTTATGGAGTAGCGGGTGGCCAAAATGCTTTTGGAGTTCACGATTATACTCGTGCTTACAACAATTTTACTACTACTATCTTAGACCGTTGGACTACTGAAGGAACTTCAAACAAAATTCCAAGAATGACTTACGGAACAGATGCTAACGGGAATTACACTAAATTCTCTGATTTGTATATTCAGGATTCGGATTTCTTTAGAATCAAAAGTATAACCATTGGTTGTGATTTGACAAAATTGACCAAAGACTTAGGCTTCTTCAGCAAATTCAGAATTTATGGTTCGGCCAATAACCTTTTCACCTTTACCAAATATCAAGGAATGGATCCGGAGATTGGATTTGGAAACTCTAACCAATCATGGGCCAAAGGAATCGATGTTGGATTTTATCCTCAACCTAGAGTATACATGTTAGGTCTTAATGTTAATTTTTAATTTTTAAAAGTCATGAAAAAATATATATATCTTTTCGCAGTATCAGGTTTGTTTGCACTAGGATCTTGTTCTGACGATTTCTTAGAGAATGAACCATATACTGAATTAGTTACGGAGAATTTTTATTCCACACCCAAAGATGCTTTTCAAGGATTAGTAGCGGTTTATGATATTCTACAAAGAGAAGGCTATGGCAATACCTTACTTACTAGCGAAATTGCTTCGGATAATTGTTTTGGAGGATACGGAATTGCCGATGGACAAGGAGATCTAGAATGGGATCGTTTCTTGTTTGTTACAGATAAAGACATGAATGCTACAGCTTGGAAAACGGGTTACCAAGGAATTTATAGAGCCAATATTTTATTAGAAAATTTGGATAAAGTAAATTGGGGAACCGATACCGCACTAAAAACCAAATACGAAGCCGAAGCTAGATTTCTTAGAGCACATTTCCATTTTCAGTTGGCCAGAATGTTTGGAGACATTGTAGCTTTAGATCATACTTTAAAAACAGCAGAGTATTATTCTCCAAGAAGTTCTGCCGAGGAAACCTATAAATTAATCGCTAGTGATTTGAAATTTGCTGCCGATAATTTAGGGACCGAAAATTACTCTCAAGCTGGAAATGCCAATTATGGTCGTATCACCAAATGGGCGGCTGAGGCTTATATTGCTAGAACGTTTTTATTCTACACAGGATATTACAAAAAAGCAGATTTAGCGGGTGTCGTTTCTAAAGCACAAGCGGTAACTTACATCAATGATGCAGTAAACAATAGCGGACATGGTTTAGTAGCAGATTATGCTAGACTATGGTTAGCAGCTTCTTTCGGTCAATTTGCTGGAGAAGACAATACGGAGATGGTTTTTGCTGTACGATTCAACGGTTCAGGAAAAGGAGATTGGAATCTTCACGAAGGCAACCGCTTCCAAGTACTTATTGCTCCTCGTGGTGGAAACATTGGACCTTACGGAACAGGTTGGGGAGGCGCAACAGTAAATAAAAAATTAGTTGATGCGTATGGCACTGGAGATACCAGAAAAGCCGCTTCGTTTATTGATTTTGCTGGCGAAGGATTAAGTTTTGATCCTGTGGCTAGAGAACAACGTCAATACACAGGTTATGCTTGGAAAAAATATTGTCCTGTAACCAATGAACACGGAACAGGAAACTTCCAAATTGATAACGTGCAGGATTATGCGGTAATTCGTTTTGCCGATGCGCTATTGATGGCTGCTGAGTTAAACTTGGATACCAATCTTGCTTTTGCCCAAACTTGTTTAGACAGAGTACGCGACCGTGCTTACAAAGATAATACACATCGCGTTACGGCTACAAAAACCAATATTATGGAAGAGCGTCGTTTAGAATTAGCTCTTGAGGGTCTTCGTTATTTCGACTTGCTTAGACAAGGTGTAGATGTAGCAAAAGCTGCTATCGATAATACAGGAACAGGAACAACATTTAATGTGACGTACAGAACAGAAACATTGGGTTGGTTTCCGTTGCCTCAATCTCAAATCCTACTTTCAAACGGTGCGATGACACAAAATCCAGGTTGGTAATTAACTCAAAAAACAAACGATTATGAAACGTATACTTCACATATTAGTAGCTATAATAACTTTAGGATCCGTGTTTTCTTGCGAGCCAGTAGAGGATAGAAATAGCTTGCCTGCCATAACCAAAACTGCGGCAGACTTAAAATTTACGGTAACTGCCAAAAGTAACTCCATGACCTTAGAGAATTTGGATATGGATGTTATTCCATATTGGAGTTATACCGATGCTTTAGGTAATGAATTGGGGCATTTTAATACGAACAAAATACAAGACATTGCTTTACCATTTGCAGGAACTTATTATGTAAACTTCACTGCTTATACTCGCGGTGGAATTGTAGTGGCTGAACCTAAAAAAGTAGTGATTAGCCAAAATGATTTAACCTTATTTAGTGATCCAAAATGGGATTTACTAACCAATGGTGTAAATGGTAAAACTTGGATACTAAAAATGTCGGCGCCTATGGAATTTGTAGGTCCTGGGTACATCAACAGTACTGTTGGAGGAGATTGGAATTGGTATCCTAATTTCTCTGATATTTCTTGGGCTGGAATCGAAGACAAAGATTGGGGTGAAATTACCTTTAACTTAAATGGTGGCTATAATGTAACCGTAGTGCAAACATCAACAGAGGTTAATTCTTCGGTCAAAACTACTAAAAAAGGAACTTTTAGCTATAACAGAACCGCTGATTTTACCAATGATAGAATCATTCTTAATGGAGGTTTAGAAATGTTGCATCCTGGCCCAGCAAACAGCTGGAGCTCTGGTTTTAGTTTCTCAAATGTTCGATTGGTAGAGCTTACGGCTACAACGTTGAGTTATGCCGCCATCAGAGCCGATGGTCAAGTCTTGATTTATCATTTGATTGCTAAATAAATAATTATTTGAGTTAGTTACGTTTTTATTTGAATGAACAGCCGATAAGTGAATGAAACCACTTATCGGTATGTTTATATCAGCGATAAAATAAAAAATACCATTATACATTCAGATCATGAATAAAAGAAAATATAAAAGCAGTCCATTACTTGTCCTACTTATAGGCATGTTTCTGGTAGGAGCTTGCGGTAAAAAAAACGAAGCTTTTAGCGATCGAAAGGTTTCTTTTAATTCGGATTGGAGTTTTCATTTAAACGATAGTCTCAAAGACAACGATACCATCAGTACTACCACTGCTTGGCGTAGTTTAGATTTGCCTCACGATTGGAGCATCGAAGGAAAGTTTGACGAAAAAAGCCCAGCAGGATATGGTGGTGGAGCGCTTACCGGAGGTTTAGGCTGGTATAAAAAAACCTTTAAAGTCGCTGCTCAAGATAGTACCAAAATAACCACAATTACTTTTGATGGTGTGTACCGAAACAGCCAAGTCTGGATCAACGGACATTATCTAGGAAAACGTCCCAACGGATACATTGGTTTTCAATATGAACTTACTCCTTATTTGAACTACGGAGATCAAAACAACGAAATTATTGTTAAGGTTGACAATTCAAAACAACCCAACTCCAGATGGTATTCTGGATCAGGAATATTCAGAAACGTTTGGTTAGAAACGACCGATAAATTACACGTTGCTCAATGGGGAACGTATATTACCACTCCAAAAGTAACCAATGAACAAGCTACGGTACAGCTTGAAACTACCGTGCAAAATCAAAATGGAACCGCTCAAAAAGCAACACTCACTACTACTATTTATAAGGAAGACACCAAAGTAACTTCGGTTACCCAAGATATCACCATTGTAGCAAATACACGTCAAACCATTCAACAAAAAACAGTTATAGATACCCCAATTTTATGGTCTGTTGCCACTCCAGAATTGTACACCGCAATCACAGAAGTAGTTGTAGCCGATAAAATTGTAGATCAATATACCACCCAATTTGGGGTTAGGAGTTTTAAGTTTGATGCTAATAAAGGCTTTATTTTGAATGGCAAACAAGTAAAAATAAAAGGTGTTTGCATGCATCATGACTTAGGTCCTTTGGGTGCTGCTATCAACACACGCGCTATTGAACGCCAGTTAGAAATCTTAAAAAATATGGGAGTCAACGGTATCAGAACATCGCATAACCCTCCAGCTCCTGAGCTTTTAGATCTTTGTGACAAAATGGGATTTATTGTCATGGACGAGGCTTTTGACATGTGGAAGAAAACCAAAACCCCATTCGATTACGGCAATGATTGGGACCAATGGCACAAGCAAGACTTAATTGATCAATTGTTGCGCGATCGTAATCACGCCAGTATTTTTATGTGGAGTATCGGAAATGAAATTCCACAACAATGGGACGAAAGTGGCGCTAAAATAGCTAAAGAACTTGCAGCCATTACCCGTCAGTACGACAAGACTCGCCCTATTACAGCGGCCATGAATCCACCCGTAAATATGAATATTGATGAGGTGACATTACAGTTTGATAAAGCAAAGGTGCAATACAATACGATTGCTGCTTCGGGAGCATTAGACATTATTGGATACAATTATGCGCATCAAACCTATGCATTTCATCAGAAGAATTTCCCAGGAATTCCTTTTATTGCTACCGAAACAACTTCGGCTTTAGCCACTAGAGGATATTATGATGCCGTTTCGGATAGTCTAAAAAAATGGCCTGTACGATGGGATCTTAAATTTACGGAAGGAAATCCTGGAAATACCGTTTCCTCGTATGACCAAGTTCAAGCTCCTTGGGGTTCTACACATGAAGCGACTTGGAAAATTATCAAAAAATACGACTTCCTATCTGGGATGTACATTTGGACCGGTTTTGATTATATCGGTGAACCAACCCCTTATGAGTGGCCATCGATCAGTTCTTATTTCGGAATTGTAGATTTGGCGGGTTTCCCAAAAGACGTGTATTATATGTACCAAAGCGAATGGACAGACCAAACCGTTTTGCATCTTTTTCCGCATTGGAACTGGAAAGTAGGACAAAATGTTGATGTTTGGGCGTACTATAACAAAGCCGATGAGGTTGAATTATTTTTAAATGGAAAATCAGTAGGGACTAGAAGTAAAAAAGGAGACGATTTGCGTGTTATGTGGAGGATTCCTTTTCAGCCAGGAACTTTAAAAGCTGTTTCGCGTAAAAACGGAAAAGTAGTCTTAGAAAAAGAAATCAAAACAGCAGGAAATCCCTATCAACTACAACTTGAAGCTGACCGAAGCACCATCAAAGCTGATAAAAACGATTTGTCATTTGTAACTGTTTCGATTTTGGACACAAAAGGAACTTTGGCTCCAAATGCCAAAAATGAAATCCATTTTTCATTAAAAGGAAACGGAAAGATTGTTAGCGTTTGTAGTGGTGATCCCGTAAGTCATGAATCTTATAAAGGAACAAAACATACGGCTTTGGCTGGAAAATGCTTAGTGATTATTCAATCAGGTACTACATCCGATAAACTAGAATTGACTGCCAAAGCGAATGGACTTAAACAAGCGACAATAGTAATATCAACTGAATAAGCACAGTTCTTGCAAGGTTTTCAAAACCTTGTAGGTATTTATTAATTAGCAAAAGATAATAAAAATGCAAACCTGCGAAGTTTTGAAAACCTCGCAGGAAAACTAACATTAAGAATTATTAACCAATGAAGAACACATCACTAAAAGCATTGTTTTCGATGGCCGTGCTTGGATTTGTTTTGATGCCAAAAGCCTCAGCTCAAATTCAAAATGCGGACGTACTGAATGCACCGATAGACATCAGCAAAGATTTTCAGAATTATCTCAATACTTTTTATTTTGCTGATGAGCTGACCAATTTTGATCCAGCCACAGGAAAAGGAACCATTAAATACATCCGAAATACGTATCAAACGCGTCAGGCGTTTAATAACATGATGATGAAACCAGGAGTAGTTCCTGCTAATGAGTTTCCTACAACAGAATATGAGGTGGCACCAGAATTACCGTTTCAAATTCAGTTTGTTTCAGACAGAACCTTGCGAATCAAAATGACTTCTGGACCACAATTTCATCCAGAAAAAGAGTCTTTGATGTTAATTAATGGCGTGGCTCCAAATCATCCAGAGTCATGGAAGTTTTCAAAAATTGAAGGCGGTTTCAAATACACCAGTCCTTATGGTGCTGTAGAAATTTTGTCTAAGCCTTGGCATGTGAAAATTTATGACCAAAAAGGGAAACTACTCACCAGTACACTACATGATACTGATTTTAAAAACACCTACACGCCAACACTACCTTTTTCGTATGTACGCAGAAACAGCGATTATTCTAGAAGTATGGGCGCTGCTTTTAGCTTAGAGCCTGATGAAAAAATATTTGGTTGTGGAGAATCGTTTACCCAATTCAATAAACGCGGACAAAAAGTTGTTTTATGGACTGATGATGCCAATGGAATTCAAAACGAAACCATGTACAAACCCGTTCCGTTTTATATGAGCAGCCGTGGGTATGGAGTTTTTATGCATCATTCTACTCCCATTACTGTTGATTTTGGAAAATATTATGCTAGTGCCAACGAAATGTACATTGGTGATGACGAAGCGGATTTGTTTTTCTTCATTGGTGAGCCTAAGGAAATCTTAGACGAATACACCAACCTGACTGGAAAAGCGGCTATGCCTCCATTATGGTCTTTTGGGTTTTGGATGAGTCGTATTACGTATTTCTCAGAAAAAGAAGGCCGACAAGTAGCCAAGGATTTACGCGCTTACAAAATACCTACCGATGTAATTCATTTTGATACGGGCTGGTTCGATGTTGATTGGAGAAACAATTATGAGTTTGCCAAAGCGCGTTTTCAAGATCCTGTAAAAATGATGAGCGATTTGAAAAAAGATGGTTTTCAGGTATGCTTGTGGCAATTGCCTTATTTTACACCAAAGAATACTTTGTTCAACGAAATCATGGATAAAAATCTTGCCGTTAGAGACCGTAAAGGCAATCTTCCGTATGAAGATGCGGTTTTAGATTTTTCTAATCCAGCTACGGTAACTTGGTATCAAGCCAAATTGAAACATTTATTTGATCAAGGTGTGGGAGTGATAAAAGTAGATTTTGGAGAAGCAGCACCACCAGACGGAATTTATCATTCAGGACGTACTGGTTTTTATGAACACAACTTGTATCCTTTGCGCTACAACAAAGCGGTTGCCGAGGTTACTCAAAAAGAAAAAGGATATACCTTAATCTGGGCCAGAAGTACTTGGGCTGGAAGCCAGCGCTATCCATTGCATTGGGGAGGCGATGCCGAAACTACAAATGGAGCGATGTCGGCTGAATTAAGAGGTGGATTGTCATTAGGATTAAGCGGATTCAGTTTTTGGAGTCACGACGTGGGAGGATTTGCGACCAAATCACCAGAAAATTTATACCGCCGTTGGGCGCCATTCGGAATGTTTACCTCACATGTTAGAAGTCACGGCGAGCCTCCAAGAGAGCCGTGGTTGTACAGTAAAGAATTCTTAGAAGGATTTAGAAAAGCAGACAACATGCGTTACGAATTGATGCCATACATTTATGCTCAAGCCAAAGAAAGTTCACAAAAAGGATTACCTATGATGCGCGCTTTATTTGTAGAATATCCAAATGATCCTGGAGCTTGGTTGGTCGATAATGAGTACTTATTTGGGTCAAGTATGTTGGTCGCTCCATTGTTTGAAGAAGTGACCGAAAGAGACGTATACTTACCTGCAGGAACTTGGATTGATTATCAAACCAAAAAAGTATACCAAGGCGGATGGCATAAGATTAAAGCGGGCGAAGTACCTATCGTAGTTTTGGTAAGAGACGGAGCCGCGATTCCTCATATTGCTTTGGCACAATCTACCAAAGATATGGATTGGAGCAAATTGACCTTAAAAGTATATGCTTCTGATGCAACTACATCGGCTACAGCCAAAGTTTTCTTACCAGGAACCGATGCCGTAGAAACGATAACAGTTGTGAAAAAAGGAAACGAGGGAGAAGTCAACTCAAATGCACTAAACGGAAAAACCACTTTCAAAACCGAGTGGATAAAATAAATAAGTTGGATTGGTTTTTAGATCGAGGGTGGTTCTTGGTTGCTACCACTCTCGATAATTTAACTGCTTAAAATAATGAACAATGAAAAATAAATTGCTCCTATCTACCGTACTTCTATCCCTTAGTATGGGTTATGCACAAGGCAAAAAGACAACATCCTATGAATTGGCTTCGCCTGGAGGTCAAAACAAAATAAAATTTGAGTTAGTAAATAATGCTCCAAAATATACTGTTTCTCACGGAAAAACCGAAGTGATTTCACCTTCAACGATGGGGTTTTTATTGAAAGGGAATGAAGATTTCAGCTCTAATTTTGAAGTTAAAAATGTAAAAACATCCTCTTTTGATGAAACATGGGAGCAAGTTTGGGGAGAAAAGAAAAATATCCGAAACCACTACAATCAGTTAGTAGTCGATTTACAACAAAAAACAGGGAACAAACGTAAATTACAAATTCAGTTTCGTGCTTTTGATGACGGTATCGCTTTCAGATACGTATATCCCAAACAAAAAGTGAAAGACAGTATTTTCATTATGGATGAAAAAACAACTTTCAATCTAAAAGAAGATGGAAAAGCTTGGTGGATTCCTGCCAACAGAGAAAACCGTGACGAATATTTGTTCAAAGATGCACCGGTAAGTACGTTAGACACGGTGTTAACGCCTTTAACTATCGAAAGTAAAAGTGGGTTGGCATTGAGTTTTCACGAAGCCAACCTGATAGATTTTGCGAGCATGACTTTGGTCAATACCAAAGGAACCGAACTAAAATCGGATTTGGTGCCTTGGGCAGATGGGGTAAAAGTGCGCGTAAAAGACAGCTTTACTTCTTCATGGAGAACGATTCAAATTGGAGAACAACCTGGAGATTTGATTACGTCTTACTTGGTTTTGAATTTGAATGAACCCAACAAATTAAAAAACACCAATACCTATTTTAAACCCTATAAATATTTAGGAATATGGTGGGGAATGCACATTGGGAAATACACTTTTTGGGAAAGTGAGAAACAAGGAGCAACCACAAAACACGCCGAAGAATATATTGACTTTACCGCCAAAGAAGGCTTTCATCATTTATTGATTGAGGGTTGGAACAAAGGCTGGACGCCCGGTTGGTATGAAAACCGCATGCACATGTTCAGTTTTACAAAAAATGCAGACAATTTCGATTTAGAGAAAGTAGTGGCTTACGGAAAACAAAAGAATATTGAGTTAATAGGCTATCACGAAACAGGTTCTAACTTAATAAACTACTTAAAAGAAGTTGATGAAGGTTTTGCTTTGTATAAAAAGTTGGGCATTCACACGGTTAAAATTGGTCACGTAGGTTCTAAATTGAATATGAAACAAATGCACTTTGGCCAATTTGGAGTAAACTATTTCAGATACATTTTAGAAAAAGCGGCCAAGTATGATTTGGCTGTTTTGTATCATGAATCCATTAAAGATACTGGAGAGCGTCGCACGTATCCGAATATGGTTTCTAGAGAAGCTGCAAGAGGACAGGAATACAATGCGTGGAGCGAAGGGAATCCGCCTAATCATTTAAGTATTATTCCGTTTACGAGATTGCTTTCTGGACCAATGGATTTCACTCCCGGAATTTTTGATGTAGAAGTAAAACAAGGCTATCCAGGCAAAAGAATTCAAGGAACGGTGGGGCAGCAATTGGCTTTGTATGTTACTATTTATTCTCCAATTCAGATGCTGGCCGATCTTCCCGAAAACTACGAAGGAAAACCAGCTTTACAATTCTTAAAAGACGTTCCAACCGATTGGGAGGATACGAAGGTGCTAGAGGGAAAAATTGGAGAATACATCACAACTGTAAGAAAAGATAGAAACAGTGCCGATTGGTATTTGGGAACTTTAACCAATGAAAATCCAAGAAAAGTAGAAGTTTCATTGTCATTCTTAGACCCAAAGGCAACTTATGAAGCGCAGATTTATGTAGATGCTGAAGGAACCCATCAAAAAAACAATCCTGAAGGAGTAGCGATTTCAAAGAAAACCGTAAAAGCTTCGGATGTACTTACTTTGAATTTAGGTGGTGCAGGTGGTGGTGCCGTGCGTTTTAAAAAAATATAACTGAAAATTCAACCCGTTAGGTTTTTAAAAACGGTTGAGTTTATTGATACAACTATTGAAAAAATAATTTCATATGAAGCATTTTTCAGCAATAGCATTTATTCTATTATTTCTAAACAATTCTAGTTTGTTTGGTCAAAATCCTGCTGTGATTCGAACCATAAAAGTCGATTATAATAAAACAGAAGGAGTATTGAATACTATGTTCAAAGAATGTATTGGAGCGGGTCGAGCCAATGAGGGTTTGCGTGCCGATTGGCAACAGCAATTGGCAATGGTAAAAAAAGAGTGCGATTTCAAGTACATTCGAATGCATGGTTTGTTAACCGATGATATGGGAGTGTATCGGGAAGATTCGAAAGGAAATCCAGAATACAATTATCAATATATCGATGCTTTATATGATTTTCTTTTGAGTATCAAAATAAAACCTTTTGTCGAATTAGGTTTTATGCCATCGGCTTTGGCCAGTGGAAGTCAAACCATTTTTTGGTGGAAAGGCAATGTAACGCCTCCAAAAGATTATAAAAAATGGGAAGAGCTCATCCGTAACTTAACCCAACATTTTACAGATCGTTACGGTGTTGAGGAAGTAAAAACTTGGTATTTTGAAGTTTGGAACGAGCCAAATTTATCTCCTGGTTTTTGGTCAGGCACCCAAGAGGAATATTTCAAATTATATGAATACACGGCACGCGCCATAAAAAGTGTAAATTCCGCTTACAAAGTAGGTGGACCTGCTACAGCAGGTGCAGCTTGGGTTCCAGAAACGATAGAGTTTTGTGCCAAAAATAAAGTGCCATTAGATTTTATTTCGACCCATACTTATGGGGTAAAGCAAGGTTTTTTGGATGAATTTGGTACCTCGGGAACAGTGTTGAATAAAGAGGAATCGAGCATAAGTGGTGAAGTAATCACCTCTCGTCAGCAGATTGCTAGTTCGGCTATGCCAAAATTAGAACTGCATTACACAGAATGGAGCTCTTCGTACACACCCGCCGATCCTATTCACGATAGTTATCACTCGGCGGCCTATATTCTTCAAAAATTAAAACAAGTGAGGAATGCTGCAAACTCCATGTCGTATTGGGTTTTTACCGATATTTTTGAAGAAGCTGGCCCTCGATTTACCCCTTTTCACGGAGGTTTTGGATTGTTGAACACACAAGGTATAAAAAAACCTGCCTACTTTTCGTATGCTTTTTTGAACCAATTAGGAACAACTACACTCCAAAATACTGATACTTCTTCATGGACTACCAAAAATGAAGCGGGAGATGTTCAAGTTTTATTTTGGGATTACACATATACACTTCCAGAAAATAGCATCAACAACCAACAATATTACATCAAAGATTTGCCTGCAAAATTGAAAGGTAAAGTAAAGGTGGAATTGACTGGATTGAAAGAAGGTAAATACGATTTAAAAGTCTATAAAGTGGGTTACAAGCAAAATGATGTCTTTACCGATTATTTGGCCATGAACCAACCCAAACAATTGACTACACAACAAGTCGATGTATTAAAGAAAAACAACAATGGAGCACCCATAGCAACGGCAACAGTTTCTGTTGATGCCAAAGGGATTTTAACGAGAGATTTTGATCTTCATGAAAATGATGTCTTCTTGCTAAAATTGGTGAAACGCTAATCATTAATTAGGCTTAGAAACTAATTTTTAACCATCCAAAAACAAAAAAATAGACCTATGAAAAAGAAATTAATTCACTTATTAGCAGCGATTGCATTTATCGCCTTTACTTCATGTAAAAATGAAGGAAATGTTGCTACAGCCGATACTAAAATCTATGAAGGAAAGGAAATCGGTACTGAATATGATGCAGAAATCAATGCATTACTGTCGCAATTGACATTAGAAGAAAAAATTGGCATGCTTCACGGTAATAGTATGTTTTCAACAGGAGCCGTACCTCGTTTGGGTATTCCAGAACTAAAAATGGCCGATGGTCCATTGGGTGTGCGCGAAGAAATTTCACGAGATAGTTGGGCTCCCGCTGGTTTAACGAATGATTTTGCAACGTACTATCCTGCCGCAGGTGGATTGGCTGCTACTTGGAATCAAGAAATGGCCTATACTTTCGGGAATAGTGTAGGGCAAGAATTGAGAGCTAGAGGCAAAGACATGCTGCTTTCGCCAGCCATAAACATTGTTAGGACACCCTTGGGGGGAAGAACGTATGAGTACATGACCGAAGACCCTTTTTTGAATAAAAAAATGACGGTTCCTATGGTGGTAGGATTGCAAGATAATGATGTGATGGCTTGTGTTAAACATTTTGCTGCCAACAATCAAGAAACCAATCGTGATTTTGTAGATGTGCAGATTGATGAACGTACACTTCGTGAAATTTATTTACCCGCTTTCGAAGCGGCTGTCAAAGAAGGAAAAGCATACAGCATTATGGGTGCCTACAACAAGTTTAGAGGCGAATACCTATGTGAAAATGACTATATGCTCAATAAAATTTTGCGTGACGAATGGGGTTTCAAAGGGATTGTAGTTTCAGATTGGGCGGCAGTTCACACTACAGTAAAATCTTTAAAAAGCGGTTTAGATATTGAGATGGGAACACCAAAACCGTTCAATGAATTTTTCTTAGCCGATAAATTAATAGCAGCTGTAAAAGCAGGCGAAATTTCAGAAGCAGAAATCGATATCCATGTAAAGAGAATTTTACGCACTTTATTCCAAGTCAAAGCAATGGGTGGTAAAGACCGTGTAAAAGGAAGTATTGCAACCGAAGCGCATTATCAAGACGCTTATAAAATCGCTTCTGAGAATATAGTGTTATTAAAGAACGAAAATAACGCTTTGCCTTTACAATTAGATGGCGTTAAATCGATTGCTGTAATCGGAAACAATGCCACCAAGAAAAATGCTTTAGGAGGTTTTGGTGCTGGGGTAAAAACTAAAAGAGAAATTACACCTCTAGAAGGTTTGAAAAACCGATTGCCGTCTGCTATCCAAATCAATTATGCCGAAGGATATTTGGAACGTTATGACGAAAAAAATAAAGGAAAATTAGGAGACATCACCCTGAATGGTCCTGTGACTATTGACCAATTAGACCCTGCCAAATTACAAGAAGCCATCGATGCAGCCAAAAAATCTGATATAGCCATCATTTTTGCAGGTTCTAATCGCGATTACGAAACCGAAGCTTCGGATAGAAGAAGTTTGAAACTGCCTTTTGGTCAAGAAGAATTGATTAAAAAAGTTTTAGCAGTGAACCCAAGAACAATTGTAGTTATGGTAGCTGGGGCACCGTTTGATATTCAGGAGGTAGCCAAAAATACCAAAGCATTAGTATGGAGTTGGTTCAATGGTTCTGAAGGTGGTAATGCTTTAGCTGATGTATTGTTAGGAAAAATTAACCCTTCTGGGAAATTACCTTGGACCATGCCAAAAAACATTATGGATTCTCCTGCACATGCTACGAATAGTTTCCCTGGAAACAAAACGGTGCAATATGCGGAAGGAATCTTGGTAGGATACCGTTGGTTTGATGCCAAAAAAATTGCACCACTTTATCCATTTGGTTACGGATTATCATACACCACATTTGCTTTTGATACGGCTAAAACCGACAAAAAAGAATACAAACCAACCGAAACAATTACAGTTTCAGTAACGGTAAAAAACACTGGAAAAGTTGACGGAAAAGAAGTCGTACAAATTTACGCAACTAAATCTGATTCTAAAATCAGTCGAGCTGCTCAAGAGCTAAAAGGATTCCAAAAAGTAGGGGTTAAAGCTGGAGGAGAGCAACTGGTTACAGTAAAAATTCCTGTAAAAGAATTGGCATACTACAATGTGACTAACAAAAAATGGACTGTTGAACCTGGAAAATATACGTTGCATGTAGGGAATTCTTCTAGAAATAATTCAAACCAAGCAATAATTACTATTAACTAAAAGCATTTATAAAATTGCCAAAAACATTAAATATATAAAAGACATATTATATATAAACGCTAACCAATAACTCTTAAAACATATGAAAAATAATTTTATTAAAACCCTACTCACTTTATTAGTTTTCATTGGAATTTCATGTAGTAAAGATGAGGGAGATACTACTCCTACCAATCCAACTCCTACTGAGACAACAATCACTTCTAGTGCAACTAGTGTTTCAATTGCGGAATCTAGTAGAAGTGCAGCCATTACCATTACTATGACTGGTAAAGATTGGGCTGCTGTTTCTGACCAAGCTTGGTGTACGCTATCGGTTACAAGCTCTTCTTTGCAAAGTCAAGAAGTTACGATCAATGTTACCGCCAATACAACAACTTCAGCACGCCAAGCCATTCTTACTTTTGTGATGGATGGTAATGCGCAAAAAAATGTTAAGGTTACCGTAACCCAAGCGGCAAGTGCGAGTTTATACCCTAGTTATAATACGAATCCAATTGCGGCAGATGCAACGGGAATGAGTAGTAATGCAACAGAATTAGCTAGTAAAATGAAGCTAGGCTGGAACATCGGAAACACTTTGGAAGCGACCGGTGGCGAAACAGCATGGGGTAATCCTAAAGTGACCAAAGCTTTGATTGATTTTGTAAAAGCCAATGGTTTTAATGCAATTAGAATCCCTTGTTCTTGGAATCAGTATTTAGCAAATAGCACGACGGCACAGATAAAAGCTGATTGGTTGGCGAGAGTAAAAGAAGTGGTGCAGTATTGTGTAGACAATGATATGTATGTAATCGTTAATATCCATTGGGATGGTGGTTGGTTAGAAAACAACTGTACCGAGGCTAAAAAAGTCGAAAATAACGCCAAGCAAAAAGCATTTTGGGAACAAATTGCTACACAATTGAGAGGTTTTGATGAACATTTACTTTTTGCTAGTGCCAATGAACCTAAAGTTGCAGATGCTACCCAAATGGCGGTTCTAAATTCTTATCACCAAACATTTATTGATGCTGTACGTTCTACAGGTGGTAAAAATGCTTATCGTAATTTAATCATTCAAGGTCCTGATACTGATATCGAAAAAACCAATAAGTTGATGACGACTTTGCCTACAGATAAGGTGGCGAATCGTATGATGGCTGAAGTTCATTTTTATCCTTACCAATTTACATTGATGACTAAAGACGAATCTTGGGGTAAAATGTTTTACTATTGGGGAGCTGGAAATCATTCTACTACCGATACAGAGCGTAATCCAACTTGGGGAGAAGAAGCAGATGTTGATAAATTTTTCAAATCTATGAAAACACAGTTTGTAGACAAAGGAATTCCAGTCATTCTTGGTGAGTTTGGAGCCATCAAACGTGATTTAACAGGTGATGCATTGACTTTACATCTTAAATCTAGAGCTGATTTCCTAAAATATGTGGTGAAACAATCCAAAGCTAATGGTATGATTCCTTTCTACTGGGATGCTGGTTTTATGGGGGTTAACACCATGACGATATTCAATCGTACTAACAATACAGTATACGATGCGCAGGCCTTAACAGCTTTGCAAGACGGATTAAAATAATCCTTTTCAAAAGCACTTAAAATTCTTTGTTTTAAGTGCTTTTGTTTAAATAATTAGTAAATGACTAACTGGTTTTGAAGAATTGATTTCAAATTTTTTGAAACCCAAAATATTGTATTTATGAAAAAAATAGACTTTTATTTCGGAGCCGCTTTTCTCTGTCTTGTAATTGTTTTCTCTTATGCTTGTACCAAAGAGAATATTGGCGAAGAAGAGGCTGTAGTAGCTAACCAATCGGTTGCTGTAAATAATAATTTGACTGCAAAATTTGCAAGTTTCAATACTAATCCGTTGCCTCCAGACGCAAATGGTATGGGTAGTAATGCGGTAAACATTGCATCCAAAATCAAAATTGGTTGGAATATAGGTAATACTTTAGAGGCTACAGGTGGTGAAACGGCTTGGGGTAATCCAAAAGTTACCAAAGCATTAATTGATTTAGTAAAAAGTAAAGGGTTTAACGCCGTTAGAATACCATGCTCTTGGAACCAATATTTAGCCAGTACTACTACTGCTCAAATTAAGTTAGAATGGCTCAATAGAGTAAAAGAAGTTGTTAAGTATTGCAATGACAATGGTATGTATGCTATCGTAAATGTGCATTGGGACGGTGGTTGGCTTGAAAACAACGTAACTACTGCCAAACAAGTTGAAAACAATGAAAAACAAAAAGCGTTTTGGGAGCAAATAGCTACGCATTTACGTGATTTTAATGGTTTGTTGCTTTTTGCTAGTACCAATGAACCTAATGTGGATGATGCCACTCAAATGGCAGTTTTGAAATCCTACCACCAAACGTTTATTAATGCGGTTCGATCTACTGGTGGAAAAAATACCTATAGAACATTGATTATACAAGGACCGAGAACTGATATTCCTAAAACAAATCAATTAATGACATCTTTGCCTACAGATAGTACGCCTGGCCGTATGATGGTGGAAATACATTATTATGCTCCTTGGCAATTTTGTGGTATGACTGCTGATGAATCATGGGGGAAAATGTTTTATTACTGGGGGAATGGCTTTAAATCTACTACAGATACGAGTAGAAATGCTACTTGGGGTGAAGAAACTGCTGTATCGGCTGATTTTAAATTAATGAAAACTCAGTTTGTAGATAAAGGTATCCCTGTTATTATGGGGGAATTTGGGGCTATCCGAAGATCTTCATTGTCTGGAACTAATTTAACTCAACATTTGGCGGCTAGGGCTTATTATTTAAAATATGTAGTCAAACAAGCAAAACTAAATGGTATAATCCCTTTTTATTGGGATGAAGGTAGTATAACTAATAATGGTTTTGGAATTTTTAATAGAAGTAATAACACTGTTTTTGATCAACAAGCTTTAACCGCTTTGATGGATGGTTTGAAGTAATTTTTATAAGATTCAAGTTTATAATTTTTTAGATTTGAATCTTATTTTATTTACAGTTGATACATTAAAATTTTTATTGATTTACATATAAGCAATCAAAACAAAATAGTGTCATACTTTATATTTTATTTCTCGCAAAGTCGCAAAGAAAGCTCTGTGAATACTGCGTCTTAGCATCTTAGCGAGAATATTGTTTGGTAAATTGCCATCGGAATATTGTAAGTAAATATCGGAATTAAATATGACAATTTATATTGCCAGCAACTTACTTTGTTTAGGACTTTGCTTTCTCTTTATGATTTGTAATATTTTGGGCTCCTAAAATAGGGTATATTTATTATCATAAATCCTAACGATAAATGTTAAGTTACATATTCATACTCCAGTTATTAAATTATTTTATAAAATGAAGCTATTGTCTTTTAAAATTTCTATAATTCTTTTTTTATTATTCTGCCAAGGTTCTTATGCTCAAAACTATAAAAAAACAGAGTTTGGCATGCAAACATCTATTAGTGGTGTCGAAATTGAACTCCAGTTTTTTAATGAGGCAACTTTAAGAGTAATAAAGCACCCCAAAGGCAAAGATTTTATAAAACAAAGCCTTTCAGTTATTCTAAAGCCATTGCCTACAAAACTTGTTATTAAAGAAGAAGGTAATATACTTTCTGTAAGAAGCAGTAAACTGCAAGTTTTTCTTGACTTAAAAGACGGTAAAATATCCTTTTTTGATCTTGACAAACATCTCCTTTTGACTGAAAAGCATGCTGGAACAGATTTTACAGATTTTGATGATGCAGGCTCTAAAACCTATACCGTTTCGCAGTGTTTTTTATTAGAAAAAGAAGAAGAGATTTATGGTCTAGGGCAACAACAAGAGGGTAAGATGTCTAAGCGAAACACAAAACTGAATATGATTCAAGGAAACACAGATGACTATATTCCGTTTATGTTGTCGTCTAAGGGGTATGGGGTGTTTTGGGACAATTATTCGCCTACTGTTTTCGAAGACAATGCAACTAACACATACTTCAAGTCAGAAGTTGGTGATGGTGTTGATTATTATTTTATGTATGGTGGTAACGCTGATACTGTTGTTTCGTCCATGCGAATGCTCACGGGTAAAGCACCAATGTTTCCTCTATGGACTTTTGGTTTTTGGCAAAGTAGAGAACGATATAAAAGCCAAGATGAATTAGTTGATGTTGTTAAAAAATTTCGTGAATTACAAGTGCCTTTAGATGGCATTATTCAAGATTGGCAATATTGGGGCAATAATTATCTTTGGAACGCTATGGAGTTTTTAAATCCAGCTTTTTATGATCCTAAAAAAATGGTGGATGAGGTTCATGGTTTAAACGCACACATGATTATTTCTATTTGGAATTCATTTGGCCCCAACACAAAAACCTACAAATCTTTAGATAAAATTGATGCTTTATTTAATTTCATAACTTGGCCTGAATCTGGTGTTGAAAAGTTTCCAGTAAACAAAGAGTATCCTTCGGGTGTTAGGGTTTATGACGCATTTAATCCTTTTGCAAGAGATATTTATTGGGATGATCTAAATAAAGGTATTTTTTCTCTAGGTATGGATGGTTGGTGGATGGATTCATCAGAGCCAGATCATCTGGATGCAAAAACTACCGATTTTGATACTAAAACTTACTTAGGTTCTTTTAGAAAAGTACGCAACGCATTTCCATTAATGACTGTAGGGGGTGTCGCTGAGCATCAACTTAAAGAGTCTAATGATAAAAGAATATTTATTCTTACACGCTCTGCTTTTGCAGGTCAACAACGATATGGTGCCAATACTTGGTCTGGTGATGTTAATGCTTCTTGGAAGGCTTTACGCAATCAAATTTCTGCTGGATTAAATTTTTCACTTTCAGGGATTCCTTATTGGAATAGTGATATTGGTGGATTCTTTTTGTGGGATTTTAAAAAACCGCTTACCAATCTTGATTATCGTGAACTTCATGTACGTTGGATGGAGTTTGGTACATTTTGTCCAATGATGCGTTCTCATGGCGAGGGAGTTCCGCGCGAACTTTATCACTTTGGTAAAAAAGGGAATCCAACATATGATGCTATAGAAAAATACATCCATCTTCGGTACAGCCTACTGCCATACATCTATGCCACTTCTTGGGATGTAACCTCAAAAAACTCTAGTATGATGCGTGCTTTGGTTATGGATTTTGACAATGATAAAAATGCACTAAATATAAATGATGAATTCATGTTTGGTAAATCAATACTTGTTGCACCAGTTACGGAAGCCATGTATTGGAAAAATCTAACTAAAGATGATACAGTAACTCCAATTGAAGATTATAGTGTTGTTAAAACAAAAGAGGTTTATTTGCCTAATGGCACTAACTGGTTTGATTTCTGGACAGGTGAGTCAATTCAAGGGGGTCAAAGAATAAAAAAAGAAGCGCCATTAGATATTATCCCTTTGTATATAAAAGCAGGCACAATATTGCCTTTTGGACCCAAAGTTCAATTTGCCACAGAAAAAAAATGGGATGATCTTGAAGTTCGTGTTTATGAAGGGGCTGATGGCGAGTTTACTTTATATGAAGATGAAAATGACAATTACAACTACCAAAAAGGTATGTATACAAATATCAAATTTTCATGGAATAATAAAAGCAGAACATTGACCATTAATGATCGTAAAGGGGCATTTTCAGGAATGTTAAACGATAGAAAATTTAATATAGTTTTTGTTTCAAAAAACAAAGGAGTCGGTGCCGAATTGATCAGTAAGTATGATAAAGTTGTTTCTTATTCAGGAAAAAAAATAATCATTGCCAAAGACTAACTATAAGTTAACAAAGTGATTGTTGTTTTTAGAATACATTAATATAAATTTAAAAAATGAAAAAATCGATTACATTTCTCTTTCTATTTTTTTGCATAATGGCAAATGCCAATGTCCGTATGCCGCTAATTTTTGCTGACGGAATGGTTTTGCAACGCAACAAACCGATACCCGTTTGGGGGTGGGCAGATGCCAATGAAAAGATAGAGGTTCATTTTAAGCAACAAACCAAAACCATCACTGCTGATGCAACGGGTAAATGGATGGTAAAATTTGACGCTGAAAAAGCAGGAGGCCCTTTTGTACTTTCTATAAAGGGTAAAAACCAAATAGTTCTCAAGGATGTTCTGGTCGGAGAAGTGTGGATTTGTAGCGGACAATCCAATATGGAATTTCAAATGTACAAATTACCTGATTTTGAAACTCAAAAAGCCCAAGCTAATAACGTGATGATTCGTCAGTTTTTAGTGGCTCAAGACTTGAGTGGAACTCCCAAAGAAGAGCTTAAAGAGGGAAAATGGACAAATGCTAATGCTGAAAGCTTAAAAGATTTTACTGCTGTTGGTTACTTTTTTGCCCAAAAAATATATGCTGATTTGAAAGTTCCCATCGGAATTATCAATACGTCTTGGGGTGGAACCTGTGTTGAAACTTGGACCAGTCGTGAAGCGTTGGCCAACAACAACGACTTTAAAAATAGTGTTGCCCACATACCCCAAGTTAATATGGACGCTGTTTTTGAAACCTACAAGAAATCTCTTCTAGACAATATTCAAAAAGTTCAGGGTTTTGAGGTGTCTTTGAATAATGAAAATCAATTTAAGACACCAGATTTTAATGATTCCAAATGGCCAGAAATTAAGATTCCTTCATTATGGGAAAATCAACAAATTGGCAATATCGATGGTGTAGTTTGGATGCGAAAATCCATTGTTCTAACAGCACAGCAAGCTCAACAAGGAGCCGTTTTGCACTTATCCAAAATAGATGACGAAGATGTAACCTATGTCAATGGGGTTCAGGTTGGAACCAATAAACTTTGGGATGCTCCAAGAAAGTATACGATTCCTTCAGGAATTTTAAAAGAAGGCATAAATGTTATTGCAGTGCGAATTACGGACTATACAGGTGGTGGTGGAATTTACGGTGATCCCTCTGATTTAAAGTTAACTTTCAATGATTCTGAAATTAAAATTGACGGTGCTTGGAAGTTTAATGTCGTTCAAGTAAAAATTGCTATTTCACCCAATTCTTTCCCTTCGTTATTATACAATGCGATGGTCAATCCATTAATTCCGTATGCTTTTCAAGGGGTACTTTGGTATCAGGGCGAAGCCAATGTTTGGAGAGCTCATCAATATAAAAAAGCGTTCCCTCTACTGATTCAGGATTGGCGAACCCAATGGGGACAAGGTGATTTTCCGTTTTATTATGTACAACTGTCCACTTTTGATGAGTTTGGTGGCAACAGTAACAAAGGAAGTCGCTGGGCAGAATTGCGCGAAGCACAATCCGAAACTTTACACGTTAAAAATACAGGAATGGCGGTTACCACTGACATTGGAAATGCCAAAGATATTCATCCAACCAATAAAAAAGACGTTGGTTTGCGTCTGGCTGCTATTGCTTTGAATAATTTGTATGGTCAAAAAGGAGTTTTTGGAGGGCCAATTTATAAAGCACACCAAATAAAAGGGAAACAAATTGTTTTAACTTTCGATGTTATCGGTGGCGGACTTTCAACGCCCAATAACGCTGAGCTTAAAGGATTTGAAATTGCGGGTAATGACAAAGTTTTTTATTCAGCTAAAGCTTTTATTAAAGACAATAAAATTATTGTTTCTAGTGATGAGGTATTGAATCCTTTGGCGGTGCGTTACGGTTGGGCAGACGATGACACCGAAATCAATCTTTTCAATAAAGAAAAATTTCCAGCCTCCCCATTCCGAACCGATAATTGGGAATTGATTACTGCCAATGAAAAATATAAAATAAATCCATAACGCAACAGACGGGTTTCAACCCGTCTCAACGTTGCATTTGGACGACCCGCATCAGCATAAATTCAGATAAAAATATTTTTTTATGAAATACACCTACATCATTTTTATTATTTTTTCTTTTTTTGATAAAGGCCAAGCCCAGTCCAATCACATTTTGTGGTACAACCAACCCGCCGAATTTTTTGAAGAAAGTTTGGTTTTAGGCAACGGAAAAATGGGGGCAACTGTTTTTGGAGGTATCAATTCGGATAAAATTTATTTAAATGATATCACATTATGGTCAGGAGAACCTGTAGATCCATATATGAATAAATATGCTTACAAAAACTTACCAGCTATTCGTGATGCATTTAATAAAGAAGATTATAAGTTAGCTGAGGAGTTAAATAAAAAAATACAAGGTAAAAACTCGGAATCTTATGCTCCTTTAGGAACATTACTAATTACTCATTATAACAAAGGAAAAGCGACTAATTATTACAGAGAGTTGGATATTTCTAAAGCAATTTCTAAAGTAAGTTATGAAGTTGAAGGTGTAAAATTCACCAGAGAATACTTTGTTTCAGCACCCGATCAAATTATGATTGTCAAATTGACAAGTAGCCAAAAGGGAGCTTTAAATTTTGATGTTAATTTCAGTAGTTTATTAGAGTCAAATACAGTTGTAAAAAATAATGTATTAGAAATGAATGGTATTGCGCCAATGCATGAAAATCCAGGGTATGTTAAAAATTCAGAAACTTATCTGCCGGCTGGGTATCATCCGGAAATAGTGCCAGAAAAAAAAGAAGTCATTGTTAAAGGAACTCGCTTTATTTCTTTGCTAAAAGTAAAAAATATTGATGGAACTGTTTCATTCAGCAATAATACTTTGGAATTGAAAAATGCCACGGATGTTGTGATTTATGTTTCTGTTGCAACTAGTTTTAAGGGTTTTGACAAAGATCCTTCTATCGATGGAATCGCAAATTCTATTGCAAAGAAAAACTTAAGCAAAGCTTTCTCAATATCATTCGATAAATTAAAAAAATCTCACATCGCCGATTACCAAAAATTCTACAATCGAGTTTCTCTAGATTTAGGTAATACAAAAGCTCCCGATTTACCAACAGACGAACGTTTATTACGCTATGCTGATGGTGCAGAAGATAAAAGTCTTGAAATCCTCTACTTTAATTATGGCCGTTATTTACTTATTAGTAGTTCGAGAACTTTAGGTGTTCCCGCTAATTTACAAGGCTTATGGAATCCTTACTTAAATCCACCTTGGAACAGTAATTATACGATGAACATCAATCTTGAAGAGAATTATTGGTTAGCCGAAAACACTAATCTTTCCGAATTGCATTTGCCTCTTTTGAGTTTTATTAAAAATCTTTCGGTAACGGGTAAAGTTACTGCGAAGACTTTTTATGGAGTTGATAAAGGTTGGGCTGCAGCTCATAATTCTGATATTTGGGCGATGTCAAATCCAGTTGGTCAATTTGGAAAAGAAGACCCAATGTGGGCTTGTTGGCCTTTGGCGGGTGCTTGGTTAAGTACTCATATTTGGGAGCACTATGTTTTTACTCAAGACAAAAAATACCTAGAAAAGGAAGGTTATCCATTGATGAAAGGAGCAGCTGAATTTTGCATGAATTGGCTTGTTACTGACAAAAAAGGTAATTTAATTACCGCACCTTCGACTTCACCCGAAAATCAATACATAACGCCTGATGGTTTTGTCGGAGCAACTCTTTATGGAGGAACTGCCGATTTGGCGATGATTCGAGAATGTTTTGATAAAACAATAAAAGCTTCTAAAGTTCTAAATATTGATGCTGATTTTAGAGCTCAGCTCGAAAGAGATTTATCGAGATTGCATCCCTATCAAATTGGGCAAAAGGGAAATTTACAAGAATGGTATTTTGATTGGGAAGATAAAGATCCTAGACACCGACATCAGTCACATTTATTCGGATTATTCCCTGGCGATCATATTACACCTTCCAAAACTCCTGAATTGGCTTTGGCCTGTAAAAAAGCATTAGAAATCAAAGGGGATGAAACTACTGGTTGGTCCAAAGGCTGGAGGATTAATCTTTGGGCTCGACTTTGGGATGGCAATCGGGCTTACAAGATGTTTAGAGAACTGTTGCGATATGTAGATCCAGATGGAAAGAAAACTGAAAAACCAAGAAGAGGAGGGGGAACCTATCCAAATTTGTTTGATGCCCATCCACCATTCCAAATTGATGGTAATTTTGGTGGTACTGCTGCTGTCGTAGAAATGTTGGTGCAATCTAATGAAAACGAGATAAGACTATTGCCCGCCTTACCCGATGCTTGGGAAACAGGAACTATCAAAGGAATCTCTGCCAGAGGAGGTTTCGAACTCGAAATGCATTGGGATAAAAAAAGACTTAGTAAACTAATTATTTCAAGTAAATTGGGCGGAAAGACTACCCTTATTTATGGGAATCAAACGAAATCTATACTTATAAAGAAGGGTGAAACTCAAGAAATTTTATGGTAAAAAAAAGCGACAAGTGTCGCTTTTTTTATATTTCATTTCCAATAATTCGATCCATAACCCAGTTGGTGTGGGTGGCTGTTGCTCCGGTTGATGGATGTTGTGAGCGACCTAACAAGTGATCTCTCATTTGTTGCACGTGATACAATTGAATGTTTTCTGGGTGTGCTATTTCGTGTGCTGTTGTGCCTTCTGAAGTTGTGAGTAGCATAGGTTCGTTTTCAAAAACCGAAAAAACAATTTTGCCCTCGCTTCCAAAAATTTCTACTTTGTCTTCCCGTTCTAAGGTGCCAAAATTCCAACAACCACTTCCAGTGATTCCTGATTCGTGCAGCCAACAAGCGGTTGCGGCATCTTTTGCAGTGTATAGTCCCTGTTGGTTGAGACTAATTCCGGAAACATTCGTTATGGTTCCAAAATAATGCACAAACAAATCCAATCCGTGACTGGCTAAATCATCAAAATAGCCTCCAGTAGCAATTTTACTATCGGTTCTCCAATTGTAATCTCCTGAAAGGTCTTGTGCTGAGGTGGGTTTACTCAAATGCCAATGAAGATGTCTAATTGTGCCAATTTTATGACTGTTAATCCATTCTTTTATTTGCTCAAATCTTGGCAAGGTACGTCTGTAATAGGCAACAAATAATGGAATGGTTTTAGAGGCAAATGCTTCAGTGATGGCAACACAATCTTTATAGTTGGGCGCTAATGGTTTTTCTATACAACAGGGTTTTCCTGCTTCGGCTACTTTTAATCCATAATATTTGTGAACATCTGGAGGCGTTGCAATATAAACCGCATCTATTTCAGGGTCATTGATTAGGGCATCCGCATCGGTGTAGTATTTGGCTATGCTGTGTCTTTTGGCATAATCCGCTGCTTTTTCTTCATCACGACGCATCACAGCTCCGATGGTAAATCCTTCTGTTTTTTGATAGGCGGGGCCACTTTTGATTTCGGTTACATTACCGCAACCAATAATTCCCCAGCGGATTGTTTTATCTTTTATATCCATTATCTTTTAATTACATCCGTCTATGCCGCAACAAGAGTTATCTGCTTCTGTGTTGATGCTAGTGTTTTCTACTTCTTCCCAAATTTGTTTCAAGGCATTCAGAAAAGTTTCTGGATATTGCGCTCCAGAAATGGCATATTTATTATTCAAAACAAAAAAGGGAACTCCTTGTACGCCTATAGCTTGTGCTTCTTGTTGGTCTTTTCTAACGGCGTCACCAAACTTATCTGAGGAGAGGACTGAGTTGATACTTTCCTCTTCTAATCCAACTTCTTTCCCTAAAGCAGTTAGCACAGGAATGCTGTTGATATCCAATCCGTCGATAAGATAGGCTTTGAATAACAACTCTTTTAACGAATCCGCGACTTCTTTTTCTTTGGCCAAATGCAACAAACGATGCGCATTATAGGAATTTGCCATTTTAGCTTTTTCAAAGTGAAAATCCAGACCAACGTTTTTAGCATTCTGTGTCATATCATCGAGCATCTGTTGTGCCCAATCATTATCTTTTCTATATTTTTCTGCTAAATGTTCAACCAAACTATCTTCTTTTGAAGCAACGAAGTTAGCGTCTAATTGAAAACTTTTCCACTCTATAGCTACGACGTTTTTAAATTCGAATTGTGCAATGGCTGATTCTAGTCTTCGTTTTCCGATGTAGCAAAACGGACACATAATATCGGACCAAATTTGTATGGTTATGGGTGATGACATCTTATTTTATTTAGTGATACAAAAATAACTGATTTCAAAGCAAAGCTTCGTTTTTAAATCTAGAATCTGCATTAGATTTCGTAGCGAAACTGAATTATTCAATAAAAGCAAGAGCTCACGGACTATTTTTGAAGATGTAATACTTTTGTATTTTGAATTTAAAAATGGGAGTAAGTTCTTGGTTTTGAAGAAGAATTTAGTTGTAGTAGATTTCTAATGCGGAATCTAGGTTAAACTATTTATTATAAAAAAACCGTCTCAAAAGTACATTGGAGACGGTTGCAATTTATATTGAATTCGGTTTTAAATTAAATCCATTACTAAGGAGGGGAAAAGCCCTAACGCTATGTTTAATAACAATGAAAGAATGGCCACTGCATAAATCAAGAATGGTTTTCCAGTTCTTGTTTCGTTTGGCTCTTTACTGTACATCGCTAAAATTAATTTGAAGTAATAACCCACACTTATGATAGAGTTGATTACGGCAACAATTACGACAACTAAGTAACCAGCATCAATAGTTTGGTTGAATAAAGCCAATTTAGCGAAGAAACCTGAAAAGATAGGAATACCTGCCATTGACAATAATGAACCTGTTAAAACAGCTGCCAATAGCGGATTTGTTTTACCTAAACCTTGGAAATTGGTGATGTCTTCGTTGTTTTGGTTTTTGCATACGTAAAGTAGCACGCTAAAAGCACCAATACCTGCCAAAGAATAAGCAGTAGCATAGTACAATAAACTTCCAGCTGAAGTTCCGATGCTTAACAAAGTCATAATCATAAAACCAGCGTGAGATATACCTGAAAAGGCCAACATACGTTTTACATTGCTTTGTTTTAAAGCCATTATGTTACCTACTGTCATTGAAGCAATAGAAATAATAACAATCACCAATTGGAAGTTATAATTTAAATCGGCATTCAAAGCCGATAGTAATTTGAAAAATGTAGCCATTGCCACAACTTTTGCCAACGTACTCATCGTCGCTGTAGTCATTGATGGAGAACCTTCATAAACATCTGGTGCCCAAAAATGGAAAGGTACAGCAGCAATTTTAAACAACATACCAATGCTCAATAAAATAATACCAATTGGGAACCATATTGGTAATTCAGCTGATTGAGACATTTGACTTATTTCTGAAACATCAAAGCTACCCATAGCGCCGTAAACAAGGCAGATGCCAAAAAGAATGATTCCAGAAGCAAATGAACCCATCAAAAAGTATTTCATACCAGCTTCATTGCTTTTCAAGTTCATACGGTTACTTGCCGCAAGAATGTATAATGAAATAGATAAAACTTCAATGCCTAAGAAGAACATAGCCAAGTTTCCAAAAGAAACCATCGCAACAGCCCCTGATAATAAGAATATTTTTATGGCAATAAAATCAGATAATTTTGACTGATGATTTTCGTAAAAATTATGGCTTAATGCCACTAGAAATATGGTAAGTACAATAAATAAACTCGAAAAAGTAACAGAGAAATTATTGACCGAAATCATATTGTTGTAATAAGAAGCAGGTGCATTGTAATCGGCAACGGTTAAGCCAAGTACACCTAATAATCCAATGATGGTTAAAGGAATAATTGCTTTTCTGAAATCAAGAATTTCAAATAAAAGGCATAAAACACCTAATCCTATTATAGCTATTAATGTATTCATTTTTGATTTTTTGATTCAGGATTTTTGATTTAGGATTTAAAAGTAACACTTAATTCACCATCTCAAAAGCCCTATTTTTTACTGTTATTTTTTTCTTTTATTGTTTTTATGGCAGCTGAAAAAATTGATACTAATTCATTTGCTTCTTTTATTAGTGAATCTAATACTGTTTTATCACAAGGTACTTCTAAACCCTTTATAAATTCTAACCAAAACAAACTTTCATCTGCTTCTTCATCTACAATTTTTAGTTTGTTTAAAAAATCAGCATCTGATTTTCCTCTACAAACAGCTCTATAATTTGCTGCAACTGATGATGATGATTTAAAAAGTTGAAAAGAGACTACATCATTTGCTTTTGTTTTCTCAAGACTCATTAAAAATTTAAAAACATCCAAAGCAAATTGTTTGGTTCTATTTTTAAGTTCCTCTTTTGTCATTTTTAAAAAATCCTAATTCCTAATTATTAAATTCCTAAATCTTATTGATTTGTGTTAAAATTTCTTCTAGACTTGGTGTGATTAAGTCTGTAATTGGTTTTGGGTACAATCCAAAAAAGAACAGCACTGCAACTATACTTAGTAACGTTATGGTTTCGCTTAATGAAAGAGGATAAAACGTTTTGGTATTTGTTTCACCAAGCATAACATATTGAAACATCTTAAGCATATAATAAGCCCCAAAAATTATGGTTGTACCACCCAAGATGGCAAACCAAATGTTGATTTGAGATAAGCTATACAAAACGGTAAATTCCCCAACAAAGTTGAAAGTAGTTGGTAAAGCAACAGAGGCCAAAACTAAAATTAAAAACAAAGAGGTAAATTTTGGTGCTAATGCACGAATGCCTCCCATTTCTGAAATGGCTCTTGTTTCATATCTTCTGTAAATGATTTCAGCAGCAAAGAAAAGACCTACCACTACAAAACCGTGAGCAATCATTTGCAAAACAGCACCTCTAAATCCATCGATGGTTAAAGTGTAAGCTCCAGCAGCGATTAAACCAACGTGAGCTAAAGAAGAATAAGCTAATAACTTTTTTAAATCCTTTTGTCTTAGCGCTACAATTGAGCCATAAACAACACCAGCAATACCTATAGCGATAAAAATTGGCATATATTCTTTAGCTGCAATTCTAGATAAAGGCAATTGCCAACGAAGTACGCTGTACAATCCCATTTTTAACATAATACCTGAAAGTAACATTGTACCAACAGTTGGTGCTTTTTGGTACACATTAGCTTGCCAAGTATGAAAAGGAATTAATGGTATTTTGATAGCATAAGCTCCGAAGAAAGCTAGGAAAATCCATTTTTGTTCAGAAGCAGTTAAGTTTAATTTATATAAATCTTCTAGTAAAAAGCTTCCCGCTTGTTGGTACATATAAACAAAGGCAACCAACATAAACAATGAACCTGCAAGTGTGTATATAAAGAATTTAACTACTGCTTTTTTGCGTTCCTCAGCATCACCATTACCCCAAACTAAAGCAATAAAGTAAATAGGTAATAAAGCTAATTCCCAGAAAATGTAGTATAAAAGTCCATCTGAAGCTAAAAACGTACCCACCATCGCAAAAGCCATAAATAAAACTAAGGCATAAAATGATTTGGCATTTTTTAGGTCATTCCCAAAAGAAGAATAAATAATTATAGGAGTTAATGCTGTAGTTAATAATAGCATGGCTAATGATAATCCATCTGCTTTTAGAGCAAAAACCACTTTAGGTTGATTAATCCAATTTGCTATTAAACTAATGTTTTCATCTGCATTATACTGATTCAAAAGCACAATAGAGGCTCCAAATGTACCTAGTCCAAACAACAAGGCTACCTTTGAAGCGAGTTTGTCACCAGCCAAATAAGTGACTAAAGCGCCAATTAAAAGTAATAGTAATATAAGAGATACGTTCATAGTATGTGTGTATTATTGTGCTAAAAATAAAAAGGAAATAATCGCGCAAAGCCCCAAAACAAAAGCGAAAAGGTATAAACCTACACTTCCGTTTTGTACTTTTCTTCCATAAAATCCTAATTCGTTAGTTACTTTTCCAAGACCAAAAACAAAGCTAGAGATACCTGTTTCAACATAATCTCTAAAGAAGCGAGACAAAGCGTTGGTTGTTTTTACAAAAAGCGTATCATACAACTCATCTACATAATATTTGTTGTATACGACTTTTGTAAACCCAGTGATTTCAGCATCAGCTGGCGGAACTGTATCATTTTTGATGTATTTGAAGTAAGCAATTGCAATACCTACAATTCCTCCAATTACAGCAATAGCCATTAAAGTATATTCTGTGGTTCCTAAATGATGTTCAGCAGTTGCTAATTTAGGTAGTATCGGAATTAAATAATGGTTCAACCAGCTATTGCCAGGTAAGCTTATCAATCCACCAAAAGTGGCCAAAATGGCTAAAATAATCAAAGGCACAGTAATCAAGGCTGGACTTTCGTGTAAGTGATGTTTTTGTTCTTCGGTTCCTCTAAACTCCTTGAAGAAAGTTAAGAAAAGCAAACGGAACATATAAAAAGCAGTCATAATAGACGCAATAGAACCAATTACCCATAAAGGTATGTTGTGGTGGAAAGCAGTTAACAAAATCTCATCTTTAGAGAAAAATCCTGAAAACAAAGGAACACCTGAAATTGCTAGTGAAGATACCAACATAGTGATGAAAGTTACTGGCATAACTTTACGTAGACCACCCATATTGCGCATGTCTTGTTCGCCATGCAAAGCATGAATTACTGAACCAGAACCTAAGAACAAACAAGCTTTGAAAAAAGCATGAGTGATAACGTGGAAAACGGCTACTTCATAAGCACCTAATCCTAAAGCCAAGAACATTAATCCCAGTTGAGAAACGGTAGAATATGCCAATACTTTTTTGATATCATTTTGTGCTAATCCAATAGTTGCAGCTACAAGAGAAGTTATAGCACCCACAATTGCAATGATGTTTTGAACGTCTGGAGCTAAATCAAAGATAAAATTCAAACGAGTAATCATAAAGATACCCGCAGTAACCATCGTTGCCGCGTGAATTAGAGCCGAAACTGGTGTTGGTCCAGCCATCGCGTCTGGTAACCAAGTGTACAATGGAATCTGTGCCGATTTACCACAAGCTCCAATAAATAGAGCAAAAGCAGCTACTGCAACAGCGTATAAATTAAGCTCTGAAGCACCAGAAATGATAGTTTTTAAAGATGTGTAATCTAAAGTATTGAATTGTCTTCCTAAAATGAAAATACCAATCAATAACCCTAAGTCACCAATTCTGTTCATGATGAAAGCTTTTTTGGCAGCATCATTGTAGTCTTGATTTTTATACCAAAAACCAATAAGTAAGTAGGAGCAAAGTCCAACGCCTTCCCATCCGATGAATAAAACCAATAAATTACTTCCAATTACTAGGGTAATCATGAAAAACACAAACAGATTCAAATAAGCAAAAAACTTGTGCATATTTTCATCATCGTGCATATAACTAATAGAATATAAATGTATCAACGAACCAATACCCGTTACAAAAAGCAACCACAATACTGAAAGTTGGTCAATTAAAAAACCTAAATCAATTTTAAATGTTCCTATCTGAATCCAATCAAATAATGAAATTTGTATCGCTTCTTTTGACGAAGAAACTGTACTGAAGAAAAAGCAAGTAGCGATAAACGATACTAAAACGGTCAAAGTTCCAAGAGCTCCCGAAACTGTTTTTCCTAAATTTTTTCCAAAAAACACATTGATTAAAAAGCCTACTAAAGGAGCTAGAACTAAGACTAATGCTATGTTGGTATTCATTTCCATTTATCCTTTTAAGTTTTTTAAATTATCGATACTAATCGACCCTAGATTTCTAAAAATAGAAACTAAAATCGCAAGTCCAACAGCTACTTCTGCTGCCGCTACCGCCATTGAGAAAAACACAAAAACTTGTCCTTGCGCATCTTGGTGATACGTGGAGAAAGCTACAAAAAGTAAATTCACGGCATTCAACATAATCTCAATCGACATGAAAACAATGATGGCATTTCGTCTGTATAAAACTCCAAAGATGCCGATACAAAAAAGTATGACACTCAAAAAGATGTAGTTTTCGATACCAATCTGGTTTAAAATATTATTCATCTTACTTTTCTAATTTTTCTTTTTTAGACAATAGAACCGTTCCTATCATTGCTGTCAATAACAAAATAGAGGCGAATTCAAACGGAACCATATATTCGTTTAATAGAATTTTACCCAAAACATTGATGGATTGGTAATCTTCACCAGTAGCTACATATTCTCCAACAATTGGTTTTGAATTGGTAAAAATGGCAATCAATACCAAGCATACTAAACAAAACGAAACAATTGCACCTAAGCGCGTAATTCTTGGTTTATGTACTTCATCTTCCTTATTCAAATTCATTAACATGATTGTAAATAAGAACAAAATCATAATCGCACCAGAGTAAACAATGATATGAACTATAGCCAAAAATTGAGCATTCAATAATAAATAATGACCTGCAATCGAGAAGAAACAAATCACTAAGTAAATAGCACTATGTATTGGATTTCGGGTAAAAACTGTTAGAAAGGCACTGGCCAATGTAATAAAGCCTAACAGGCAAAAAACGATGAGTACTGTAGACATTAGTTAGCGTTTTGAAGTTGAGTATTTTTTATCGCCATTTCTAAAGGCATTACCAATTTATCTTTTCCAAAAATAAAGTCTTCTCTATCGTAATTAGCAGGAACTAACTCTTTTGAAATAGTTAAATAAATAGCATCTTTAGGACAAGCCTCTTCGCACAAACCACAGAAAATACAACGCAACATATTGATTTCGTAGATTTCGGCATATTTTTCTTCGCGATACAAGTGTTTTTCATCTGCCTTACGCTCTGCTGCTTTCATCGTAATGGCTTCAGCAGGACATGATAACGCACATAACCCACACGCAGTACAGTTTTCTCTACCTTGTTCATCTCTTTTCAACATGTGCTGTCCTCTGTAAACTGGACTCATAGTACGCACTTGTTCTGGGTAATGAATTGTGGCTTTCTTTTTAAAGAAGTGTTGGATTGTAATGAATAAACCTTTTACAATCGCCACAAGATACATACGCTCCAAAAAGGTCATCTCCTTATTGGAAACCATCTTTTTTCTACCCGATAATGATATAGTTTCTATTGACATTTTTTCTTTTTATTTAAAGCTAATCCTGCTATCCGCTATATCTTTTATTTTTTAAAGAAAAAAATAAAAGGATACCGCTACTATCAGGGCTAGGGCTCTTCGTAATTAAATTAGAATCCTAAATAAGCAGCAATATCTGCTCTCAAAATAACAATTCCAGTAATGATAATATTGATAATCGAAAGTGGAATCAAAATTCTCCAACCTAAGTGCATCAATTGGTCGTATCTAAATCTTGGTATCGTCCATCTTACCCACATATAGAAAAAGATGAATCCGAATATTTTTGCAAATAAAATAACTATTCCGATAATATTACCAATATTCACTCCCCAGTTTTCAACAGCATACGCCATTCCTGGATAATTATACCCACCAAAGAATAAAATAGATAATATAGTCGATGAGATAAACATATTAGCATATTCAGCAAATAAGTAGAATCCCATTTTCATAGAAGAATATTCCGTATGGTAACCACCGATCAATTCACTTTCACATTCTGGTAAGTCAAATGGCGTACGATTACTTTCTGCAAAAGCACAAATCAAAAAGATTAAGAACGATAAGGGTTGATAAAACACATTCCAGTTCATTTCTGCTTGTTGCTCAGAGATTTCTCTAAGGCTCAAAGTTCCTGTCATCATCAATAAAGCAATCATTGATAATCCCATAGCCACCTCGTATGATACCATTTGAGAAGCCGCACGAACAGCTCCCATCAATGAGAATTTATTATTAGAAGCCCATCCACCAATCATGATTCCGTATACCCCAATTGAAACTACTCCAAAAAAGTATAAAAGGCCAATATTAATATCAGTAGCTTGTAGTAAAATGTCTTTTCCAAAAAGATGCAAACGGTCGCCCCAAGGAATAACAGCACTTGTCATTAAAGCAGTTCCCATAGCAATACCAGGACCTACAAAAAACAAAAAGCGGTTTGGCGTATTAGGCTCAAATTCTTCTTTAGCAAAAAGTTTCAAACCATCTGCCAAAGGTTGAAATAAACCACCCCATCCAGCTCTGTTTGGTCCTACGCGGTCTTGTAAAAATGCTGCAACTTTACGTTCTGCCCATGTAGAATACATAGCCACAAGCATAGTAATTGCAAATACAACTACGATTACAACACTTTTTTCTATTATAAAAGTACTATCCATTTTTGTTCGAATCTATTAAGTTGCCATCAATTTTTTCATTGTAATCAATCTCAGCCATACTGATTTTTTTACGGTCTTGAGCTCTACCTAATAAGATATTTTCTTCTGTATCGATGATTACTTTTTCTGTTTTGGTGTAATTGTTTTGGTTGATAACAGAATCTTTTTCAAAAACTCTTGGTCCTTCAATTACCCAATCATTTACATCTTTCTTATCAAAACGACAAGTGTTACAAATGAACTCTTCTACTTCGTGGTACTCGTCTTTTCTTCCAGTTACACGTTGAATTTCGCCACCAAACATCCAAACGGTAGTTTTACCACAACATCCTGGAGTAGTACATTCTCTATGTGCATTATAAGGTTTGTTAAACCAAACTCTCGATTTGAAACGGAAGGTTTTGTCAGTCAATGCTCCAACAGGACATACATCAATCATATTTCCTGAGAATTCATTGTCAATCGCTTTAGAAATACAAGTTGAGATATTAGCATGATCTCCTCTGTCTAATACACCGTGTACGCGATTGTCTGTTAGTTGGTCGGCAACTTGTACACATCTTTGGCACAATATGCAACGATTCATATGTAGTTGAATATTTGGACCAATATTTTCAGGTTCAAATGTTCTTTTTTCTTCAATATAACGAGTTTGAGATTTCCCGTGTTCAAAGCTTAAGTTCTGTAAATCACATTCTCCTGCTTGGTCACATATTGGGCAATCTAATGGATGGTTGATGAGTAAAAACTCCGTTACTGCTTTTCTAGCTTCTGTAACTCTTTCAGAAGATTTACTGTTTACTTCCATTCCGTCCATACAGCCTGTTACACAAGAGGCCATTAATTTTGGCATTGGTCTTGGGTCAGCTTCACTTCCTTTGGATACTTCAACTAAACAACAACGGCATTTACCACCGCTCCCTTTTAATTTAGAATAATAACACATCGCTGGCGGAACTACATCTCCACCAATCATACGAGCGGCTTGTAGGATGGTTGTTCCTGGTTCTACTTCTATGGACTGACCGTCTATTGTTACTTTCATTTTTTTTGGTCTTAATGTCAAAAAAATACTTTTTTGATTTTTTAACTTTTAACTATAAGGTTACTTTACCAACTAAGTGCTTAACCTGTTCAAAAGGTTCTGCAACAAAATGATCTCTGTTTTTTATTTTTTCTGGGAAACGAATATGGTATTCAAATTCGTCTCTAAAATGGCGAATAGCAGCAGCTACTGGCCATGAAGCCGCATCACCTAATGGACAAATAGTGTTTCCTTCGATTTTACTCTGAATACTCAACAACAAATCAATATCTTCTTCGCGTCCGTGTCCGTTTTCGATACGGTGCAATACTTTTTCTAACCAACCAGTACCTTCACGACAAGGTGTACATTGTCCACAACTTTCATGGTGATAGAAACGAGAGAAATTCCAAGTGTTTCTAACAATACAGCTAGTGTCATTATACACAATGAATCCACCAGAACCTAACATAGACCCCGTAGCAAAACCACCATCGCTCAATGACTCATAAGTCATCAATCGGTCTTCACCTGCAGCAGTTTTGTAGATTAAGTTAGCTGGTAAAATTGGCACCGAACTTCCTCCTGGTACAAATGCTTTCAAAGGACGGTCAGAACTCATTCCTCCTAAATATTCATCAGAATTCATGAATTCGTATACGCTTAACCCTAGTTCTATTTCGTAAACCCCAGGATTTTTGATGTGTCCAGAAGCGGAGATTAATTTGGTTCCTGTAGATCTTCCTACACCTATTTTAGCATAATCAGCTCCAGAATTGTTGACAATCCAAGGCACTGCAGCAATAGTTTCCACATTGTTAACTACGGTTGGATTAGCCCAAAGACCAGAAACCGCAGGGAAAGGTGGTTTGATACGTGGATTACCACGTTTTCCTTCTAAAGATTCAATAAGAGCAGTTTCTTCTCCACAAATATAAGCTCCACCACCACAGTGAACATGTAGCTCTAAATCGTAACCTGTTCCTAATATATTTTTTCCTAACCATCCTGCAGCTTTTGCTTCAGCAATGGCTCTTTCTAAAATCTTGTAAACCCACATGTATTCTCCACGAATATAGATGTAAGAACGATTAGCGCCTAGTGCATAACTAGAAGTAATCATACCTTCAATCAATAAATGCGGAATATATTCCATCAAGAAACGATCCTTGAAGGTTCCTGGTTCAGATTCGTCAGCATTACAAACTAAATGGCGTGGTTTTCCTGATTTTTTATCAATAAAACTCCATTTCATACCCGCTGGGAATCCTGCTCCACCACGACCTCTTAAACCAGACGTTTTTACTTCCTCTACAACTTCATCAGGAGTCAAGGTTTTTAAGGCTTTTTCAACAGAAGCATAGCCACCATTCGCACGATAGACTTCGTAGGTTTTTATTTCTGGAATATTGATTTTGTCTAATAATATTTTTTGTGACATCTTATTTATCGTGTAATATTATTTTATTATCTCGGCAATCAGTAATGATTTGATCGATTTTCTCTTCAGTCAAATGTTCTTTGTAGAAATCACCCAATTGCATCATTGGTGCATAGCCACAAGCTCCTAAGCATTCCACTCCTCTTACTTCGAACAAGCCATCTGCTGTGGGTTCTCCCACTTTAACTCCTAGTTTCTCACAAGTATAGTCCATTAAATTTTCTACACCATTTAAACAACAAGGCGAAGTTTGGCAAAATTCGAACATATATTTTCCAATTGGTCTTTGATTGAACATGGTGTAAAAAGTAACCACTTCATAGACTTCGATGGGTTTGATGTGAAGAATTTCAGCTACTTTATTCTGTAGTTCAATGCTTAACCAGTTGTCATGAGCATCTTGAACTTCATGCAAAACAGGCAATAGTGCTGATTTTCTTTTGTCTTCAGGATAATGACTGATTAGTTCATTGATGCGTTCCATCAATGCATCAGTCATATTTATTTCTTGATTGTAATGTTTTCTTTCCATTTTTATATTGTTTGCCGCAAAGGCTCAAAGTCACAAAGTTTTTTTAAATCTTAAATCTAAAAAAGCACTGCTTTAAAATCGTTAAGCATCTAATTCTCCTGCGATAACATTTAAACTTGATAATATTACTATCGCATCTGAAAGCATAGCGCCTTGAATCATTTCAGGATAGGCTTGATAATAAATAAAACAAGGCCTACGGAAATGCAAACGATATGGGGTTCTACTTCCGTCGGATACTAAATAAAACCCAATTTCACCATTAGCTCCTTCAACCGGATGGTATACTTCTCCAACAGGAACTGGAACTTCACCCATAACAATCTTGAAATGATAAATCAAAGATTCCATAGTAGTGTACACATCTTCTTTTGGAGGCAAATAATACTCAGGAACGTCAGCGTGGTATTCATTTCCAGCTGGCATTTTAGCTAAAGCTTGTTTGATAATGCTTAAACTTTCCCAAACTTCTGCATTACGTACACAAAAACGGTCATAAGTATCACCTGATTTTCCTACTGGTACAATAAAATCAAAGTCTTCGTAAGATGAATAAGGTTGCGCCACACGAACATCATAATCTACACCTGCAGCACGTAAATTTGGACCAGTAAATCCATAAGCTAAAGCTTTTTCAGCAGTTATGGCACCTACATTTACAGTTCTGTCAATAAAGATTCTATTTCTTTCGAATAAGTTTTCAAATTCTTTCCAAGCTACTGGAAATTCTTCTAAGAAGATATCTAGTTTACGGAAAGCCTCTGGCGACCAGTCTCTTTCGAAACCGCCAATTCTTCCCATATTGGTAGTTAAACGAGCTCCACAAATTTCTTCGTAGATTTCATATATTTTTTCACGGAATTGAAATACATACAAGAAACCTGTATAGGCTCCTGTATCTACTCCTAGAATAGAGTTACAAATTAAGTGATCGGCAATACGTGCCAATTCCATTACAATAACTCTCAGATATTGCGCTCTTTTTGGTACTTCAACACCTAATAATTTTTCTAATGTCATCCACCATCCTAAATTGTTGATAGGAGACGAGCAATAGTTCATACGGTCTGTCAGCGGAGTGATTTGATAAAACGGACGATTTTCGGCTATTTTTTCGAATGCTCTATGGATGTATCCAATGGTTGGTTCAGCTTCTAATATTTTTTCTCCATCCATCAATAAGATGTTTTGAAAAATACCGTGAGTAGCTGGGTGAGTTGGTCCTAAATTCAGAATCGAAAGTTCACTTCCGTCTTCATTATGACGCTCTTTGATTATTTTAGCATAGCGATGCTCTGGTGGTAATAATAGTTCTGACATTTATCTAATGTGAAAAATTATAGGTTCTTTTTTTAGCAATTCGAAGGTGTTCTTCCGAAGAATCGGTCATCTTTGTCTGTTCTTCCGCTGTCTTCCATTGGGAATTCTTTACGCATTGGGAAAGAAACCATCTCGTCCATATTCAAAATTCTTTTCAATTGCGGATGACCAATAAAGTTGATTCCGAAGAAATCATAGGTCTCACGTTCCATCCAATTGGCACAAAGAAATATATTAGCTATTGATTTTACTTCTGGTTGTGAACCGTTCAAAAAGGTTTTGATTCGGATGCGCTTGTTTTCGTACCAATTGTGCATATGATACACTACAGCAAATTGTCTTTCTTCTTCATTGTCGGGATAATGAACACCGCATAGATCGGTTAAGAAGTGAAAACGTAATTGTGGATCATTTTTTAGGAAAAGAATGACAGCGGTGATTACATCAGCTGAAACTTCAAATGAAAAAATGTCTCTGTCTTGATTGAATTGAAAAACAGCAGTTCCAAAAGTAGCTACTAATTTTTCTTGTATTTCGGTTGTTTCTAATGCCATCTTTTATTTGATATTATAAGAAGCTAATAATTCTTGATATTCTGGAGAGCTTCGTCTTCTAACCGATTCGTTTTTTACAATTTCTTGTAATTTCATCACTCCTTCAACAATTTGTTCTGGTCTTGGAGGACATCCTGGAACATAAACATCAACAGGGATTATTTTGTCAATTCCTTGAAGCACAGAGTAGGTGTCGAATATTCCGCCAGATGAAGCACAAGCTCCAACGGCAATTACCCACCTTGGTTCTGACATTTGTTCGTATACTTGACGTAGAATTGGGCCCATTTTTTTTGAAATAGTTCCCATAACCATCAACATATCTGCTTGTCTTGGAGAAAAACTTACCCTTTCTGATCCAAAACGCGCTAAGTCATAGTGGGAAGCCATAGTTGCCATGAATTCGATACCGCAACATGAAGTCGCAAAAGGTAGTGGCCACAATGAATTGGCTCTAGCTAGTCCTACAACATCGTTCAATTTGGTAGCGAAAAAACCTTCGCCAACAACTCCTTCTGGAGGAGCAACCATTTTTGTGTTAGAGTCTGTCATAATTGATATAGTATTCAATTTCTATTGTCTTGTATTTATTCCCACTCAAGGGCTTTTTTCTTGATTATATAGAAAAAACCAACGAGTAACAAAAGCATAAAAATAATCATTTTTATCATACCTTCGATACCTAACTCCTTGAAATTGATGGCCCAAGGGTATAAAAAGATAACTTCAACATCAAATAAAACGAAAAGGATGGCAACCAAAAAGTATTTTACGGAAAAAGGAATTCGAGCGTTACCCACAGATTCAATCCCGCACTCGAAGTTTTTGTCTTTGTTGGCAGAATTTCTTTTTGGACCTAATTTTCCTGAAATAAAAATAATTCCAGCTACAAATCCTACTGCGAGAAGCAATTGCATTAAGATTGGAATGAAGTTGATTTGTTCGGTTTGCATAGTAGTTTTTTTTCTTGCTTAAACGAGCCACAAAGATAGGTTGCAAGGATTTAAAACACAAGTTAAATACCTGATTTCACTTCTAAACGTTTGTTAATCTAATCTAATTTTTAATGATTATAAATAAGAATTATTATGCTGTACTTTTTTGAGTTAAAAATAAAAAAAAGCGCTTCGAATAATTTCGAAGCGCTTTACTTTTTTGCAAAAAAATACTGTGATATTTTTAAGCTTAAATTACTGTTACCATGGCAGCAACTTTACCTTTTCTTCCTTCTTCTTCTTCATAGCTCACACGGTCACCTTCGCGTAATTCTTCCGCTTTGATTCCTGATGCATGAACAAAAATGTCTTTTCCTGTTTCTTCGTCTGTAATGAATCCGTAACCTTTAGACTCATTGAAAAATTTAACTGTACCTGTACGCATTGTAATAATAATAATAATTTATAATGTGACAAATGTAATCTTTAATATAATACAAAAATGATTCGTGTCATACTTTTTTTTCAAAAATATTGATATACAGACTATTCAGGTCTTATTTTGAATTTAATTGAATGTGTAATTCGTTTAATTGAGAATCATCAATTGTTGATGGAGCGTCGATCATTACGTCTCTTCCAGAATTGTTTTTTGGGAAGGCAATAAAATCACGAATGGTTTCTTGACCACCCAAAATAGCTACCAATCGATCCAATCCAAAAGCTAAACCACCGTGAGGAGGTGCGCCAAATTGAAAAGCATCCATTAAGAATCCGAATTGTGCTTTGGCTTCTTCTTCTGTGAAACCTAAGTATTTAAACATTAATTGTTGAGTAGCTTTATCGTGAATACGAATAGAACCTCCTCCAATTTCATTTCCATTCAAAACCATATCATAAGCATTGGCTCTTACTTTTCCAGGGTTGGTTTCTAGTAAGTGCAAGTCTTCTGGTTTTGGTGAAGTAAATGGGTGGTGCATTGCGTGATAGCGTCCGCTTTCTTCATCAAATTCTAATAATGGAAAATCAACTACCCATAGTGGTGCAAATTCTGCAGGATTTCTTAATCCTAAACGTGTAGCCAATTCCATTCGCAATGCTGAAAGTTGCGCTCTTGTTTTGTTAGCAGGACCAGACAATACAAAAATCATATCTCCTGGTTTGGCACCCGTTGTTTTTGACCAATTTGTTAAATCGTCTTGATCGTAAAATTTATCTACAGATGATTTGTAAGTACCGTCCTCGTTACATTTTACATAAACCATTCCGCTTGCACCCACTTGTGGACGTTTTACCCAATCAATTAATGCGTCAATTTCTTTACGAGTATAATTGCCTGCACCTGGAACAGCAATACCTACAACTAATTCTGCCAAATTGAAAACGGAGAATTCTTTGTGTTGTGCAAAAGCATTCAATTCTCCAAACTCCATTCCAAAACGAATGTCTGGTTTGTCGTTTCCGTAGGTTTTCATAGCATGTTCGTACGTCATTCTTGGGAATTTGTCAACTTCTATGCCTTTTAATTCTTTTAGTAAATGACGTGTAAGTCCTTCAAAAACATTTAAAATGTCTTCTTGTTCTACAAATGCCATTTCACAATCTATTTGTGTAAACTCAGGTTGTCTGTCAGCACGTAAATCTTCGTCACGGAAACATTTTACAATCTGAAAATATTTATCCATTCCACCCACCATCAATAATTGTTTGAAGGTCTGTGGTGATTGTGGTAAAGCATAAAACTGTCCTTCATTCATTCTTGAAGGAACTACGAAATCTCTGGCGCCTTCTGGAGTAGATTTGATCAAGTAAGGGGTTTCTACTTCACAAAAATCTAAATCAGAAAGGTATTTGCGTACTTCCATTGCCACTTTGTGACGGAATAACAAGCTGTTTTTTACTGGATTTCTTCGAATGTCCAAGTAACGATATTTCATTCGGATATCTTCGCCACCATCGGTTTCGTCTTCGATAGTAAACGGAGGAGTTAGTGCAGCATTTAAAATGCTTAGTTCTGTTACTAAAATTTCAATGGCTCCAGTTGGAATATTGTTGTTTTTGGCCTCGCGTTCAATCACGGTTCCTTTAACCTGAATTACAAATTCTCTTCCTAAGGTTTTGGCTAATTCAAATACCGCTTTGTCGGTACGGCTTTCGTCAAAAATCAATTGTGTAATTCCGTAACGGTCTCTTAGGTCGACCCAATTCATGAATCCTTTATCTCGAGATTTTTGTACCCATCCCGCTAAAGTTACTTCTTGATTAATATGTGAGGCGTTCAATTCGCCACAATTATGACTTCTATACATGTTCCAAATTTTAGACTGCAAAAGTAAACACAAAAATTAAATTAACGCCAAAAGTTTGCAACATCCTTTTCATTTTTAAAAATATGTTAATTTTTCACTTTAAATGATTTTTACTCCTATGTTTGATGTGCATTAACACAAAAAACAACTTTATGAAAAAACTATGTATTGTGGCTCTTTTGGCTTTGGGAATACACGGAAGTCAGGCACAAAAAAAAGAAGCTTTTACCCTTCAAGCTGAAATTGCGAATCGTAATAGTGATACCATTCGAATTTTGAATAGAACTAATGGGAAAGAACTTTTAAAAATTGGAGTTGATAAGAAAGGCCTTTTTAAAGGAAGTGCTCCTGTTGAAAAAGGTTTCTATATGTTGTATGATGGCAAAGAGTACACACAATTGTATTTGAAGAATAATTTCAACTTGAAATTAAAAATGGATGCTAAACAATTTGATGAGTCTATAGTTTATAGCGGAGTAGGAGCAGTTGAGAATAATTTCTTGGCCCAAAATACTGTTTCAGAATCTAAATTTGATTACACTTCATTATTGGCGGCAGACGAAGCTAATTTTGCAAAACGCATTGAAGAAAAAAAAGCAGCTGATATTGCTAGTTTGGAAGGTAAAAAATTAGATCCTGAATTTGTTGCTCTTCAAAAACAAAGTATCGAAATGAATTTAGCTTCATTAAAAGAATACCATCAGCAAATGATGGACAGTAATAAAATGAATGGCGGCGTATCACCAACTTTTGAATATGATAATTATAAAGGTGGAAAAACGAAATTAGAGGATTTTAGAGGAAAGTACGTGTACATTGATGTTTGGGCTACTTGGTGCGGACCTTGTCGTCAGGAGATTCCATTTCTCAAAAAGACTGAAGAGAAATATCATGATAAAAATATCGTATTCTTGAGTATGTCTATTGATAAAGTAAAAGATGTTGAAAAATGGAGAACTATGGTGAAAGAAAAAGAATTGGGTGGTGTTCAGGTTTTTGCTGATAATGATTGGAATTCTAAGTTTGTACAGGATTATAAAATTACTGGAATTCCAAGATTTATATTGGTAGATCCAAAAGGAAATATTGTAAAAGCTGATGCTCCAAGACCTTCTTCTGCAGAATTACCTACATTATTAGATTCTTTGCTTAATTAATCATTTTTTATAACAATCTTATATAAATCAGCTGTTTACGGCTGATTTTTTTGTTTTCAAGTTTTTCCAATGTTAAGTTTTTACTCAATGTTACGAAATTGTTATCAAAAAGTTTTTTAAATGTAAAGTATTTCATAATTTTGGTAAAAGAAAGATATAAATCATTAAAAACTAACGATATGAAAAGATATTTAATAGCAGTAGCATTGGTGTTCTCAGGAATGATATATGCACAAGATTCTAAACCAGTTTTAGAGCCTTTTGGAAAAAAAGTAAAAGCTACTTATTTCTATGATAACGGACAAGTACAACAAGAAGGTTATTTTGAAAACGGTAAACTAGAAGGATACTGGGTAGCTTACAATGAAGATGGAACCAAAAAAGCATCTGGATTTTATAAAGACGGAGCAAAAGTAGGCAAATGGTTTTTTTGGAAAGAAGTAAACTTAAGCGAAGTAGATTATTCTAATAATGCTATCGCAATGGTTAAAACTTGGAAACAAGAAGCTGTTGCAGTAAAAAATTAATTTCTTTTTTTAGTTAATTAAAAAGGCCGTCTAATCAAATTAGACGGCCTTTTTGTTAAACAAAACAAATATTCAAAAATTAAAGGGTATGCTTTGGATTGAAACCATCTTCGCTCAATTCCGTATGCACATAATCTTCTGTTATTAAAGCTTCATAATCCGTTTTCTCTTCTTTACTAAACTTATGGATGATTTTTTCCATGATTTCATAAATCACTGGTACAATAATCAAAGTTAAGAACAACGAACTGATCAATCCACCAATAATAACCCAAGCTAAACCATTTTTCCATTCGGCACCTGCTCCTGATGCTAATGCAATTGGGAACATACCAAAAACCATCGCAATAGTAGTCATCAAGATAGGACGTAAACGTGCATGATTTGCTTGTATCAATGCTGTACGAATGGTTTCGCCAGCGGCTCTTCTTTGGTTGGTGTAATCGACAAGCATAATCGCATTTTTACAAACCAAACCAATCAACATGATGATACCCAAAATGGTGAAAATATTCAAGGAGTTATTGGTCAAGGCTAAAGCTAGCATAGCTCCGATAAACGATAGTGGGATTGCAAATAGTACTACAAATGGATGGACAAAACTATCATACAAACCTACCATTACTAAATAAACCAAAATAATAGCAGCTAGTAAAGCAATTCCTAAGGTTCCAAAACCTTCACTTTGGTTTTCTTGATCTCCACCCCAAATGTAATTTACTCCAACTGGTTTTTCTAATTTATCTAATTTTTCTTGCCATTGTGTTACGATGGTTCCTGCAGGAACTCCTACGTTTTGCCCTTGAACAGTCACAGATGCAGTTTTATCTCTACGTTCTAATTGACTTGGTCCCGAACCTTCTGTAATGGTAGCAAATTGTGATAATTTGATTTGTTGACCAGCACTGTTTACAAAGATTAGATTACTTACATCAGTAATGTCTTTTCTGTCGAAAGCATTGTATTTGATGTTGATGTCATATTCATATTCTCCTGCTCTGAATTTACCATCAGTATTTCCGCTGTAAGCTGTTTGCATGGTTAAACCAACAGTTTGTAATGTCAATCCCAAAGCAGCCATTTTATCACGGTCTACTTTAACGTTGATTTCAGGATTTCCATCTTCAACTGTTAATTTTATTTCTGTGGTTCCAGGAATTTTTCTTAATTCGGCTTCTGCTAGTTTAGCAAATTTCATGGCACTTTCTACATTCGATCCTGTAACGATAAGTCCAAGTTTTGCATCTTCAGCAGTTCCTAAAATACCCACAGGTACTGTTTTAACTTTTGAACCTACTAAGACTTTTTCTAATTGGCGTTTGATTTTTGCAGCATAAACTGAGGCATCATCTTTACGATCTTTTTGATCAATCATTTTTACGTCAATTTCTGCTTTGTAAGCTGTAGCTTGAGAAGCTCCCATCCCTTCAGACGTTTGCCCAACGGTTGTAATTTGAGATTTTACATATTCTTGTTTTTTCAAATACGCTTCGGCTTTTTGAGTCATAAAGTTCGTTTGTTCTAGCGAAGCATCTTTTGGCATTTCTATTTGTACCAAAAACTCCCCACTATCTGATGAAGCAAAAAACTCCCCACCAATAAAACCACCACCTAATAATCCAATAGTAGAAGCAAAGAATAAAATTAAAACTACCCCAATGGTTTTGAAATAATGATCCAAACACCACTCTAAAATTCCAGTTACCCAATGGGTGAATCGTGAAAGCATGCTTTCGAAAGCTAAAATCATTTTTCCGAATAGATTATTCCCTTCGATATGCTCTAATTTTCCGAATCTTGAAGACAACCATGGAATAATGGTGAACGAAGCCAAAAGGGATAATAAAGTAGAAATAACTACCGTCATACAGAATTGCGTAATAATGTTTGATACCAAACCAGTACTCATGGCAATTGGTAAAAACACAACCACAATAACTAAGGTAATTGAAGTAACGGTTCCTCCAATTTCAGCAGTTCCATCGAATGCAGCACGAACACGGTTTTTACCCATTTCCATGTGCCTATAAATATTCTCGAGCACCACAATGGCATCGTCGACCAGAATACCTACTACAAGGGATAAACCTAATAAACTCATCAAGTTTAAAGTATAGCCTAAAAGATAGATACCAATGAACGTTGCAATTAAGGATGCAGGGATAGAAACCATTACAATCAATGAGTTTCTTACACTGTGTAAGAAGAACAACATTACTAAGGCTACCAAGATTACTGCAATCAATAAATCGTGAATCACAGAATCTGCTGCTTCTAATGTAAATACAGTACTATCTTTTGCAATGGATAATTTTAGTTCATTGCTTTTGTAATCGTTTTCTAATTTTTGAATTGTTTTTACCAGTAATTCGCTAACTGCTACTGCATTCGCATCGGATTGTTTTACGATTTGAAGAACGATAGCGCTCTTTTGATCTACACGAGCTACTTTTTCGGCAATTTTTTGAGTGTCTTGCACATCAGCAATATCTTTTAAACGAATTTGAATGCCGTTTTGAGAAGAGATAACAAGATTTCTTAATTCCTCAACATTTTTGTATTTACCCGCTAAACGGATTAATATTTTTTGCTCACGCGTTTGAATGTTTCCAGTAGGAAAATCTAGATTAGACGATAAAATCATTTGTTGTACTTGTGGTACGGACAAATTGTAGCCTTGCATTTTTACTGCGTCTAGGTTAACTTGTATTTCACGTTCTTGACCTCCAATGATGTTTACTTGTGCTACACCTTCTACACGCGATAATACAGGTGCGATTTTTTTGTCAATTAAATCATAAAATGCAGCTTCGTCCATTTTCCCATTGGCCCCCAATGTCATAATGGGCAAATCACTCAAAGAGAATTTAGTCAAGGATGGTGGGTCAGCATCGTCTGGCAAGTCGCTCAACACGGCATTGATTTTTCGTTGCGCGTCGTTCATCGAAATGTCAACATCAGCATTAGATGTTAATGTAATGGATACAATCGAAAGACTTTCATACGATTTAGAATCAATTTTCTTGATGTTCTCAAGTGAAGCAATAGCGTCTTCGACTTTTTTGGTCACGGTGTTTTCTACCTCACTTGGAGAAGCTCCAGGGTAAACTGTAGAAACCGTGATTACGTTGGTTTCAAATTTTGGTATCAATTCGTAGCCCAATTGGCTGTAACTGAATAGTCCACCAAGAATCAGGATTGTAAACAATACAATCACTAACGACGGACGTTTTATGGATATTTCTGCTAATTTCATATATAGTGGTTGTTGATCTTTACAATCAATTATTTAATAATTTCTACTGAATTACCGTCTTGCAAATTAATTTGACCTGTAGTAATAACTGTTTCACCATTAGTCAAACCGTTTAAGATTTCTACTTTGTCACCTAAAATTCTTCCAGCAGTTACTGTTTTTAGTTTTGCAAATCCGTTTTCTACTGTAAATATTTGATTACTGCTTACACTTCCTACAAAAGCAGTTCTAGGAACAATAGTCATAGTTTGTTTTTGTTGAGCGGATTTAAATAAAGCGGTACCATACATTCCAGCTTTTATGTCATTATTGGCATTGTTTGCAATTTCGATTTCAATAGGAAAATTTAAATTGCTGTCAGCTTTTGCTGCTACAAAGGTGATTCTTCCGCTAAATTCTTTGTCTGGAAATACGCTGGTTTTTACAGCAATGGTATTGCCTACTCTTAAGCTAGCCACTTGTCCTTCGCTAACGGTTACTTTTAGTTTTAGTTTGCTAACGTTTACAATGTCAAACAAAGCGGTGGCTGGCATAGCCGAAAGCATAGAACCTGGTTCAATATATTTTTTATTGATGATTCCGTTGATTGGTGCTTTTATTCTGGTATCGCCAACATTGATTTTGGCTTGCTTATAATTAGCTTCAGCATTTGTAAGTGCTAATTTAGCTTGATCTAATTGTTGTTTAGTAACACCGCCAGTTTTGAAGGCATTGTCAAAACGGTTGTAATCAGATTTGGCGTTCATGTATGCTGCTTCGGCTGCTTGTGCATTTACATTAATTACATCTCCTCTTACTATTGCTAAAGTTTGTCCTACACTCACTCGATCTCCTTCTTTGGCTAATACTTTAATTACTTTTCCTGAGTGTTCCGCTGAAAAGGTTAATTCTTGAGTGGGTTCAAAATTTCCATTGGCTACAAAATCCAAAGAAACTTCTTCTGTTTTTACTTGGGCAACTTTTACAGAAATACTTGCGTTTTTCTCAGCGACTACGGCAATTTTTTCGGCATTGGACTCTTTGTTCTTCATTAAGATGTAGCCAATTAAGCCTAATGCTCCCAAGATAATTATGATGGTTACTATATTTTTTTTCATAGTTTAGTTATTTATTAATGATTTTAGTTCTCCTTTTGATTTTACTAGTTTTATTTCTGCTAATTTGTAATCTAAAATTGCTGCGGTATAGTTGTTTTGTGCTTCGGTTGCGGCATTTTCAGCATCTAATAAATCCGTTAATGATGCCAATCCTTGTAAATAATTGTTGTTCGTGTTTTTAAGGATTTCCTCAGCAAGACGCATGTTTTCCTTTTGGTTTGTGATTGTGATTATGCTGTTTTCAATTTGAGTATTCGCATTTTTGTAATCTAAATCCAAAGCCAATTGAGTATCCTTGATATCTTCTTGAACTGATCTCAATTCTACATCTGTTTGTCTTACTTTAGCGCGAGTTCCGAATCCAGTAAAGATGGGTACTCTTAAATTTAATGCCACAGAAGAGAAATCAGACCAATATACACCATCGGCAGGTTTTTTGAACCAAGGCATCTCTGGACCTTGACCGATGAAGCTATAATTAGCCGCCAATGATAAAGTAGGATAGTAGTTCGCTATGGCTGCTTTTTTCTGATAGTTTAAAAGCTCTTCTTGTTTTTTTAACAACAAAAACTCCGTTCTTGTATTTGCGTTTGGTGCTTCTGAAAGGGCCAATGGAGTCATTTCAAATTCTGTATTTGGGAATTCGATTTTGGTCTCTATTGGCATTCCGATATAGAATTTTAATGCATTTTCTTGTAATTGCAATAGGTTTACAATTTGTTGTTTTTGAGTAGTTACGTTAGTCACTCTCACATTCATTCGGTCTAAATCAATTTTTTTAGCCAAACCATTTTCGAACTGTCCTTTTACGATATCACGTACTTTTTCAGTGATCTTGAATGTGTTTTCTAAAAGCGTTAGTTTTTCGCGTAACACATAGATTTGGTAGTAGTTATTTGCTACCCCTTCGATTACTTGTTCTTCGGTTAATTTATCGTTGATTTGATAAAACTCTCTAGTTGATTTAGCGGCTTGTAAACCTGTAAAAACGGATTGATCAAAAAGAGCTTGGGTTAAAGTAACTCCACCTACAGAATTCCATTTTTGTCCAAAAGCTACTTGAATAGCGGTGCCAGGTTGTCCAAACGCACTACCATCAATTACACTTGTTTGTAACACCGGATTGTAAGTTAAACTTCCGTTGGCAGTAATCTGAGGTAATGCTCTTGAGCGAACTTCTTGAATTTGGTATTCACTATTTTCGACTTTTAATTTTGCTTTTTTTGCATCAGCTTTATTTTCTAAAGCATAAACTAATGCATCTTTTAAAGTAAGCTTCTTTACTTCTTGTGCTTGAAGATTTATCACAAGTAAAAAGACTGTGAGTATTGAAAGTGGGTATTTCATAGGTTAAAATTTGTTTGAAACGTTTTGATGAATGATTATATGATGGAGTGATTTTCCAGTTGTTTTTCTAGTTCGATAATTCCTGCTAATGTGGCCATAGCTCTAATGTGATATTCAAGTGCTTCTAATTCTAGCTGTTGAGCTTCTTTTTCAGAAATTGTATTTCCGTTGATTTCAAAGACTAGCGTATAATAGAATTTTACATAGGTATCTTGGGGTATATCGGATCGGTACAATCCTTCTCTGATTCCTTTTTCGATATTTTGTTTAAAAACGGTATTGCACTCATTAACTTCTCTATCAACGAGCTTATTATAGATTTCTGGGTAATGTTTCTTTAATTGATACATCGGTGAAGTGTCGCCAGCATTGAACATCTCTTTAAACATTTTTCGGATTTCAAAATTTTCCTGAATGGCGTTGAAGTCTTGTTGTACAATGGCATCAATACTTTGATGTACTTCTTTGTGCATTACTTCAGTACTTTCTTCGATTAGTACCTCTTTGTTGCAGAAATATTTATAAATAGTTTTTTTTGAAATACACATTTCTCCGGCTATATCATCCATGGTGATGCTCTTGAAACCAAGTTTCAAAAACAGTTCAGTTGCTTTAGCCATTATTTTTTCTTTCATAAGTACTATAACTTTTTATTCTAATTTTTTTAGTGTCTATTAAGACAAAATTAAGTTTAAAATTTTATTTAAAATATTGATTTTCAATTTTTTATATTTCAAATTCTAAATTGGCAACCAATTTGATGTCTTGGCCAATAGAAATTCCGCCGTGTTGATAATTGCTATTGTACCAAAGATCAAAATCACTTCGTTTTATTTTAGCTGTAACCTCTAATGAAGCTTTTTGATGACCGTCATAATTATGGATTCCAATAAATTCGGTGTCTAATTCTAGTGTTTTGGTTACATCTTTTATAGTCAAATCTCCTTTTATGAAATTGATGTTTTTATTTACTTTTTGAAAAGAAGTCGATTTGAATCGAATGATAGGATGGGCTTCTACATCAAAAAAGTCGCTTAATTTGGTATGAGAATCTATTTGCTCCATCTTGTTGTAGTTGTTATTTGCATCCAATGAAAATTCTACTGCTGCATCTTCTATGACATCTTGATCCATGACTACATACCCACTGAAGGAATTTGTGTTTCCACCCAAATAGGCTATAACTGAATGTCTTGCTTCTATCAAAACGTCGGATTGATTAGAATTGATGGACCATTTTGGATTCATGAGGGTATGGTTTAATTAGTTTTTGGAAATTTTATTGTTTTGGTATTTAGACAAATGATTTGACATTTTGACGAGGCAAATATAGGAAGGAAACTTTAGATACCAAAAAAGTTTCCGTTGTATTTTTAGTTTCCATCGTTTTTAACAGTCTAAAACGTTTTCGGTAATCAAAATTTAACAGTTGTTACACATGAATTTAATGAAACCGAAGCTTTTTTCTGGTGATATTATGCTCGTGAATTGTATCTTTGAACCTTTGCTAATCGAATTTATATAGTCATGCAGTCAGTTTCAGCGTATCAGTCTTTTTTTGTTACTTATTTAAAAAATCAAGTGATTCAAAAAGAACCTCAAAATCTTTATGAACCTATTCAATATATTTTGTCTTTGGGTGGGAAGCGAATGCGTCCCGTACTCACGCTGATGAGTGCCGAAATTTTTGATACCAATTATCAAAAAGCCTTGCCGGCAGCTATGGCGGTAGAGGTGTTTCATAATTTTTCTTTGGTGCATGACGACATTATGGATGCGGCTCCTTTGCGAAGAGGACACGAAACGGTACATGAAAAATGGGATACCAATACTGGGATTTTGTCTGGCGATGCAATGCTGATTTTGGCTTATCAATATTTTGAAAAATACGAACCGAAAACGTTTCGTAAGCTAGCTAAATTGTTCAGTAAAACAGCTCTTGAAGTTTGTGAAGGCCAGCAATGGGACGTTGATTTCGAAACGAGAATAGATGTTACGATTCCTGAATACTTGAAAATGATTGAATTCAAAACAGCCGTTTTAGTAGCTGCTGCCATGAAGATGGGGGCGATTATTGCTAAGACGTCTAAATCGAATGCTAAGTTGATTTATGACTTTGGATTGAATTTAGGTATTGCCTTTCAGTTACAAGACGATTTTCTGGATGCTTTTGGCGACCCTGCTACTTTTGGCAAACAAGTTGGAGGCGATATTATTGAGAATAAAAAGACCTTTTTGTTTTTGAAAGCAATGGAATTCTCAACGGCTACTCAAAAATCTCGTTTGTTGCATTTGTTTTCAGAACACCTTGAAAATTCGGAAGCCAAAATCGAGGAAGTAAAACAGATTTTTAATGAGAGTGGTGCTTCATTGGCTACCCAAGAGGCTATAAAAGAGTATACACATCAAGCCTTTGATACTTTAGATAAAATGAATATTGATGCAGATAAAAAAGCATTATTGAGAGCTTTTGGTGAAAACCTGATGGGAAGAAAAGTATAATATAAAAAGCTTTAAATCCTAATTCTAATGGATGTGAGGCAAGAATAAAAACGTAATCTTTACCTTTAATTTATGTATGTAGCACCCTTAAATACGGATCATTTACTTTCTGAAGCAGAAAAGGAAAATCTGTATGTAAAATTGGTAGCTCAAATCAATAAAGATTTTAATCTTGCCAACGAAGGCATTGATTTTCCTATGAGTATATTGCCTGAGGAACTCAAAATTCAATTACAAGAAAAGATATACCGACTCATTCAATATAAGTTTGCCGAATATCTAAATCTACTCTATATTATCGATGTGCCAGAAAACGAAATTAAACAACTCGATGGTTCTGATATTATAACATTATCAGGTCAAGTTTCGTTTTTGATTCTGAAAAGAGAATGGCAAAAGGTCTGGTTTAGAAATTATTATCGTTGAGTTTAAAGGTGAAATTTCTCATCAGAAACTACCTTTTTTCATTTCTCAATTTCTTTTTAAATCAGAAACTTAGCTTCTAAGTCTCTCCGAGTCTTAGAAATAAACCCTCACAAAAGGCATAAAAGCTTCGCTGTAAATACTCTTGTTGTCGTCGTGTAATACATTGTAGCGAACCCCAAAAGTAACATTGTTGGTTCTGTAACCCGCACCTAGATATAAGGCGGTATTCCAAAAATTATTCGAAGCCAAGTTGCCAGTAATGGTTCTGTAATCAGTGTTGAATCGCAATTGTTCTAGTTCAGCGGATAATTGAATTTCCGGAATTGGATTTACCAATCCAATCAAGCTTCCGCCATACGTATACGTTTCATAACTGTTTTTGGCTTTAATATATCCAAATTGCAAACTTCCTCCTAAGGCCACGTATTGGTTAAAATTATAAATGGCGCTTGGTGAGATAGAAATATCTGTAAATCCTGACCCGAAATTCAATCCAACTCCTCCTCCAAATTGAATGTTTTTGCTAAAAGTATTCGAATTGGACTGTTGTGCATACATCGATTTCGTAAAACTAAATAGTACAAAAACCAAAATGGCTTTGAAAGCCGTAAAAAAATCATATTTTTTCATGATATTAGGTTTAATTTAACAAAAACAGAGGTAAAAGTAGGCAAAAAAATGAATTAGTTATAACTGTTTATTGTACTTTTGTCGGACTATTTTAAAAATACATTCAAACAATATTATGGATAGGTTTTCATTTTTAAACGCAGCACATACCGAATTTTTTGCACAATTATACGATCAGTATTTAGAAAATCCAGATAGCGTAGAGCCAAGTTGGAGAAGTTTCTTTCAAGGTTTCGACTTTGGAATGACTGCTTATAATGAAGAACAAGCCTCAGTTCAAGGTACTCCTCTTGTTGTTCAAGCTTCAGGTGATTCTTGTTCGGCTTCGAATGCTGAAGTTTCTGAGAAATTGCAAAAAGAATTTAAAGTTATCAAGTTAATTGAAGGTTACCGTACTAGAGGCCATTTGTTTACTAAAACAAATCCAGTGCGTGATCGTCGTGTATACACCCCTTCTTTGGCTATCGAAAATTTTGGTTTAGTCACTTCAGATTTAGAATTGGTTTTTGATGCTGCCAAAGTGATTGGAGTTGCTCCGTGTACTTTGCGTGAAATCATCGGGCATTTAGACAGAATCTATTGCCAACATATCGGTATCGAGTATGTGTATATTCGTAAGCCAGAAATTGTAGAATGGATTCGTCAAAAATTAAGAATTAATGACAATCAACCCAACTTCTCTGCCGATGAAAAAAAATCGATTTTAGAGAAATTAAATCAAGCGGTTTCTTTTGAAAACTTTTTGCATACTAAATATGTAGGTCAAAAACGTTTTTCATTAGAAGGAGGAGAATCAGTGATACCAGCGTTAGACGCTTTAATTGAAAAAGCAGCCGATAAAGGTGTAGAACAGTTCGTAATGGGGATGGCGCACCGTGGACGTTTGAATGTACTAGCTAATATTTTTGGAAAATCTACACAAGATATTTTTAGCGAGTTTGACGGTAAAGATTACGATCAAGAGTATTTTGATGGTGATGTGAAATACCATTTAGGATTAACAGCCGACAAAGTGACTCGTTCAGGAAAGAAAATCAATATTAACTTAGCTCCCAATCCATCTCACTTAGAAACAGTTGGAGCCGTTATCGAAGGTATCACAAGAGCGAAACAAGATAAGTATTATGCTGATGATTTTTCGAAAGTTTTACCTATCGCTGTGCATGGTGATGCAGCTATCGCTGGACAAGGTATCTTGTATGAGATTGTTCAAATGGCTCAATTGGATGGCTATAAAACAGGAGGAACCATTCATATTGTAATTAATAATCAAGTAGGATTTACAACCAATTATTTAGATGCTCGTTCTTCTACTTATTGTACAGATGTGGCCAAAGTAACCCTTTCGCCAGTTTTACACGTAAATGCTGATGATGCTGAGGCAGTAGTTCATGCCATGTCTTTTGCGTTAGACTTTAGAATGGAATTTGGACGCGACGTATTCATAGACTTATTAGGATATAGAAAATATGGTCATAACGAAGGTGACGAACCAAGATTTACACAGCCTGTTTTATATAAAATCATTGCTAAGCATCAAAATCCAAGAGATATTTATGCCTTAAAATTATTGTCAGAAGGCGTGATTGATGCTACCTATGTAAATCAATTAGAAAAAGAATACAAAGCCGTTTTGGAAACCAATTTAGAAGAATCTCGTAAAAAAGATTTAACAATCATTACACCATTTATGCAAAATGAATGGGCTGGTTTTGAGCAGGTTTCTGATGATGTTATGTTGAAAAAAGTAGATACAACTGTTGCAAAAGAAACATTAGATTCTATCATTGCTACGGTGTCTAGTTTGCCGTCGGATAAAAAATTCATCAACAAAATCACAAAAATTGTTACCGATAGAAAAACAGGGTATGACAACAATACGATTGATTGGGGTACAGCTGAAACTCTAGCTTATGGTGCATTATTAACAGAAGGTTTTGATGTGAGAATCTCAGGTCAAGACGTAGAGCGTGGTACTTTTTCACACCGTCACGCTGTGGTGAAAGTCGAAGATTCTGAAGAAGAAGTGGTATTGTTAAATCATATCGATAACAAAAAAGGAAATTTCCATGTGTTCAACTCTTTCCTTTCAGAATACGGAGTACTAGGATTTGATTATGGATACGCTTTGGCTAATCCTAAATCATTAACAATTTGGGAAGCGCAATTTGGAGATTTCTCTAATGGTGCACAAATTATGATTGACCAATACATTTCTTGTGGAGAAGATAAATGGAACAATCAAAACGGAATTGTAATGTTATTGCCTCACGGTTACGAAGGGCAAGGAGCAGAGCATTCTTCTGCTAGAATGGAGCGTTATTTGCAATTGTGCGCGCGTCATAATATGTATGTGGCCGATTGTACTACTCCAGCCAACTTCTTCCACTTGTTGAGAAGACAAATGAAAACGAATTTCCGTAAACCATTAATTGTATTCTCTCCAAAAAGTTTACTACGTGACCCAAGATGTGTGTCTTCAGTAGAAGAATTCACTAATGGTGGTTTCCAAGAAACTATTGATGATACTACAGTAAATAAAGCTGAGGTGAAAACATTAGTATTCTGTACAGGTAAATTCTACTATGATATTACAGCAGAAAGAGCTAATAATGGTAGAAACGATGTGGCTGTAGTTCGTATTGAGCAATTGTTTCCATTGCCAATTGAGCAGTTAAAAGCGATTATTGCTCAATATCCAAATGCAGATGATTATGTTTGGGCGCAAGAAGAGCCTAAGAACATGGGAGCTTACACCTACATGTTGGCTAATTTTGATTTAGTAAAATGGAGATTGGCCTCATTAAAAGCATACGCCGCACCAGCTGCAGGAAGTTACACTAGAGCTAAGCGTCGTCATGCCGATGCAATTAGAATGGTATTTGATAAAAATTTATTTAGATAAAAACGTTTGTGGTTTTTAGTTTTTGATAAAAACAAACCAGAAACCATAAGCCTTAAACTACAAACAATAAACTAACAGAAGATGATTTTAGAAATGAAAGTCCCATCACCAGGGGAATCCATCAAAGAAGTAGAAATAGCCACTTGGTTGGTAAAAGATGGTGATTATGTAGAGAAAGATCAAGCGATTGCTGAAGTAGATTCAGATAAAGCTACCTTAGAGTTGCCAGCAGAAGCAAGCGGTGTAATTACCCTGAAAGCCGAAGAAGGCGATGCTGTAGCAGTAGGCGCTATTGTTTGTTTAATTGATACTGGAGCAGCTAAACCATCAGGTGCTGTACCTGTGGCAACACCAGCACCAGTAGCTGAAGCTCCAAAAGCAGAGGTAAAAGTTGAAGCTCCAAAAGCAGCTCCTGCCGCTCCAAGTTATGCAGCAGGCACTCCATCGCCAGCGGCTAGAAAAATACTGGACGAGAAAAATATAGCTCCAGAAACCATTGTTGGAACTGGAAAAGCAGGTAGAATCACTAAAGAAGATGCCATAAATGCAGTACCATCTATGGGAACTCCAACAGGAGGTTCACGTGGTGTAGAGCGTACCAAGTTATCTATGTTGCGTCGTAAAGTATCTGAGCGATTAGTGGCTGCCAAAAACGATACGGCAATGTTGACTACTTTTAATGAAGTAAACATGACACCTATCAACAATTTGCGTAACGAGTACAAAGATGCCTTCAAAGCAAAACACGGTGGGGTAAGTTTAGGCTATATGTCTTTCTTTACCAAAGCGGTAACTAGAGCGTTACAATTGTATCCAGACGTAAACTCTATGATGGATGGCGATTACAAAGTAGCCTACGATTTCTGTGATATCTCAATCGCAGTTTCTGGACCAAAAGGGTTAATGGTACCAGTAGTTCGTAATGCTGAAAACTTGACGTTCCGTGGAGTTGAAGCCGAAATCAAACGTTTGGCCTTGAGAGCACGCGACGGACAAATCACTGTAGATGATATGACAGGAGGAACTTTTACAATTACTAATGGTGGTGTTTTTGGTTCTATGTTGTCTACTCCAATTATCAACCCTCCACAGTCTGGAATCTTGGGAATGCACAACATCATCGAGCGTCCAATTGCTGTAAACGGAAAAGTAGAAATTCACCCAATGATGTACGTAGCCCTTTCTTATGACCACCGAATCATCGACGGACGTGAGTCAGTTGGTTTCTTGGTAGCAGTGAAAGAAGCACTAGAAAATCCAGTGGAGTTGCTTTGCGATAACAATCCTAAAAAAGCATTTGAGTTGTAGTCAATTCGATTTTAAATACACAAAATCCCAAATTCCAATATTGGTTTTTGGGATTTTTTTTATGGAGAAAAGTTATAGTATTTGGTGGCTTAGGAGCATAAAGATAGGGCTTTTTCAGGAAGCAAAGTCCCGCTCTTCGTTATAATCTTTTGAGGCTGAACCCCAGCCTCAAAAGGATTTCCACTACGATCGGGGCTAGTGAGGGACAAGGGGTATTTTTTTAGGCATCCGTTTAATAAATGTGGCTAAATCAAATGATCTTCAAATTGAAGAAGACCTTCTGTTAATAAATGTATACTCAAGTCATAGCTACAGGCTTTTTTTGTCCAGAGTATAGTTTTTGTAGTGTTTTTTAATACTGATTTTTTGAAAAAGGAAGCTTAAATTTGAGTAAATCATATTCTTTTTTGCGAAAAAGGGATTGTACTATTTCGTTGTATGTAAATGTTAAAGAGACATTTATAAAGAAGAGTCTATTAAATTTATCCATTTAAAAAACTATACTTATGAAAACAAAAAACTACATTTTATTTCTATTTCTTTTTCTCCCTTTTTTGCAGAGTAATGCCCAAACTGTGGCTGTAAGAGGAAAGCAATTGTTTGTAAACGAACAACGTTATCGAATAAAAGCGGTCGATTATAACAGAGGGACAGGTGATACAGGAAATTATACTCAGGATATTGCTCTTATGAAAGAAGCAGGTATAAATACCATTAGAACCTACGCTCCGATTACTAATGTAGCTGAGCTGAATGCATTTGCTGCAAATGGAATTAGAATCATCATGCATTTGAATGAAAACGATTTTGAAAATTACATTAACACTTATAAAAATCACCAAGCTATTTTGATGTGGGAGTTTGGGAATGAGTTTAATTATCATCCAGAATGGTTTGGAGGAAATATCAATGTTTGGTATTCAAAATTACAAGCTTGTGCAATACGAGCACATCAACTCGATGTAAACCATCCAGTAACCACCGCTCATGGGGAAGTACCTACAGCCTCAGTGTTGAGCGCATGTCCAGCAGTGGATGTTTGGGGTTTAAATTTGTATCGATGGGATAATGATGTGCCAGCAATAGATGATTTTAGAAGGCTTTCTCAAAAAGCAATGTATGTTTCAGAATGTGGGGCAGATTCATACAATAAGTCGACCAACACTATTAGAGAAGATTTACAAATGCAGGCCAATAAGAATATTCTAACAGGGATTTTTAATCGTTACGATGATTGTATAGGCGCTGCGGTTTTTGAGTTTTGTGATGAATGGTGGAAAGCCGGTAGCCCAGATGTACAGAATCCGGGAGGATCTGCTCCAAATAGTTCAGGTGTGCCATACGACGGAAGTGCCGATGAAGAATATTGGGGAATAGTACGTAGAGATCGTTCAAAAAAGCCTTCTTTTTTTAATCTAAAAGAGATCTACACATCGTTAGATGCGTTCAATAAGAAAATTGAAGCCGAGTCATATAGTTCCATGTCGGGAGTTCAAACCGAAACTTGTACTGAGGGAGGGTTAAACGTGGGCTATATAGATACTAATGATTGGATGGCTTATAATAGCATAACTTTTCCAACAACGGGAGTATATACCTTCGAGTTTCGAGTGGCTAGTTATAGTGGGGGAAAACTTTCGGTTGATTTGAATGCAGGAAGTATTGTTGTTGGCAGTGTGACAATACCTGCTACAGGAGGATGGCAAAATTGGACAACAGTAAGTTTTACAAAACAAGTTAATGCGGGAACTTATAATTTAGGAATTTTTGCTGCCACGGGAGGTTGGAACATTAACTATCTTGTCATTAAATCTGGAGGACAGACGCTTCGTCAAGGGGTAGAGAATGAAAAAAAGACGACTGATTCAGTAACAGATGAAGTTCAGGATTTTTCAATCTTTCCTATTCCAGTAAATGAAAAAATGAATGTTCATTTTGGGAAAAACACCAATAATTTAGGAGTACAAGTACTAAACATGAGTGGTATATCCCTTTTAAAAACCGATGTTTTAAATGATTCAGCTATAGACGTAAGTGCGCTTACACCGGGGCTTTACCTTCTTAAAGTATCTAATGGGAATCAAGAAATTGTGAAAACCTTCATTAAAAAATAGTTTCAAAATGGTCTGCTAATCATATATTGTGTGGCTTATAGAAACAATTCAATCCCAAATTCCAACACTGGTTTTTGGGATTTTTTATTGATTTTGGATAAGATATATTTATCCGTTCCTATACGGAATAGATTTTTTTGTTATATTTTTGACCTTAATAATTTTAACTAATATAACATGAAGGATTTATTGCAAGTAATTGGTTTTCAGCCAAAAGAAAATGCAAAAGATATTTTTATAAAAAAATATCCTGATGGTTATATTATAGAAATTGATTTCCATAAAGAAATAATTAATTATGGAGATAAAATTATTTGCGAAAGTAAAACCACTCAAAACCATTCCCAAGCTGAAAATTTCGTTGTTCTTGAATGTGTAAATAGACTTCTTGAAAAAGGTTATAAACCCGAAAATATAATTCTTGAACCTACATGGAAACTTGGTCGTCAAGAAAAAGGAAGACTTGATATTCTTGTTAAGAATGAAGACAAGGCTTACTTAATGATTGAATGTAAAACTTTTGGAAAAGAGTTTGATGATGAATTAAAGAAAATGAAAAAAGATGGAGGTCAACTTTTTTCTTATTTTCAGCAAGATAAAAGTGCTGAAATATTAATGCTTTATGCTTCTAAACTTGACAAAGATAATATTATTTACAAAAATGAAATTGTAAAAATTGAAGATGAACACAGACTTGCACCAACAGTAAAAGATTTTTATACCATTTGGAACAAGAATACGAAACATCAAGGTGTTTGGGAAAACGAACCTTATGATTTTAAAAGCAAAAAATTCACAAAAGCCGATTTAAAAGAATTAGACGAAGCTGAAAGCACAAAAATATTTCACGAGTTTGCATCAATACTTCGTAAGCATTCTGTTTCTGATAAACCAAATGCTTTCAATAAAATATTCAATCTTTTTCTTGCAAAATTGTATGATGAAGCTAAAAGAGAAAATGACGAATTAGAATTTCATTGGAGACAAGATGATAATGCAGTAGATTTTCAAGTTCGTTTAATTAATTTACATAAAGATGGTTTGTTTGCTTTTCTTCAAAAAGAAATTGAAGGAATAGATGAAAAAGATTTTAAAGCAAATTCACCTGAAGAACTTTTGGAGAAAAAGAAAAAAGTTTTAAAATTCAATAATATACTTGCGATAAAAGAAGTTTTAGATGACGCTAGTTTTGATGAAAATCAACGTGTATTAAAAGATGTTGTAAAACTTTTAGAAAAATATCAAATTCGTTATCCAAGAAAGCAACAACATTTGTCTGATTTCTTCGAAAAATTATTGACTACAGGATTAAAACAAGAAGTTGGTCAATATTTTACACCGCCACCAATTACTAAATTCATTGTTCGCTCAATTCCTATCAAACAAATGATAGAAAAAGAAGTAAACAAAGAAGCTCCTGAATTACCTGCAATAATTGATTATGCAGCAGGAAGTGGTCATTTCATTACGGAAGCAATGGAAGAATATCAAGATATTATTAATGCTTTCAAAGATGAAGAAATGAAGAATTTCTTTCCAAAAGCAATAAAACAAGTAAAATCTTGGCAAGCTGATCCTTATGAATGGGCAAAACATTATGTTTACGGAATTGAAAAAGATTACCGTTTAGTTAAAGTAGCGAAAGTAGGTTGTTATTTTTATGGTGATGGTGTGGCCCAAGTTATTCACGGTGATGGTTTAGATAGTTTTGAAACTTCTAAAACCTATAAGGGTTTATTGAAAGACAACACCAATCTCGAAGATTCTACAAAAGCTAAATTTTCATTGGTTTTGTCTAATCCACCTTATTCTGTAAACGATTGTAAAGACGATTTAGAATATATTGGTGCGCAAAACGATTTTACTTTATATCCATATCTCTCAGAAAAAAGTAAAGATATTGAATGTCTTTTTGTAGAACGAACCAAACATTTATTAAAAGATGATGGAATTGCTGCTGTTGTATTACCGAGTTCTATTTTAAACAACACAGGAATACAAAGCAAAACAAGAGAAATCATTTTACAATATTTTGATATAATTGCCATTGCCGAATTAGGCGGAAACACTTTTATGGCAACGAATACTAGTACAGTTACGTTGTTCTTAAAAAGAAGAAATAATCAAGACTGCATTAAGTTAAAAAATTATGTAAATAAATTTTGCATAGAATTTATAGATAATAATCCTCCAGAGCCATATAACAATATTGAAAAATCTATTTCCAAATATATAAACTATGTCTGGGAAAGTGTTTCGTTTGAAGATTATGTTTCTTTATTGAAAAAAGAACCGACAAAAACTATAGCAGAACACGAAATTTATAGAGAATATCGCAAAAAGATAAAAGCTAAAAAGGAAAATGAGTTTTGGGATAAACTGATTGAAACGGAAAAAGATAAATTATTACATTTCATAATTGCTTACAATCAAAAAAATATTGTTTTAGTAAAAAGTGGTGAAAAAGATGCTGAAAAAAGATTTTTAGGGTATGATTTTTCTGGAAGAAGAGGAAATGAAGGGATGCATCCTATGCAAAAAGGAAAAACAGTTGATGAGTGTACACAGCTATACAATGTAAATGATATAAATGACCTAACAAAAGCGAGTAGTTATATTTATAATGCATTTCTTGAAAACAAAAACTTAGAAATAGCAGAAAACATAAAAAATAATGTTTCATACATAGACTTATTGGATATGCTTTCTTTTGATAGAGCAGAGTTTGAAAAAACTATTTCTACTTCCGCTAAAAAAAAAGTAAAGTTTGAAAGTAAATGGGAATTAGTTTCACTTGAGAAGGAAGCGGAAATAAATCCTTCAAAAACTGAAATTCGAAGTTTCCCTAATGATATGAAAGTATCTTTTATAGAGATGTCTTCTGTCAGTAATTCTGGGACAATAGATAAAATGGTTGATGAAGAAATTGGAAAACTACGAAATAGTAGTTATACATATTTTAAGGATAACGATATTCTCATTGCTAAGATTACGCCTTGTATGGAAAATGGAAAATGTGGAATTGCAGAAAACCTTACAAATGGAATTGGTTTAGGCAGTTCAGAATTCCACGTTATCAGATGTGGGAATAAATTGAATCCAAAATATTTATTTGAAATTATTAATAAAGAATATATAAGAGTTGTTGCAGAATCTCAAATGACAGGTTCGAGTGGACACAAAAGAGTACCTGAAAAATTTTATTCTACGCTAAAAATCCCACTTCCACCATTAGATATTCAAAAAAAGATAGTTTCGGAAATTGAAGTTTTAGAAGCAAAAGAAAAGAAAGCGAAAGAAGAAGTTGAAAAAGGTAAAGAAACAATTGAAAAACTATTCAATCAAGCAGAATCAAAAGCTGATAAAATAGTTAGATTAAGCGATGAAAACATCTTTCAAGTAAATATTGGAAAACGTGTCTTGAAAAATGAGTTTGTAGAAAACGGTAAAATTCCTGTTTACAGTGCTAATGTTATTGAACCATTTGGGAATATTGATAAATTATTAATTGAAGATTTTAGCAAACCATCTGTTTTATGGGGAATTGATGGCGATTGGATGGTCAATCATCTTCCAAAAGATTATCCTTTCTATCCAACAGATCATTGTGGTGTTTTGAGAGTTAAAGATAATTCTATCAACGAAAAATATTTAGCTTTCATTTTAGAAAAAGAAGGGAAAGCATTTGAGTTTTCAAGAACAAAAAGAGCTTCAATAGACAGAATTCAAGGAATTAAAATTGCTGTTCCACCAATTGCTGAACAACAAAAAATAGTTTCAGAAATTGAAAAAATTGAAGCAAAAATAAAAGTGTTAGAAACAGAAATAGCTGAAATACCTAAACAAAAAGAAGCCATTTTACAGAAATACTTACAATAAAACAAATCCTAAATTCTAAATGAGTTTGGGATTTTGTTTATACAATAAATTTTGTGTGAAGCAGAATTCCGCAATAACGATAGGAGCGGCAGCTTTTGCAAAACTTCCATTTAAGGTTTTGCAAAACTATAGCGGATAGCGTGGTGCCTTGGGAATTGCCCTAAAAACCTTGTTTCAAATACAAATAATGATTGTAGTAATCAATAATTCCCTTGCCTTTTAGGAGGATATCGGCGCCAATAATGCCGTGAACGGCTTTGGCTTTGTGTTGGGTAAGCGCTTCGTTGACGTGTGATAAGTCGAAAATGACTAGCGCAGCATCAGCTGTTTTCCAGCGGCCTAGTTGCAGTTTGTTGTCGGTAGAAAGTTGGGTTAGCATTCCAGTGGCGCCTGCACCTGCAGCTTTGGTTTTGGATTTTTTGGCCTTTAACTGAAAGAAATCGATGCCTTCAAAACCCACGCAACTGCTTGAGGCTCCTGTGTCTAGAATGAAATTACCCGTAATACCATTGATTTTGGCTTTGACCAATAAATGCTGCGTTTTGATGATTTTGAATTTTATTTTTTTGTATTTCTCTTTTTTGAGAATCTCGTGAAGATTTTTCATTTTTGATAGTGATTGAAAACCAAAAATAAACCAATTAGTGTCAATAAACTAATGACGTAATAATTATAATGTACTGATTTTACTTCTTTAGAAATCGAACCGTAATACACAAAAGAGCTCCAATAATAAGGTGATTTTTTCTCGTTTGGAATCGATTTGTCATTTAAGAAATCAAGTTTTGCATTTGTATTGGCTTCAAAATAAGACGGATTTTTTTTGATGTTTTTATAAAAGTCAGACATAAAAACCGAAGTTGTATAATCATTTACTTTCCATAAAGAAAACAATAAATTCTGTGCTCCCGCAAACTGAAAACCTCTTGCGACACTCATGGCTCCCTCGGCTTTGTAGAGTTTTCCGATTCCGGTTTCGCAGGCACTTAAAACCACTAAATCCGGGTTGATATTCAGGTTGTATAATTCGGAATATAAAATTTCCTGATCATAAAATTTAATGCTTGCCGGAGTTTCAATATCGCCTGCAGCAGCATGAGTGCTCAAATGCAGAATCGAATAATCAATGGCATTTTTTTTAAAATTATCGAAAGTGGCCTCTGTGTTTTCTAAATATTTTCCTTTAAAATTACTTCGGATTGATGCTAATTCTTTTTTTGAATAATTTAATTCAAAAGCCGTTTTTTTGAAAACCGGAAAAACACCCAAAACGTTTTTTTCTGATTTAGAAACTGGTTTAGAATTCAAATAAATATTAGCCGAGGTATTATAAGCAATTTTGAAATCGTTCAGCAAATAATGCATTTTGGCAAAGTTTGTTGTGTTTGATTTACGTGTAATTAATGCTTCAAACGGAAGAAAATTCAAAATCCCATCCGGAACAACAATCAGGTTTTGATAAACCGAATTGTCAGGCAATTGCAATAGGTTATAAACCTTGTTTCCAAAACTATTATAACCCGAAATATCATTAATAATAGCATTAGCATCATTAAAATAATCTACAAAATGCACGATTTCAAGCATTGCTTTATGGGCTGTAAAGATGTGGTTTAAACTAATTAGGTTGTTTTGTAAAGTGAAGTAAAATAAGTTTTCAGACCCCATAAAATAATAAACCATAACGGCTTTGTCACTTTCTAATTTTGAAAACAGTGCTTTTAAATCACAGTTTTCAGAGAAATAATCGGTATCTTCAGCCTGGAGTTTCTTTAGCGAAAGCATCGATTCATTTTGTTTTTTTATGAATTGATTAATTTTTGAAATATCAGCCAAATCCCCTTTTTGCTGTTCTTTTAAAATAGCATTAATTAAATTTTGAAGTTGCTGCACAAGCTGTTTCTCTTTTGCAGAAGCGTTTTTAATATTTGAACGATAATTTTTTAAAACCCCGGATTTTGTTTTTTCTGATAATTGAAATGCTTGTTCTAAATATTGAATTTTGTGCTCTGCTTGATACAAATGATCGTAAAGTAAGAGACATTTTTCGGTACGGTTACGGGTTTTGATCTGATTAATAATTTTAGAATTTTCATAAACCAAAGAGTTCATCAATAACTCGTCAATGTAAAAAGAAAGGTCAAAAGTTTTTAAAGCTTTTTTGGGGTCTTTGACGGATAAAATTTCGGCATATAAATCGAGTGCATCCAATAAAACGGTTTCTGCATACAATTGATTTTTATTTGGCAATAAATTTTCCGAATTGTAATTGGGGATTAAGATTTTAAAAACACGTTTAATTTCATTGATACTTTCTTTGTTTTTTTGTTCAGCAAACAGTAATAGAGCCTTTTCATAATACAATTTTGCAATTTTTCTGGGCTGCTGATCCTGCATCAGCTTTTGTGCTTTTTCTAAATAAGAGTCTGCAAGTTCAAAATTTTGTCGTAAGCGATTGAGATTGGCTAAATTTCGATAAGAATTCGACAGGGTTTCAGATTGAGCAGTATCATTTTTTAAATATTTCACTGCTAATTCAAAACAATTTTGTGCTTTATCATAGACCTCTGGTTTCATTAAATTCCCTGCTGAACTCAGTAAATAATTATTTCCGAGATTATTCCATAAAATTCCTTTTAGAACATTTGACAGTTTTTCAGTTTTTAGAGAGCTTTCCAAAAGTTCAATTGCCATTGAAATCTTTCCTGAACTCTGATAGACATTCGATAAATTCAGGATGGCCGCTATTTTTTGTGATTGGTTTTTTTCTGTTTCAGCAATAAAATAATACTGTTTGATCGTATTTTCTGCGCTATCATAATCCCCTATAACGGTATATAGATTTCCTAAAGGCTTGAGACAATATTCAATGATATCGTAATCTTTAAGTTGGTATTTTTGATAGGTTTGCCAGGCTTTTTCGTAAGTTAACAAGGCATTTTGGGTTTGCCCGAATTGATTTTCATAATAGGCTTTATTGCAGTTTAAAACTACAATAGATAATAACTCGTCTTTTGTTTTTGGTTTTGGATTTCTCCAGAAAGCAGTTTCGGTATTGGTTAAGTTTTGCAGCGCTTTCGCGGAAGGATGAGCGACAAAAACATCAACTGCATTGTATATTTTGTCTTCGGGGTTTTGTCCAAAAACATTTAGATTCAGGAAGAAGAGAATTAAACCATATAAGCGATATAAGTTCATATAATGTGTTGCTTGTTTGTTGTTTCACAGAGATACACTAAGGTTTTTCACAAAGACACACAAAGATTTAAAATAACTTTGCGAATCTCTGTTGGATCTTTGTGCAATAACTCTTAAAACTTCCAAATTCCGTAAATCTGAAAATAATTAAAATCCTGTTCAAAGTTGATCACATAACGAGCTCCTAAACTTGGTCCGATTCTGGAAAATCCTGCTGTTAGGTCAAATAAAATTCCTGTTTTAAAATCGACAAAGGAGTTTTTTATAATGTTGTTTGTAGTTTTGGTAGCTGTTAAAATCAATTCTTTGTCTCCTTCGAAAGTTTCTATTTTTTTATCCTGATTGTGTTGGGATAAAACATTGATATTCGTCTGAATTCCGGCACCGACTCCTATATAATTATTAATATTGTACCGAATCAAAGCAGGGACTTCCCAGTTCACATTTTTATTTTCGGTTGTTGTAGTTGTACGTATCAATCTCCTAGTGCCATTTGCATTGGTGTCAAATGTATTCGCAATACTAATTGTGCTGTTATGCTGGTTTAAAGCATTTATCCATTCTGCCTGCCAGTAAAAGCGATACGATTTAAAAGGCGAAATAGTAGCACCCACAAAATAGCTCGTCGATTTTTCAAGATTTGGATAAAAGTTATACCCTGCTTTGGCACCAATCGAGATTCCTGGTAAGAATCGTGTAACGGCGTAATTGGTTATGATAGGTTCGTTTTTATCAAAAATAATCGAAGTCCTGCTTCGAGTATTTGTTTTGTGAAAGTCTTCATTAAACTTCATTGAATAGCGGATAAAACCTTTGGTGCTGTCTTTTTCTTTTACATTTTTTTGCTCTGTGCCAGGTAGATAAATATTCTTAAATGTAAAGATGATTTGTTTTTTTTGAATGATGGTGTCCAAACAACTAACCGTTGGTTCTTCTCCTTTTGGACAAATAGGGCATTCAGGATACATACCTTCAATCTGAAATGTTTTTTTGTCGAACATATCCGGAATATCGGTTTCTAAGCGAATTTTTCTTGCAGGCCCTTCGCCATTATTTTGAAAACGGGTTTTAAATTTTACTCTTTTAAAACGAACCAGCCTGTAATTCATAAAACTTCCGTTAGACCCCATTTTATTAGGATCGTGGGAGGTTACAATTTCCATTTCGAGGTTTTTGACTTTATGGTTTTTAAAACTGCGGTTCGGCACAAAAATCCCGCGCATAGTAACAGTTGCACTGGTATCTTTGATCATTTCAGGAGTGGTTTTAAAGGTATAAAAAACATTTCGGGTTTCGCTTGGGTTGGCGTCGTCAAACTCCAGAATCGAAACATTATGATAGAGAGTATGTGCGTCTTTCAAACTAGCCTCTAGATCTTCTTCTATCGTAGTGTTTTTATATTTTTTGAATTTAAAAGTGTTTTCGGCAGAGGTCAGATAGTTTTTTGTGTCATCAAGATCATCAATTGAGGCAATTGTGTTTTCTTTTACTTCGCGTTCTCCTGCATAGGTTCGGAAATCGACTAGTTCGAAATTGTTGTTTTTGAATTGTTTCTCATTGTAAAAAAGATACAGTTTGCCATTGGCAACATAATTTTCCAGATTCTGATAACTTACTACGACTACCATTTCCTGTTCCGGAATGGGGTCGCAGTTTTTTAGGATCTCAAACCCGTTTTGATTGGCGATGGAAGCGATATCTTTATAATCTGTGTCGGTTATGTCGTTAATAGCTACTTTTCTGGGGCGTGTTGCTGGAGGTTTTCCGTTGTCGTAATTATTGGTTACAGCTAATCTGGTGGTATAATTGCCTTTTTTTTTATAAACATGTTTGGGTTCTGCTTGTTTGCTGTAATGACCGTCTCCCATTTCCCATAAATAAGAATAACTTGGTTTTGGTGCACCTGCAATAGGAATTAATGGTGGTGTTTCGGGTTTAAAACTAACCGAATTGCCTTTTTGGTTATAAGTGATATTTGCTCTTCGGGTGATGGTATCTTTTACTTTGGTCTGCGCGAACATCATTATTGTTGAAAGAAAAATGAAACAAGATAAAAGTTTTTTCATGGTCGAGGAGGTTTTTTAGCCCTGATGGGAATAGCATCTCCCGATCAGAAAAACAAGGCTTTTTAACCGTAGTTTTTGTTTTTCGAGAATACAGGGATAGCAGAATTAGCTTCTTGAAATGATTAGAATAAGTTTAAAACAGCATTAAATGTAAAAAAAAGTGATGAGCAAATCACCACTTTTTTCTAAAAAAAAGTATTTGGAAGTTACTGAATGGCATTGATTGCAGCTACCAGTTGGGCTTCTGAACCGACTGTTGTTTCGGCAAGAGTGAAAGTATAGGTCTGATTGGCAGCAATTGTTACTCCTTTAATTGCATAACGCCATTGGCCATTTTCTTCTGTAGCAAAAATGATGTGACAGGCTAAACCAACCGGAATTTGTCCGTAATGTTCGCTGAACAAACCTGCTGCTGTGTAGGTGTCTAATTTTGCAAGAGCATTTGTTCCTTCACCGTCATAAGATAGGTAAATGGCACAGTTGTTATTGTCGTAACCCTCTGGAGCATCAACCAAAATAGTAGTTTTAGGTCTTGGATCGCTGTAGAAACGGTCAACATTTGTCCACCCAAAGTTCCCAAAAGTTACATAATAATTGTTTCCTTCTCCCTGAACGCCGCCTTTGCCGTTAGCACCGTCACCACCTGCTCTGGCTTCTTTCCAGGCGAGTTCTCCGACTTCATTAATTAAACCAGTCCATAAAGTCATAGTATTGTCTAAGCCATCTGTTAAAGCAGTAGGAACAATCATACTCATAGAACACGAAGTTTGTAGTTCAACACCACCTTGTGTAGCTTTGATGAAAAATTCACCGCCTGAGATTAATAAATTTTTATTACCGTCAGTCATCAACCCCATAGTTGGTTTGTTAGTTACCAGCATGCTTCCTTTGTCAAATAGCTCCACATATTCAATGTCGATTGTTCCAGTTACTGTGTTTCCTGCTTTGGTTAGACAGTTTCCGTTAATGGTTATTTTAACACCTTTTTTTGAAGTAAATGTAATGGAGCCTGCTCCTGCTGTGGCTGTAAAACGCTGTGTTTTTCCGATAAGGGCTTCGTTTCTTACCGCCGCAAATTCTGAAGGTGATGGAGGCGTTACTTTATTATCCACTTCGCTATCATCACAGCTTACAAATGTGGTTAAGGCTAAAAACAATAATCCGATTTTTCTAAAATTTGTGTTCATGATTTCTAATTTTTATAAATCTGAGCTGATCGTTGTCAGTTGGTTTTCAGATTTGGTTGTTAATTCAATTTTTATATTCTTATATCAATTCAGGTTTGATATTGTTACCCTTAGTTTAAAATTTATTTAGTTTTATATGACTATATCAACAGGCTTTGAAAATTGTTACCCTTTGATTTATATTTTTTAAAAAATTAATTGGAGAGGCATTTTTCTTCAAAAACATTTCCGTCTTCATCGAGTGCAACTAGAATTTGTTTTTTTCTTGAAAGACTAATGATTAAATAAAACCATACAATAGACCAAAGTCCAAGTGTAGCAAAAACCAAAGTAAGTTGCAGAGAAGAATCAATCTGCTTCTTTTCTTTGGATAATACTACATAAGGAAGTTTGTCATTTTTTTCAATTACGATAAAACCGTTTCGAATTTTATTCGACAATATTTGTTGAAACTTAGCAAAATCCTTTTCGTTTGTTAATTGATAACTTTTCATGAGGTGTGATTTTAATTTTTAGATAACCATTTTGTTGTTGTATATCAATTTGTTTGTCTAATTGTTACCCTATTTACTGTTATTTTTTTTCAGATTCTTTTTTTTACATTAGCTAATAATTTTCGATATGACAAAAAGTAAAATACATCCTGACCAAAAATATATCGACGGAATTGCAGCGAATGACTCGGCTATAATTCATGCTATCTATAAAAATTACGTTCCAAAAGTGGTTTTTTACATCACGAAGAATTCTGGCGACAAGGATCAGGCGCAGGATGTAGTTCAGGAAATTATGATTTTGCTTTTTAATCAAGCAAAAGCCAATACATTACAGTTGACTTGTCCATTTGATGCTTATTTCTTTTTGTTATGTAAAAGAAAGTGGCTTAACGAGTTGAAAAAAACTTCGAATAAAGAGGTAACAATTAATGAAGATTCTGCATCTATCAATGAATCTGCTCTCGATTTGGTTGAATGCACCGAAAATTTTGATGAGAAACAGCATCTTTTTGACACGATGTTCCAAAAATTAGGGGATAAATGCCAGGAACTGCTAAAACTGAGTTTTGCTGTAAAATCGATGGAAGAAGTTGCTGAGAAACTTAACGTAACTTACGGTTATGTGCGTAAAAAGAAATCATTATGCGTGGGTCAGCTAACCCAGTGGATTCAGGAAGCAAAGAATTTTAAATCTCTAAAAAATAATTAGTCATGAACGAAGAACGCTATATACAATTTGAACAATATCTTCAGGAGGAAATGACGGTTGAAGAAAGAAAAAATTTTGAAAAGCAAGTTTCAGAAGATGAGGAAATTGCGGCGGAATTCAGTGCTTTCAAAGAAGTTTTAGCACAATTGGATAATAAGTTCAGATATGATGAGGAAAGAAAAACGTTCAGCAAAAATCTATCGGATATCTCAGATAAGTATTTTAATAAAGAAAGACCTAAAAGGGTGTTGATGCGTCCATGGTATTTTGCTGCTGCGGCATCTGTAGCAATTTTATTTGGATTGTTCTTTTTTGGTTACAACCAAAATCCGTCTTTTAACGATTATAATCATCCAGAACAAGCCCATTTTACAGAAAGGAGTAATACGAATGTCAATTTGATACAAGCTGAAAAAGCTTTTAATGACAGCAAGTTTAAAGAAGCAGTTCCGTTTTTTGAGGCAGTTCTTAAAAACAATAAAACAGCTGAAATTCAATATTATTATGGTGTTTCTTTATTGCAAATCAATGAATATATAAAAGCAGAAACGGTTTTCAATGAATTGAAATCAGGAACTTCTCTTTATAGAGAAAAATCTGTTTGGAATCTGGCTTTAATAAAATTAAAACAAAAAGATTATAAAGGATGTAAGCAGATCCTACAGACTATTTCTCAGGATTTTGAATACTATGATGAAGTTCAGGAGCTTTTGCGTGCTTTAGAATAATATCTCACAAATACTAGCAAAGAAGTTACAAAGAGATTTGCAAAGTTTTTAAGGTATTTTGCGAATCTTTTTGTTTACTATAAAATAGCTTGCTAAATCCTATAATTGTTATTCTTTTATTATTGTTGTAATTTTGGCGTTATAAATTTTCACAATTGGAACCTACTACTATTTTTACCGATACGCATACCCATTTATATTCTGAAGAATTTGATCAAGATCGAGGCATGATGATACAACGCGCCATAAATGCTGGAGTTTCTCGTTTTTTTATTCCAGCAATCGACTCGACTTGTACACAAGCCATGTATGATTTGGAACGGGATTTTCCGGAACATGTTTTTTTGATGATGGGCTTGCATCCTACTTATGTGAAAGATAATTACGAAACCGAGTTAGCGCATGTAGCCTCCGAATTAGCCAAGCGTAAGTTCTACGCCATTGGCGAAATAGGCATCGATTTGTATTGGGACAAAACGCATCTTAAGGAACAACAAATTGCTTTTAGACAACAAATTCAGTGGGCAAAGCAATACAAATTGCCCATCGTGATTCACTGTAGAGAGGCTTTTGATGAAATTTTTGAAATTCTAGAAGAAGAGAAAAGCCCAGAATTATTTGGGATTTTTCACTGTTTTTCTGGAACGTATGAACAAGCACTTCAAGCTATTTCTTATAATATGTTGTTGGGAATAGGAGGTGTAGTAACCTTTAAGAACGGAAAAATTGATCAGTTTTTAGATCGCATTGATTTACAATACATAGTACTCGAAACCGACTCCCCTTATTTGGCTCCAATTCCTTTTCGTGGTAAGCGAAACGAGAGCAGTTATGTGGTGAATGTTGCGGCAAAGTTGGCTGCAATTTACAACATAAGTGTAGTAGAAATAGCCCAAATTACTACCGAGAATTCAAAACGGGTATTTGGGATTTAAGCCGAAATGTACCGATAGTTTCCGTTTTTTTTTGTTCTTTTGTTCCCATTAAAAATGAAAATCAAAATGCAAAAATTTGACTCCATTCGGCCATTCTATGATTCCGAAGTAAACGATGCGCTATCCGATGTGATTCAGCATCCGATGATGAAAGCATTAATGAATTTTTCTTTCCCTGAGGTTGAAGATGAAGTTTGGAAGGAACAACTCAAAAAAACCCACTCTATTCGTGATTTTCAGTGCAATTTTATTTACCAATCAGCACGCAAAATTTTAGAGAAAAGCTCCGAGGGCTTAACTACTTCTGGTTTTGAGCATTTAGAAAAAAACACGTCTTATTTGTTTGTTTCCAATCACCGAGATATTCTATTAGACACTACTTTACTCAACGCTACTTTATTCGAACACGGATTGGTCATGACAGCATCCGCCATTGGAGATAATCTTGTTAAGAAATCTTTCCTGAAAATATTAGCGAAACTCAATCGAAATTTCTTAGTACTTCGTGGGCTTTCGCCAAGAGAAATGCTACAAAGTTCTAAATTACTCTCTGAATATATTAAGCAGTTGTTGTTGCACGAAAACCGTTCGGTTTGGATTGCACAACGAGAGGGACGAACCAAAGACGGAAATGATGCCACCAATCCAGGTGTGTTGAAAATGTTGGGTATGGGATCCGATCAAAAGAATGTGATGGAGTATTTTAAAAAAATTAAAATTGTTCCTGTTTCTATTTCGTATGAATATGACCCAACCGATGTGCTTAAAATGCCTCAATTGATGGCAGAAGCGAATAATGAAATTTATGTTAAAGAGAAAAACGAAGATTTTCAGAATATTTTGAGTGGCGTTTTGGGTCAAAAAAAACGTATTCATATTCATTTAGGAAAAGTAATCGATACTGAAATTGATGTAATTGTAGCTCATGAGGAAAACGCGAATAAACAAGTTTTAGCCTTAGCACAAACCATAGATGATGCGATTTTGACCAATTATAAATTATGGCCAACTAATTTTATTGCTTATGATTTGTTGAACAAAACCAATCAATATGAGCACAGATATACCGAAAATGAAAAATCATTATTTGAACGCCGTTTAGAAATGCGAATCGATCATGACAATCCACAACTTTTAGAAGGGTTTTTGGCCATGTATGCGAATCCTGTGGTTAACAAATTGAAGTATACGGATGCACTCTAGTACCAAAATATTGCTTATTTATACCGGTGGAACAATTGGTATGCAAAAAGATTTTGAGACGGGAGCGCTCAAGGCATTCAATTTTAGTAAGCTATTGCACCGCGTTCCTGAATTGAAGTTATTGGATTGTGCTATTGAAACGATTTCATTTGAAAATCCTATCGACTCATCAAATATAAGTCCAGAAAGCTGGGTAGCAATAGCCGAAGTCATAGAGCAAAATTATACTGCTTTTGATGGTTTTGTTGTTTTACACGGCTCAGATACAATGTCGTATTCTGCCTCGGCATTGAGTTTTATGTTAGAGAATCTAGGGAAACCAGTGATTTTTACAGGCTCTCAATTACCCATTGGAGATTTGAGAACCGATGCTAAAGAAAACCTGATTACTGCCATACAAATTGCATCCTTGCAAGAAAACGGTAAACCAGTGATTACAGAAGTCGGTTTGTATTTTGAATACAAATTATACCGTGGTAATCGCACAACAAAGATAAGTGCAGAACATTTTAATGCTTTTACTTCTCCTAATTATCCTTTCTTAATTGAATCAGGAGTGCATTTAAAGGTCAACAAGGATTTATTGTTGCCTTTTGATGAAAATGAACCTTTGCGCGTTCATAAGATATTTGATAATCAAGTGGTTATTGTGAAAATGTTTCCGGGTATCAATCAAAAAGTATTGGAAACTCTTGTAAATATTCCTGCTCTAAAAGGCATTGTTTTGGAAACTTATGGTTCTGGAAATGCCCCCACAGAGGAATGGTTTATTGAGTTACTACAACAAGCTATTATTTCTGGGATACATATTATCAACGTTACTCAATGTTCTGGTGGAAGTGTCAATATGGGGAAATACGAAACAAGTTCAGAACTTAAAAAGATTGGTGTTATTTCTGGAAAAGACTGTACGACAGAGGCTGCGATTACTAAGTTAATGCATCTTTTGGGACAGAACATTCCAGCTTCTGATTTTAAAAATACCTTCGAAAATGCAATACGAGGAGAAATGGGATAATAATAACTTTTTCCTTTTTTAACTCATTTTTTTTTATGTTATTTGCAATCCCAATTAGAGAGGTGTCCGAGTGGTTGAAGGAGCTAGCCTGGAAAGCTAGTATATGGGTAACTGTATCGAGGGTTCGAATCCCTTCCTCTCTGCAAAATGAAATTGAAGCTCCTTTTACAGGAGCTTTTTTTATTTAACACCATCGCTAAAACTATCCACTTCCTAAAATGAGTATTTTTGTAGTATGGGAACAAGTGGAACAGTTGATAGAAAAGGCTATAACAATTATGGTACTTTTCTACGGGATAAATACAACGTGCAAAAGGTATACAAAGTAATTGTAGACGCCGGTTTTAGTTGTCCAAATCGAGATGGAAGCAAAGGATTTGGAGGTTGTACGTATTGCAACACCGATTCATTTACCCCTGAACTTTCCCGTAAATTACCCAGCATTACTGAGCAAGTGCTACAAGGCATAGAAAGAGCCCAAAGAGCCTATAAAGCCGAACGATTTATTGTTTATTTTCAGCCCAATACCAATACGTATGGGACGGTGGAGTATTTGAAAAAATGCTATGACGAGGCCTTAGCTGTTGCCCCTGATGTGATAGTTGGTTTGTCGGTAGGAACTCGCCCAGATTGTCTCAATGCTGAAAAAGTGATCTTGCTAGAATCGTATTGTGATCGATGGGACGTAGATGTCGAAATGGGAATGGAGTCCATATACGATGCGACTTTGCAGCAAATAAACAGAGGATGTTCCCATAAAGAATTTGTTGATGCGGTAGCGCTCTTTGCTCATAGCCCGATTGATTTGTGTATACATACAGTGTTTGGTTTTCCGGGAGAAACAAACGAAATGATGTTACAATACATTCACGAAATTAATCGGTTTCCTCAAATAAAATTTGTCAAGTTCCATCATTTGCATATTGTAGAAGGCTCTATTCTTGGGGTGCATTACAAACGAAATCCCTTTCCGCTCTTTACTTTAGAAGCATACACTAATTTATTGTGTCAATTGATTCCATTGCTGAGACCCGATATCATCATTCAGCGCTTGTTTGGTATTTCAGATTGGGATTTGCTAATTGCCCCGAATTGGGGACTAAAGAAAACATTGATTCAGAATTATATGGATAAAGAAATTAGTAACCGTAACATAATTCAAGGGGCTGCGTATCATTTTGATAATCCTAGTTCTTCAAAAAGTGAATAAGATGTCGTGAATTCTTTGTAAAGTCTCCTGACTTTCGGGAGCGGATTATAAATGACTGATTTAAAGGTGTTTTTTTTATTTTTATGTAACAATAAATAAAAAAAGAGGTCATACAATCAAATCAAAGAACAACTTTAATCCATCTCGTATGAATTCAAAACAAAATTTAAAAATCCGTCTCTATTTTACAGCCACAATAACAATCGCAATTTTCTCATTATTGCTATGGAATTATTTTCATGGAGGTGTTCCTAGCCATCATATATTACAACGTAAAGATTTGCCTGAGATTTCGAATGGGTGGGGCGCTATTCTATTGCCAATGTTAACTTGGTTTTTATTAAAACGAATGCAGAAAAGGATTGTTATTCATGAAGATGGTTCAATTTCAAATGGCACAAAAAACACTGTGTATGCTTTTTTAGCAGCTCTAATTTATGGAATGTTGTTAGCAGTTTTTTTTACTTTTGGAATTAGAGATCTTCCATTTTACATGTTAATTGGATTACTTGTAATCGCTCTTTTTTATCCAATATTCCGATCAGAATGCCTTCTGGGTTTTGTTATAGGTATGACTTATACCTTTGGAGCTATTCTTCCAACTGGAATAGGATTACTATTTATGACACTTGGGGCAATAATACATTTAGGTATTCGACCAGCAATCCTATTCGTTGTAAAGAAAAGTGTTCAATTATTTTCTTCAGTTAATGAAAAAGCATCATAATGCGATTGAACGGAAATGTTTTACATACTTGCAAAGTTGAGCCGCGAACTATGTAAGGCTTAAACCTAGAATCCACATTGAAGTCTAGAAGTTAATCTAGGTTTAATCATTTTAATTTATATAAAGATTAATTTAGTTCCTTTTAAGAGGAGTTTTTTTAGTAAACCTTAACTGCATCTAATTTAGAATTTTTAAAATTATAGAAAGTGATGGGTTGCCGAAAAATAATTCATGATGCTGGGTATGATTTTCAAAACCAATAGCAGTTGATATCTCTACATCGCAATCATTTTGAGTTCAAAGTAGTATATTTGTATTTTGGCAAAACCAATGAACAGGTCTTGGTCATTCATTTTAATTTCTGGTAGTATGCGCGTTTTTATCTTTCTTATTATTTTTTTTTCTGGGAGTGTAGCTTTTGCTCAAGATTTTACTAGTAATGAAGAAAGACCTAGGGTGAAAATTGATTCTTTGTATCGAGAGGATCAGTTTTACGTTGGAATTACGTACAATACTTTGATTAATGGTCCAGAAAATTATTCTAGAGATAAGATTTCTACCGGTTTTACTGGTGGATTTTTGCGCGATATGCCTGTGAACAAAAATAGGACTTATGCTATTGCTGCAGGACTTGGATTGACATATAATAATTACAACCACAACTTTGGAGTATCTGGCACCAATCAATCACCTAATTATGCTATTTTGGGCGACGGAACTTATAGCACAAACCGATTCACAACGCTTACTGCCGATCTGCCTATTGAGTTGAGATGGCGGGCTTCTACCTTTGAAAGCACCAAGTTTTGGCGAATTTATGCGGGCTTTAAATTGAGTTATTTGGTCTATGACCGTAATGTTTATGATGCCACTCTAGCCAATATTGTTATCCGAGACAATCCCGATTTGAATAAATTGGGCTATGGGGTGTACTTGGCATCAGGTTACAATACCTTCAATGTTTATGTGCATTATGGCGTAAACTCATTATTTAAATCAGGGCAAGTTGCTACTGAAAAAGTACAACTACGAAGTCTTAATCTCGGGTTGATTTTTTATATTTTATAACCAAACTACCAAGAGCAACAACTGCGGAATACTTCCCGACAAAAAGCCAATAATCAATTCCTTTGGGGTGTGTGCTTGCATTACCAATCGAGAGGAAGCGATAACCCCATTCATAAAAATTAAAAAAGGAACAATTAGCGGAAAATGTTCAGGATGATGCAAATGTAATCCCGTTACAAATACCGTCAGCGAACTAAAAGCAAGCATATGAATACTCGCTTTTATTTTTGCAAAAAGTAATAAAAGCGCAATTAAAGTGCTCATCAAAGCTGCTAAAAAGAAGAAATGCAATTCAAAATAGCGGTCAATGGTGATGCTTCTTTTCACTAATAGAATGAATAAAAAACTCTGAAGCACCAAAGGAATTTTTCGTTGACCTAAGTCATAAGCCATTACCGAATCTATCTTATTTAGTGTTTTTAATAAAAAATAAATAAGGATTGGAACAATAACAGTCAGTATTGTGATTTGTAACAAAACAAATCCTTTTTCTTTTAGTTGAAATAGTGTTTCGTTATAATAGAAATAAAACAACGTCGCCATCAGCGGAATAAAGACCGGATGGAATAGATACGAAAAGAAAGGAAGTATTTTTTTCAAAGCATTTGGGTTTTCATTTACAAATATATCTAAAATAGCTTTTTACTTCTTTTTTTTAACGTAGCAAGAAATATGAGAGAACTTCGTTAAATAAAATTAAAACCACGGTTCGGATTAGTTGTGTTTTACTAATTTTACTTTCAAACCCAATGCCTGATGAATCTTACAATTGCTACGATTGCAAAACAAATAAATGCCTCGTTCGAAGGTGATGCTTCCTTACTTATTGATGCTATTTCTATTGATAGCCGTTCCCTGCAAAACGGACCGCATACTTTGTTTTTTGCTTTAATTGGTCCCAATAACGATGCGCATTCGTATATAGTTGATTTAATCCAGCAAGGCGTTACTCATTTTGTAGTGCAGTACATTCCTGAGAATTGTGTAGGAAAAGCACAATTTTTGGTGGTACAAAACACCTTGACAGCCTTGCAAGAATTGGCGAGTTATCATCGTAGTTTGTTTCATTTTCCAGTAATAGGAGTTACGGGTAGTAACGGGAAAACCATTGTAAAAGAATGGCTCAATTTCTTGCTAAGCCCTGATTATTCTATCATTCGTAGTCCCAAAAGTTACAATTCACAAGTAGGCGTTCCTTTGTCTGTGTTGGCGATTGCTAAGCAACACAATTTCGGAATTTTCGAAGCTGGAATTTCTACGGTAAATGAGATGGTATATTTAGAAAAAATCATTCAGCCCACGCTTGGGATTTTGACAAATATTGGTTCGGCTCACGACGAAGGGTTTACTTCTATTGGTGAAAAAATTAAAGAAAAATTACAGCTTTTTAAGCATTGTGATTTGTTGATTTATAATAAAAATAAAACCATCGATGCATTTTTGAAACCGACATTAAAAACTTTTTCTTGGAGTTTTAAAGATGCCACTGCCGATGTTTTTATTCAAAAATCAAGCATTTTAGATAAAACCAAACTGCATATTCAATTAGAATCGTATGCTTTTGATATCATCATTCCTTTTCAAGATGATGCTTCTATCGAAAATGCGATTCATTGTTTGATGGTACTCTTGCATTTGGGCTATGATAGGGTAACTATCGAACACCGAATGTATTTGTTGTATCCTGTCGAAATGCGTCTAAAGGTCAAAGACGGAATCAATAGTACCACAATTATTGACGACAGTTACAGTTCCGATTTTCAGTCTTTAAAAATTGCATTGGATTTCTTAGAAAGTCAAAAACAATACAAGAAAAAAACAGTAATCTTATCCGATATTTTTCAGAGTGGATTATCGAACGAAGAGTTATATTCCAAAGTTTCGCAGCTTGTTATTTCGAACAAAATCAATCGGGTGATTGGCATCGGTACGACCATAACCGCTTTTAAACACAAGTTTGTCAATTGCGTTACGTATCCTACTACAGCCGATTTTTTAGCGCAGTTGGATAATGCTACTTTTGGCAATGAAACGATTTTAATCAAAGGCGCACGTAGTTTTCATTTCGAAGATATTGTTTTGGCACTCGAGGAGAAAAAACACGAAACGGTTTTAGAAATCAACCTCAATGCTATAAGTCACAATCTTAATTTCTTCCGTTCTAAGTTACAACCGTCTACCAAAATGATGGTGATGGTCAAAGCTTTTGGATACGGAAATGGAGGTCTTGAAATTGCCAAATTATTAGAACACCACCAAGTAGATTATTTAGGCGTGGCTTTCGCCGATGAGGGAATTGCCTTGAAAACAGCAGGAATTCATCTGCCCATTATGGTATTGAATCCTGAGTCGACGAGTTTTTCTGCGATAATTCAACATCAATTAGAACCCGAAATTTATAGTTTGAAAGGCTTGCGTTCCTTTTTGAAAATAGCCGAACAAAAGAAACTAAAGCACTTTCCGATTCATATCAAACTCGATACGGGTATGCACCGATTGGGTTTTGAAAAAGATACCATCGAGGAATTAATCGCGATTCTCAAAGACACTACTTTGGTACGAGTAAAAAGTATATTGTCGCATTTGGCAACCAGTGATGACCTAAACCATCAAGCTTTTGTTGCATCCCAAATTGAATTGTTCGAAAACTTATCGAGCCGATTGATGACCGAGTTGAATATTCAGCCCATTCGTCATATTTTGAATACTTCGGGGATTAGTAATTTTCCAAAAGCGCAATACGATATGGTACGTTTAGGCATTGGTTTGTATGGTGTTTCTAATGATGCCGAAGAACAAAAAGAACTAGAAAATGTGAGTACACTTAAATCGGTTATCTCACAAATTCGAACGATTCCAGCTGGAAATTCTGTCGGCTATGGTCGTCGTTTTATGGCTGAGAAGCCTACCAAAGTAGCTACAATTCCTATTGGCTATGCCGATGGAATCGCACGACTTTGGGGAAATGGAGTGGGTTATGTGTCGATTCATCATCAAAAAGCAACCATTATCGGAAGCGTTTGTATGGATATGTTAATGGTAGATGTAACGGCTATTGATTGTCAAGAAGGCGATGCGGTAATCATTTTTGGCGAAAGCCCAACCGTAATCGAAATGGCCGAAAAGCTACATACCATTCCTTACGAAATCTTAACTAGTATTTCCCAACGCGTTAAAAGGGTGTTTTACAGAGAATAAAGTAAAAGTAATTTTATTTACATTTGTTTGTATAAACTAAACTTAGAACTATTATGGGAATGATTTCAGAATTTAAAGATTTTATTGCTAAAGGCAACGCGATGGATTTAGCAGTAGGAGTTATCATTGGTGGTGCTTTTGGTGCTATTGTTAATTCTTTGGTGGCAGATGTCATCACGCCAGCTTTGTTAAATCCTGCGTTAAAAGCAGCTCAAGTAGAAGATTTAGCTGGTCTTAAAACCGATGGAGGTATTTTGTACGGTAAATTTTTAGCTGCGGTAATCAGTTTCTTGGTGATTGCTTTTGTGATTTTTTTGATGGTAAAAGCGATTAACAGTATGAAGAAAAAAGAAGAAGCGCCTGCCCCTGCAGCTCCAGCTGGCCCAACTCAAGAAGAATTATTGACTCAAATTAGAGATTTATTAAAGAAATAATACCGCTACACTAGTGTCTAACTTAACCGTCTCTTTTCCCAAAAAGAGGCGGTTTTTTTGTGACTCAAAAGTAAAAAACAATCATATTGTTTAAAATATAACAATTTGTTAAAAATTGTGAACCGTGTTGTTTTCTTTATCAGATTACGTACTTTTGTGGCTCAATAATAAGACACTATAAATTTATATACAATGAGAATAGCAGTTGTAGGTGCTACCGGAATGGTAGGCGAAATAATGTTGAAAGTATTAGCAGAACGTAATTTTCCAGTTACAGAGTTAATCCCTGTTGCTTCAGAAAAATCAGTAGGAAAAGAAATAGAATTCAACGGAAAAAAATATAAAGTGGTAGGATTGCAAACGGCAGTAGATTTAAAAGCAGATATTGCTTTGTTTTCTGCTGGAGGAGGAACTTCTTTAGAATGGGCTCCAAAATTTGCAGCCGCAGGTACTACTGTAATTGATAATTCTTCAGCTTGGAGAATGGACCCAACCAAAAAATTAGTGGTTCCAGAAATTAATGCTAGCCAATTGACTAAAGAAGACAAAATCATTGCTAATCCAAACTGTTCAACTATCCAAATGGTATTGGCTTTGGCACCTTTACATCAAAAATACAACATCAAACGTGTAATTGTTTCTACCTATCAGTCTATAACTGGTACTGGTGTAAAAGCAGTACAACAATTTGAAAATGAAGTAGCTGGAATTGAAGGCGAAATGGTGTATAAATATAAAATCAATCGCAATTGTATTCCACAATGTGATAGTTTCGAAGACAACGGGTATACCAAAGAAGAAATGAAATTGGTAAACGAAACCAAAAAAATCTTAAGCGATGATTCCATCAAAGTAACGGCAACTGCTGTTCGTGTACCTGTAGTTGGGGGACATAGCGAGGCGGTGAATGTTGAGTTCACGAATGATTTTGATGTGGCTGAGGTGCGTAACATTTTACACCATACAGATGGAGTAGTAGTTCAAGATAACTTAGACACTTTTACCTATCCAATGCCTCGTTATGCTGAAGGAAAAAATGAAGTTTTTGTAGGTAGAATTCGTCGTGACGAAAGCCAACCCAACACTTTAAATATGTGGATTGTGGCTGATAACTTGAGAAAAGGAGCCGCTACGAACACGATTCAAATTGCAGAATACTTAATCGCAGCCAATTTAGTTTAAAACACTATAACCCACAACACAACAGAAACCGCTTCTAATTGGAGCGGTTTTTTTATGCTTTTTTTTGCTTTCAAAAGCGGAGCAACCCCAATGAAATGTTGTACTTTTAAGCTTTAAATTTTAATTGAATAAAATGAAAAAGCTAAAAGTAATTGCTTTCGATGCCGATGATACGCTTTGGGGCAACGAAATGTATTTTGATGAAACCGAAAAAAAATTCTGCGGTTTGATGGAAGATTACCTTTCGCATCAAGGGATTTCTTCTGAATTGTTTCAAATAGAAATTGCCAATTTAAAACTATACGGCTACGGCATCAAAGGCTATATTTTATCGATGATTGAGGCAGCTATGAAGATTTCAAATAATACTATTTCCATTGAAGCGATTGAAAAAATTGTACAATACGGAAAAGATTTGCTAGAAAAGCCTGTTGATTTGCTTGACGGCGTAACCGAGACCTTAGAAGCTTTGAGCGGAAAATACAAATTAGTAGTTGCAACTAAAGGTGATTTATTGGACCAAAGACGAAAGCTGCACAATTCGGGTTTAGGGCCTTATTTTCATCATATTGAAGTGATGTCTGACAAACAAGAAATTGATTATTTGGATTTGATTAAACGTTTGGAGATACAACCCGATGAGTTTTATATGATTGGTAATTCGCTGAAGTCGGATGTTTTGCCTGTACTTTCAATTGGTGGTTTTGCTGCACATATTCCGTTTCACACGACTTGGGCACACGAGAAAATAGACCACAAAGTAGAGCATCCTAACTTTACTACCTTGCAACAATTAACCGATATAATTCCACTTTTAACCTAATGAAGCAGCCGTTTGACCTTGAAAATTGGAACAGAAAAGAGCATTTTCATTTTTTTAGACAAATGAGTGAGCCTTTTTTTGGTGCAACAGTGGCTATAGATTGCACTAAGGCATACGATAAAGCGCAATCCATTTCATCTTCTTTCTTTATTTATTATTTGTACAAAACCTTACAAGCGGTCAATGCTATAGAAAATTTTAGATACCGAATTGATAACGATACCATTGTTGTTTACGATAGAATTGATGGTTCTGCGACTATTGGTCGTCCCGATGGTACTTTTGGTTTTTCATTAATTGAATTTCATCCCGATTTTACTGTTTTTGAAAAAAATGCTTTAGAAGAAATTGAACGTATTCAAAATACTACAGGCTTGTTTACTCGTTCTTTTGATTCGGATAATTTAATTCATTTTTCGGCTGTGCCTTGGTTGGATTTTACGTCTTTATCTCATGCTCGGAGTTTTACTTTTCCAGATAGTTGTCCTAAAATTTCTTTTGGAAAGATGGTAGTGCAAAACGATGGAAGCAAACGAATGAATATGTCGGTGCACGTGCATCACGGTTTGATGGATGGATTGCATTTGGGACAATTTGTTGATTATTTTCAGCAAATTATGAATGAGTAAGTCTTCAATTTCTGGTATACTCTTTGCGGGAAGAATTGTACTATTTTTAATATAAATCATTATGAAAAAAGTATGGGTTCTTTTATTTCTATGGACTACTTTTTTGACTTTTGGTCAAATTAGGTTGGCTTCTCATCCTTTAGAATTAAAAAAAGCAAAAGAGTACCATCAAATTATCAACACCTCTGATAGGCAAAATGATAATGTCTTTGTTTTTGCTACCGATAAAGAAAAAACAACGATTCTAAAGTACAGTCCCTTCTTGTTTTTCAAAGACAGTATGGTGACCAAAAGACCTGATTTAGGATATAAATTGATGGCAGGTTATTCCTTCGGACCAGACGAAAATCCTACGGTATACTGGACCGATTCCAACTTCAAAAACATAGTTGCGGTTCATTATGATTTGGTTACAAAGAGGACGAGGGCTAACTATCTTCAGTTGTCCTTACAACGAGAAACGGTGCTACACACCTTTAATGAGAACAATAGTTTTTATATCCTTACCAAAAAGAATGATACCGAAGCTCTAGTGCTTTATATTTTTAAAGAAGGGAATAAAACACAATACCTCCTTGATTTTAGTGGTTTTGAGTTTGTAAATCGTAAAAAAGAAGCCATCAATTTGTCCATGATTTTGTTTGTTTTGCCTTTAGAAAAAATAGAAACACGTGCTTATAATCCCTTGTTTAAAGCTACAAGTAAGTCTAAATTTTATGTACGAGAGAACGATATTCTCTTCACGTTCGACCATAATATAAATGAAACACAGTTGTTTCAATTAGATTTCAAGACCTTAAAACTCGTTGAGCGTTGCATTCCACAATTCTCATTGAAACGCTTAAATGGATTGTCAAATTCTTATTATCACGAAAACAAATTATATCAAGTAACTGCGAATGATGATGAATTACACTTTGGCTACAAAGATTTCGAAACCGATGTGGTGATCAAAGAATTTAGTGTGACAAAAAATGATACGATCACCTTTAAAAACTCACCTTTGTATACTCAAGTTATGAATCAGCGACCAAAAGCAATGAAAACCACGGCCAAGTTTTTGAAGCAATTATCGGGTACAGATTTGGGTGTTACGGTGTATAAAACTCCAAAAAACTTATTTCTAACGATAGGAGGTAATCAAGAAGTAGAGCAGTTTTCTTCGGGCTTTTCACCTAATGGGGGTGATTTCCTAAGCAATTCTTATTTAATTCCATTGAATGTTTATTTTGAAAGTGTTTTGGATAAAAAAGGGAATCATATCAACTCAAAACCCGAACCTTTGGCCACCGATTTTATAGGTCAGTTTTCTTATGAAAATCCTCAAGCTGTTTTGCAAAGTACTTTTAGACATAAGAATTATTACATTAATGGATATTATAATACCAAGTTGAAAGAATTTGTGATGCAGAAATTTTATGATGGTTTTTAATATTTTATCTTTGCAATTCTGTACTAATTGTTAATTTAGTATTTCCCTAAATCCGATTTTTAAAATTGTCACTAACTTAAAAAAAGAAAACTATGTTGTCTAAAAATATTGAAGTCGCACTAAATAATCAAATTCGCATTGAAGCAGAGTCTTCTCAAATATATTTGTCAATGGCTTGTTGGGCCGAAGTCAATGGTCTAGAGGGAATTGCACAATTTATGTATGCTCAGTCTGATGAAGAACGTGCTCATATGTTGAAACTGATTAAGTATGTAAATGAACGTGGCGGACACGCTCATATTACCGATTTAAAAGCACCGAAAACGAGTTACGACACGTTCAAAGGTATGTTTGAGGAATTGTACAATCATGAAATATTTGTTTCTAATTCGATTAACGAATTAGTGCATATAACTTTTGCAGAAAAAGATTATGCCACGCACAATTTCTTGCAATGGTATGTAGCTGAACAAATTGAAGAAGAAGCTACAGCTAAATCTATTTTGGATAAAATCAATTTGATTGGTGATGATAAAGGAGGGCTGTATTTATTTGATCGCGATATACAGCAAGCTGCTGTTGCAAGTGCTGCCGCAGCTGCTGCAACCAAGTAATACTTCTTTACAACTTTTAACCCGAATACTTTATTCGGGTTTTTTTATGCTTTTTTAGGACTATCCGCAATTAAGTTGCTGGCAATTTACCAAACAACATTCTCGCTAAGACGCTAAAAAACAGTATTCACAGAGCTTTCTTTGCGGCTTTGCGAGAAATCAATATAGAGTATGACACTATTTTGTTTGCTTAGTACTATTTCATAGCGTAAATTAATTTTCAACTATTTTAAGCTAGATTCATTCCTTTCTTTGCGACTCTGTGTCTTTACGAGTTCAATTTCAAGAAAAGGCGTAGAGACGCGAAGTGAATTAAGTATTTTGACTATTTGGTATGAGTTATGGACAGTCATATGCTTTTTTATGTTAAAGTTTATTTAGAATAGATAAAAACAACATATATTTGTCTTCGATAAAAAGACTCAAACTTATGAGCAAGAAAGACAAAGAAAAGGACAACAAGAAAGGCAAAAAAGAAAAGAAAGACCAAAAGAAGAAAGCACTTTTGGCGAAAATCAAAGTTGCCGAAAACTGCAAGTCAAAATGTTGCGGAAAATACGAGAAAGGCGAAAACAAACGTTGTGGTCGTTGTCCTATGTTTGATTTGATTAAAAAAGTAGCGTAATTCTAAAATTGCTATTACATTGCACACTCAACTGTGTGTTTTATGTTTTTTATTGCCAATCATCCCATTTACAACCACCCTTTACCTGAAGGGCATCGTTTTCCGATGCTCAAATACGAACTGCTTCCCAAGCAATTACTTCATGAAGGAACCGCTGAGTTCACAGATTTCTATTCTCCTGATATTATCGATTTATCTTTGGTGCACGCAGTACATAGTACAAGTTATGTTAAGGCTCTTACCGAATTAACCCTCGATGCTAAAGCCATTCGTAGTATCGGATTTCCTCTTTCTGCAGCGTTAGTCGAGCGAGAGTTGCGTATTGCACAAGGCACGGTAGCTGGTTGTAATCACGCGTTGGAATACGGCATCGCTTTTAACATTGCTGGTGGAACCCATCATGCATTCTCGGACAGAGGAGAAGCTTTTTGTTTGCTCAACGATCAAGCAATTGCAGCTCAGTACCTCATTGATCAGAAGAAGTGCCAAAAAATCTTCATCGTTGATCTCGATGTACATCAAGGAAATGGCACAGCCGAAATCTTTCAAAATAATGCTGAGGTCATTACTTTTTCGATGCACGGTCAAAGTAATTATCCTTTTCGAAAAGAAACTTCAGATTACGATATCCCTTTGCCAGACAAAACGGATGATTCAACTTATTTGACCATTCTGCAAGAAACACTTCCAGAATTACTGAACATCCATCGTCCCGATTTTGTGTTTTACTTAGCGGGTGTGGATATTTTGGGTACGGACAAATTAGGAAAATTAGGGTGTACTTTAGAAGGCTGCAAAGCTCGAGATAGCTATGTTTTATCTCTTTGTAAATCATTTGGAATTCCTGTACAAGTGAGTATGGGTGGCGGTTATTCCCCAGCGATTAAAACCATAATCGAGGCGCACGCTAATACATATCGAGTGGCGAGAGGGTTGTATTAATTTGTTTTAAATTTTGAAACAAATAAGTCATTGAAGTTTTGTAATTAAAAACGTTGTGTAGTTTAACCGCAAAGGTCACAAACAAGCGCAAGGTTCGCAAAGTAGTAAACCATCTAAGGCATTTAAGGTCATTTAAGTTCTGCTGAAAATCCGTTTAATCCGTTTCATCCGTGGCCAAAAATTAACCGCAAAGGTCACAAAGAAAGCGCAAAGCTCGCAAAGGAGTAAATCATTTAAGTTCTATTGAAAATCCGTTTCATCCGCATATCCGTGGCCAAAAATTAAACGCAAAGGTCACAAAGGAAGCGCAAAGTTCGCAAAGTAGTAAATCATTTAAGTTCTGTCTTGTCCTGAAATAAGTTTACATAAAAATGTAAATTTATGATCAATCGTGCAGGAACAAACACTACAAAACGTTATTCTAATTATTCGGAGGAATTCAAACGTAAGGTTTGCGAAGAATATATT